>RKRQ01000067.1 GCA_007571325.1 Candidatus Dadabacteria bacterium
ACACCGGAGAAAGACATTCCGTCCCTCGACCTAGCAACAAGACCGAGAAGAAACCGGAAATCCTCTTCCATAAGAAATCTTGTGCGGGAAACCTTCCTTCTACCTGCAGATTTCATTTACCCGCTTTTCATCCATGATAAAAACGATGATAAAGAAATAGAATCAATGCCTGGATGCAAAAGGTGGAGTGTTTCGGGTCTGGTGGAGGAAGCAGAACAGGCATATAGCTTGGGTATCGAAGCAGTAATGATTTTCCCAGCGATAGAAAACGACCTCAAATCTCCTTTCGCCGAAGAGTGCTACAACCCAAAGGGACTTGTACCAAGGGCCATAACCGCCATAAGAAAACAGGTTCCGCAAATAGCTGTTATAACAGATATAGCGCTTGACCCTTATTCAAGCGATGGACATGACGGAGTGATTTCCCCGTCTGGGGAAATATTAAACGACGTAACAGTCGAGGTGCTATGCAAGCAAGCCCTGTGCCACGCTAATGCAGGAGCCGACATAGTTGCTCCAAGCGATATGATGGACGGGAGGGTCGGAGCAATCAGAGAGGTTCTTGACGAAGAAGGTTACACAGATGTTTCAATAATGTCGTACACGGCCAAGTATGCATCCTCTTTTTACGGACCGTTTCGCGGAGCACTTGATTCAGCACCAAGAAACGGAGATAAAATGACTTATCAGATGGACCCTGCTAACTCAAGAGAAGCCCTAAGGGAACTTCTTCTTGACGAAGAAGAAGGCGCAGACATCGTAATGGTAAAACCCGCAGGATACTACCTTGATCTCGTGTCACTGTTTCGGGAAAACACCGATCTTCCCTTGGCTGCATACCAGGTAAGTGGAGAGTACCTTATGATAAAAGCAGCTGTGGAATCAAAGTGGCTTGATGAGGAAAAAATTATCCTTGAAAGTCTTTTAAGCATAAAAAGGGCCGGGGCTGATATCTTAATTACCTATTTTGCAAAAAAAGCAGCAGAGATTCTAAGCAAAACCCGGTAAGGTGAAGACGTCTTACACAATTATATGCTTTACAAAATTTTATAGTCGTATAAAATTCCGTTTCTCACAAAAAAGCACTGGACGAAAACAATGAAAAAAGACATTCACCCAGATTATGACTATGTGGTTTTTAAAGATTCATTCACCGGCCATTCATTTCTTACGCGCTCAACCAGAAAATCTGCTGAAACCACAAAATGGGAAGATGGAAACGAATATCCTCTTGTGACAGTGGAAATTTCAAGCGACTCACACCCTTTCTACACAGGAAAGGAAAAACACTATAAAAAAGAAGGAAGAGTCGAAAAATTCCGTCGTAAGTACCAGAAGAACTCAGGCAAGAAATAAACTACGGAAGAACCATCAATCATAGTAAAAAATGATCTGTAGCGGGCAACTCCCTCCGGTCCGCTGTTACGTTAGGGCAATTATAAACAGGCGTCGAAATGGATACAGCGTACGGTTCCCTGGGCCTTTGGGATAAGCTTCCCGCAATCGTTTCTTGTATACTTTTACGAACCAGTCCCTATCAGCATCGTCCAGGGCATTTAAAATCGGGCGCAACCCGCTTCCCCTAACCCATTCAAACACAGGGTCATCACCCTGCAATTCATGAAGATACTCCGTTTCCCATATATCAAGATGCTGAGTGCAGGGAAGAAGAATTTCTTTATATGAGTCGGCATTTTCAACCCATCTGGATGACAAGGCACTTAACAACGAAGCGTCGCCAAAGGGTCTTCCGTCAGGACCGCCTTTTGCCAATGTGTCTCTCATTAAGCGGTGAGACGGAAGGTCCCAGCTAAGCGGCATCTGTACCGCTAGGCAACCTCTATGTCTAAGGCAATTTATTAGGCGTGGAAACAGTTCGAAATGATTATCAACCCAGTGTAAAGCCGCATTGGAATATATAAGGTCAGGCGTTTCCAGAGGCGCCCAGTCACATATGTCGGCATTCACCCAATGCACAGATGATGGTTCTGAAACCGCTTCAGAAAGCATCTGCGACGAATTATCAATGCCGTAGACTTTGCATGAGGACCAGCGCTTGGCCAGAAAACGAGTTATGTGACCTGAACCACAACCCAGATCATAAATCACCCGGGGTGAAGCAAGCGGGATGCGATCAATCAATTCAAGAGCCGGGCGCAAGCGTTGCGTTTCGTATTTAAGATACTGACCAGGAACCCAGTATGTTTCGACGGCTTTTTCCTGACGCACTTCTGGCAGCATGCTTTGTGCTTCGCTTTTCTTACCAACTTTGGTATTTCTGGGCGAAGTGGCGCGGTCTTCAGGCCATTTTCTTGGTTCAAGGAGCTGTGATCAGTTACCGCTCAGGTAATTTACCACATCATCCTGAATAGACTCATCTACAAGCTCTTTCCACTCCTCATTACCCTCCGCTATGGATTCGCGTATTTTAGTCGCCGATATAAACCCTATATCATCAGGCGGAAAAAACTCGTTCATCTCGTAACCGACTCCCCTGCCCCAGTTTACCGATTCAATATCTGGAATAGCCATCACCACCACATCATCGCCCTTGCTCTCGTGATACTTTTTTATCATTCCGACGGTCTGTTCCGTGGTAAAGGGATTTTTGGGGTCGGGAGGAATATCCCTCACCATTATCAGGCATGGAACTCCCTTGTTTAGCTTCTGCTTAACAAGACTTATATGTCCAGCATGGTAGGGTTGATATCTACCGATAAATATGGCTCTTTTTGAAGGAGAGGATTTTATGTCTGGATGACCGTGATTTTTGTATTCCCAACTGCTCATTTTCACCTCGTCTAGTAGATTGGAAGAATAAAGATTGTCAATAACTGAAGACGGCACGGAGTATACACACGCTTGTTTTTTTTTCAACAGCGATCTACAAGAAAGCCTCCCGGCTAACCGAGAGAGCAAAGTTCAGACAGAAGGCATATGCACCTTTTTTCCCGAGAGGTTGTCAAACAAATCAATAAAGCCACCGAAAGTTCTTTTGCTGAGGACAAAAAGAGTGTTTATGTATACAGGCGTCTCAGATCTTATGACATCGGGGCTTATCTTGCCGCCGAGTTCTTCAATTTCCTTTCTGTTCACTGGGGTAACAAGCCAGCGCTCTATCATAGGCGCACTGACCTCCA
>RKRQ01000002.1 GCA_007571325.1 Candidatus Dadabacteria bacterium
CACAAGCTCAGCGTTTTCGGGAGCTATAGCAATAGATTCTTTTTCCGCCTATTTTAACTCTATTTTTCTCCTTGCCACACTGGCAACGCTTCTTCTTTCAAAAGACTATCTGCAAAACCGCTCACAATGGGTCGAGGAGTTTTATGCGCTCGTGCTGTTTTGCACAAGTGGGATGATGATTCTCGCTTCGTCGGTTGAATTGATGACGCTTTTTGTAGGATTCGAAATCATGTCAATCGCTATCTATATTCTCTCAGGATTCAGAAGCAAGTCTCTTGACTCAACGGAATCAGGGGTAAAGTATCTCATTCTAGGAGGGTTTTCCTCCGCGGTGCTGCTTTTTGGAATCGCTCTTCTCTACGGAGCTACTGGCTCCACTTTTATAGACGAAATTCTCAAAAACCCGGTGAATCTACCGATGTATGTCTGCGGAGCTGTTTTTGTGGCAGCAGGCGTTATATTCAAAATAGGAGCGGTACCTCTTCACCAGTGGGTGCCCGATATCTACGACGGCGCTCCTCTCACCGTCACGGGGTATATGTCTGTGGCGGTAAAAGCGGCGGCATTTCTACTTCTGCTAAGAATATTTTTCGACTCCGCTCCGGCGTTTGAAAGCTATATGACAGTTGCGGTACAAATCGTCGCAATACTGACCATGCTTGTGGGAAACATCGCTGCCATATATCAAAAAAGCGTAAAAAGAATGCTCGCCTATTCAAGCATAGCTCATGCTGGGTATGCTCTGGTCGGGGTTTCAGCCGTTCTTTCGGATGCTTCAGTAGGAAGTGGAAGCGTCCTTTACTATTTGTTTGCATATACTTTCATGAACCTTGGGGCTTTTGGAATCCTCGCCTACTTAAGCAGAGAGGAAAGCGATTGCGATACTTTTGAATCTATATCCGGACTCTGGAAAAGAAACCCGGCTATATCGCTCGCACTCGGGATATTTATGTTTTCCCTCGCGGGAATTCCACCGACTATAGGATTTTTCGGAAAGTACAGAGTGTTTTTAGCGGCGGTTGATGCCAATCTTACGCCGCTTGCAGTTATAGGAATAATAACAAGCGTAATCTCTGCATACTACTATCTTAAGGTACTCGTCTATGCGTTTATGAAGGAGGATAGCTACGGGGCAACCTCAAGCAAGCCGCTTTCGGGAGCTACAATTGCCGCACTTACTGCAGCCACGGTTTTCTTCGGTATATTTCCTTTTTTATCATGGGACTTCGCGGTTCAGGCGTCAAATACGCTTCTCACCGCAATCGCCTTTTAAACAAAGGCTTCTTGCTCCCACACGGATGCAGAGGAGTTTATTTAAGAAATGGAGAAGAGCAAAGACACTCAAAGCCTGTTTGTGGAGGTGATGGCCGTTTTTTTCTTCACCCTAGGAATATTAACCTTCATAAGTCTTTTGGCATTCAGCGACCTGTTTGATATTGATGCGAAAGGTACGATGGGGAATATGGGGTCTTACGTATCGCAGTCTCTCGGAAGTTCTTTTGGAATGCTTTCCTTCGTGTTTCCCGCATTGATGTTCTACTCTTCATACTTAATTCTAAAGAAACAGCCCGCTCAAAAAATATATTGGAAGCTTTTCTCCACGATTATTTTCCTGCTTTCTTCAACCACTCTACTCGGACTCGCTTACGGAAAAAGCTCTCTCTTGGGTTATGCTCCGGCCGGTGGATGGATAGGTTTAGCAGTTTCTCGGGAGTTTTCACAGAATATATCGGGAACCCTAGGAACATACATTATTGCCGTAATTGTTATATTTCTCTCCGTGATAATCACAACGGAGACCAAGCTTTCCCAGGTAGCAAAATTTACTCTCATGCTGCTTTCAGTAGTGTTAAAGAAAGTCCTTGCGTTGACCAGCGTGCTAAAACGCGCAGCGGCGCGAAAAATCCGGATAAAAAAGAAAACTAGAAAGCATCCCACGCCCATACGTGCAGAAAAACCCCTAGAGGCGGTGGAAAAACAACAGGAATCAGATCACGGAACCGATGCGGAACCACAAATAGTATTAACCTCTCCATACGAAGAGAAAAAAACTGAGGCGCAATCTTCCACGCCGGAGAACAGATGGCTTGACTTCTCACTCCCTTCAATTGACCTGCTTGATCCCAAAATACAAACGTCAGAAGAAATAGACAAAGAAGCCATGTACCAGAAAGCCACTTTGATTGAGGAAAAGCTTTCGGACTTTGGAGTAACAGGAAAAGTGATGGAAATACGTCCCGGTCCAGTTATCACGATGTTTGAATACAAACCCGCCCCAGGGATAAAAATAAATAAAATATCTTCTCTTGAAGGTGACCTGGCAATGGGTCTTAAGGCCGTTAGCATAAGAATCATTGCCCCCATACCGGGAAAAGATGTGGTTGGGATAGAAGTACCGAATGAAAACAGAGAGGTAGTGGTGCTGAGGGAACTCTTTGAAAGCAGTTCGTTTACGCAGAAAAAATCAATGCTTACAATAGCTCTTGGAAAAGACATATCTGGAAAACCACGCTACATGAACCTTCAGACCGCCCCGCATCTTATGATCGCAGGAACGACAGGCTCGGGGAAAAGCGTGCTTCTAAACGCCGCAATAACAAGCATGTTGTACAGAGCGACTCCCTATGAACTCAAACTTATAATGATAGATCCGAAGATGCTTGAGCTGTCAATATACGAAAATATTCCTCATTTGCTCCACCCTGTGGTAACAGAATCAAAAAAAGCCGTAGCCGCTCTTAAGTGGCTTGTGCAGGAAATGGATTCTAGATATAGAATGCTCTCTGAGGAAGGAGTAAGAGATATAGACAGCTATAACAACAAGCTTGAAACACTTGATACTGAAGAAAAACAACTCAGATGGCTCCCTTACATAGTCGTTATAATAGATGAACTTGCCGACCTTATGATGGTTGCCCCTAGTGACGTCAAAGATTCGATAATAAGGCTAGCTCAAAAAGCCAGAGCGGCGGGAATTCACATAATTGTCTCTACACAACGCCCTTCGGCCGATGTGGTTGCCGGACTTATAAAGGCCAATTTCCCAGCACGTATATCTTTTCTCGTATCCTCAAAAGTGGATTCGAGAATTATTCTTGACACCGGAGGAGCGGAAACCC
>RKRQ01000011.1 GCA_007571325.1 Candidatus Dadabacteria bacterium
TAGTGGAAACTCTTGTTGATAAAACTCTTAACGCCGCAAAGAAAAACAGAGTAAAAAGCGTCGTTCTAGCTGGCGGGGTAGCCTGCAATTCAAGGTTGCGACAACTTAGCGAAGAGAAAATAAGAGGTGAGGGAATAGACACTTTCATACCCTCACCTGCACTCTGCACCGACAATGCGGCCATGATAGCCACACTCGGTTACCATATGTATGCGGATAACAGGGTATCCAAGCTGGATATATCACCTTATTCGACCGCAAGGCGAAAACCCTCTTAAAAAATCCTGACTTCAGCGGATTCGTATCGTAAGTGACTGTAATTACACATTCGAGTATGCGTGGGAACACTACAAGTCCTATTTTTAACGATTCCCAATAATTCAGGGAGACTTCTGTTTTGAAATTTGCGAAGAGTCCACCGGTCTGCCGCCCAAGCGTTAGCAATACAGTGGCATACAGATACTTACACTTCGTAGTCCGCAAGGGCCACATCAGTTCTTATCTGCCGGATGAACTGTGCGACTTTTACATGCTCGGGATGTTTCTGGTAGATCTCAAGATCTTCTTTCGATTCAAATTCGGAATAAAGCGCAACATCGTATGAGACGGGAAGTTCGTTAAAATCCTTGCCAAGCTCCATTACCTTTATCTCTGGAATAGCCCTTTTTAACCCTTCAAGATCCTGCTTAATCTTGGATATAAGGCCGTTTTTATCCATACCTTCGTGTGAATCCTTGAATTTCCACATTACTATATGTTTTATCAATTGAGTCTCCTTTGGAAAAAGTAATTTTTATGTAACGTAAATTATTTTTAGCGAAATTGCGAAAACTCTCTGTCATAATCCAGCCAGTTATACAGCTTGAAAAAAATATATTATGTCGATAGAGAAAGGTATGATTTGCTTCTATGCGAGGAAAAAAAAGACATTCAATGAGCTTCCGTTCATCGGTAATTTCGACAAAACTAAAACCGATTTCCTGCTCAAAATCAGCGGGCTGATAAAAATACCCGAACGCTATATACTCACCAAACAGTTTGAACCGAGCCATTCTTTTTCTTGAGATAATCAAGGCGTCAAACAATTTTGTCAGACAATTCCTGTCAGGAGAATTCAACGCTTTTTATCTCAATATCTACGACCATATGTTAAGTGAGAAAGGAGAAATAAGAGAAGAGCTGTTTACCGAAGATAGTCTTCATATGAATAGAAAAGGGTACATTTTATGGAAAAAACTGTTTCTAGCAAACGAAAAAGAAATTTTCTACAATCCAAGATTTGATCAACCTGAAAAAGGTGTCGGAGCTCTCCCAGAAACAGGAAATCATATGCAGGGACCCCCAGATTTTGGCTTTGAATAATCCGTTATTACCGACTTCGCTTTCTCTGCGAAGCAGGAATCAAAAGCCACATTTTTCTGCTGGAATGACGTCCCCAGCCTGGAGAAAGCAGAACATAACTGCCCAGAAGCATAGGTGAACAATCAAGATGAAAAGAGAGTTTATGGAAACCTTCATGCTCCAAAACATATCTTCCCGAAACGGAAAAATCATTCTTGGCTGAGCAGCACTGTTCACAGAGAAGAACCCACAGGTCGTCTTTCTCAAACTCAATCCCTATAGCCTTCTGCCTTTTATCAAACCACTCCGCGTTTGAAAAAACCCAGTGGCGGTACCCATTTGTGAGTTCAAGAGAAAGTACGAAACAGGTGGTTTTCGATACTATCTTTTTAACAGAATATCTGCGAGTTGAGTTCATAGAGCAGTCTCAGACCGTGTAAAGCAAGGTCCTTGTCAACCCGATTCACGCTGGAACACTCATCAAACACCGCATCAGCAAAACCTCCGGTCATTACGACTTCAGGAGAAGAACCCATTTCCTTCTTGAGTTTCGTGCAAAGCCCATCAATCATTGAGGCATAGCCATGAAAAAGCCCCGACTGTATGCACTCGATAGTGTCTTTGCCTACTACAACTTCAGGCTTCTGGGGATCAACCTTCGGAAGCTTGGAAGTTCCATGGTAAAGCGCCACTGTGGAAAGTTCAATCCCCGGGACTATAGCTCCACCCAAGTATTCCCCTTTTTCCGAAATACAGTCAAAAGTAGTCGCCGTACCAAGGTCTACCACTATAACACTTCCACCAAAACGGTGGTAAGCAGCAACGGCATTTGCTATTCTGTCGGCTCCAAGTTCCTCAGGGTTGTAAATTAGTATCTGCATACCCGTTCTCGTCTCTGGACCGACGACTATGGGCTCATGACCAAAATATTTTTCTATTAACTTGGCCATTCCCTCCTGCATATCGGTAACTACACAGGAAATTATGGCACCGGTAAACGAAGAAGGGGAGATGTCCCTGTCGTTTATATTTCCAAAGAAAATAATTCCGTAATCATCAGGGCTTTTGGTTCTGTCAGTATCAACTCGGAAACTATGCACGAGGTCTTCTCCAGAAAATATCCCGACCGTTATGCTTGTGTTACCAACATCAATTGCGAGAATCATAGCAAACTAGATAGGTTTTATGATTCGGTTTACTCCTTTAACGGCAATTTAACACCAGAATTATGAAATATTCTTTTTTAGATAGAGAAAAACCGATCAAGGAGGGAGTATAACTTAAAAACCGAACAAACCGAAGCCTCGAGATTTTCTACACATAGATACAAAAACACCTATATTGCTAGGTTGGAATTTCATTTTACACGGGTAAAAGAAGACCCCCCCCCTCTTTATCTGAGATAGCTCTTTGACAAAATCCCAAGTGAAAACTATTATTTCACCGCATCTGGAAGGAGAAGAAGTGAGAATAGTTGTTACAGGCGGAGCAGGATTCATAGGCTCTTGGATATGTGAAGCTTACATCTCCGAGGGCCATGAGGTTCTAGTAATCGATAATCTTTCCACTGGGTCCGAAGACAATATTCCTTCTGAAGCTGAATTCATCAAATGCGATGTAACAGATTATCCCATACTCAAAAAGGCCTTTAGGAAATTCTACCCCGAAGTAGTTAATCACCACGCAGCGCAGGTAAATGTAAGAAGCTCGGTAGAAGATCCTTCTTCTGATGCGGAAATAAACATAAACGGATCTCTAAATGTCCTGAGACTCTGCGTGGAGCATAAAATCGAGAAGTTTATTTTCTCATCCACCGGAGGCGCGCTTTATGGAGAACCGGTAAAACTTCCCGCAGACGAGTCAACTTCCACCTTTCCTCTCTCGCCCTACGGCATTTCTAAGCTCGCCACGGAAAATTACATTAGATACCACTCAAAAAACTATGATTTGAGACATGTAATACTAAGATACGCAAATGTATATGGAGAAAAACAAAACCCTGAAGGAGAAGCCGGAGTAATAGGGATATTCTGCGAAAATATACTCAGAGGGAAACCCTGTATTATATTCGGAGACGGAGAACAGACTAGGGACTACGTGCATGTCTCTGATGTATCCCGAGCGAACCTGCTTGCCTCAAGCCTGAAAGAAGAAGGAACTTTTAACGTAGGAACATCTATTGAAAGCTCTGTAAACGACATAGTCAGCATCTTAAGAGAAGTAACGAAGACCAGCTTTACGACTATGCATGAAGAAGAACGTCCTGGAGAAGTAAAAAGAATAAGTCTTGACTGCTCACTTGTAGAACAAAAACTGGGATGGAATGCGCAAGTAATCTTACGCAAAGGTCTTGCTAAAACATGGAACTGGTTTTCGCAGGAAAGAGATTAAGAACAGCCAAAAGAACTGTATTCACTAATTAATACTTTATCTTTGAAAAAACCTTCCTCGTGGTTAAAATCTTGTTTTCACGGAGGCGGAAATATGAAGGACAATGAAAAATTCTTTGATATGCGCATTTACGAAAGATACATAAAGGAAGGAGAAATCTCTGAGAAAGATTACGAAAAATATATAAAAAATCTGCCCGACGTAAGCGATAAGGCAACATTGCTTATCATAGACGAAGACGAGGAAGTCGGAGAGCAGGAAGAAGAATAATGGAAAGCTGGCAATATAAAGTAGTCTCGACCGATGTTCTTATCAAAAAGCCCCGGGATCATGATATAGCGGTTTATAAAGAAGAAGTTGATTCACGAAGGGAAGCTACAAGGGAAGGTCTTGAGGATTCTTTAGTTTCGCTTGGCGAAGAAGGTTGGGAACTTGCCACAATCACAGGCGAATTCGCCATATTCAAAAAAAGAGTCAGCTAAACCGCTACTGCCACTCTATAGTGCTTGGAGGTTTAGTAGATATATCGTACACAACCCGGTTTATTCCCTTTACCTCATTTATAATTCTTACTGAAATTTCCCCGAGCAGGTCATAAGATATTTTTGACCAGTCGGCAGTCATTCCATCAGTACTGCTCACCGCCCTTAGGACGCAGACATTCTCATAGGTTCGCTCATCACCCATAACTCCTACAGTCTTTACAGGTATAAAAACACAAAACGCCTGCCATATGTCATCGTAGGCACCCGATTTTTCAAGTTCCCCGATAAAAATGCTGTCAGCATGTCTAAGTATAGAGAGCCTCTCAGGCGTAACTTCTCCCATTATCCTGATCGCAAGTCCAGGACCAGGAAATGGATGACGACCTATAAGAAATGAATCAAGTCCTAGCTTCTTACCAACGCTTCTTACCTCATCTTTGAAAAGCTCCCTAAGGGGTTCCACTATCTTTAAGTTCATTTTTTCTGGGAGTCCTCCGACATTGTGATGGGACTTTATTACGGCCGAAGGTCCCTTGACGCTTACACTCTCAATCACATCTGGATATAGGGTCCCTTGGGCAAGGAAACTGACACCGGATATCTTCTCGGCTTCTTCTTCGAATACTCTAACGAATTGCTCGCCCATGATTTTCCTTTTAGTTTCCGGGTCCTCTATACCTTTAAGACGAGCAAGAAACCTCTCAGATGCGTCCACATGAATGAAATTCATTTCAAATTCAGAGAAAGCATCACAAACCTCCTTTGCCTCATTAAGCCTCATACACCCGGTATCGACAAAAATACAGTAAAGCCTGCGACCCACGGCTTCGTTAATAAGAACCGCGGCAACTGAGGAATCCACTCCTCCTGAAAGCCCGCATATGATTTTTCCGTCCCCTACCCTCTCTCTTATGTCACGTATCGTATGCTCTATAAAAGAACCAGCCGTCCAGTTGCCGATAAGGTCTGCAACATGAAAAAGGAAATTGGAAAGCATTTTGGTTCCAAATTCCGTATGCACAACTTCGGGGTGGAACTGTACACCGTAGATGTCTCCATCCGCGTTTCTTACAGCCGCGCATTCCGTGTTTCTAGTATCAGCTATAGCCCTAAAACCCTCGGGCACCCTCAAAACCCTGTCGCCGTGAGACATCCAAACGTCTGATCTTTTCTTTACGCCCGAGAAAAGCGGATCTTCTGTCATCAAGTTCAAAACGGCGGGACCATACTCCCTTTTCTGAGAACGCTCAACCTCTCCTCCCAGCTGGAAAACAAGAGTCTGAAGTCCGTAACAGATACCCAATACAGGGATTCCCAAAGACAGTATCTCCAAATCTACTCTTGGAGAACCTACTCCCCAGACGCTGGAAGGCCCGCCAGAAAGTATTATCGCTTTTGGAAAATCTTTTCTTATATCGTTTGCAGCAGTGTTGTAGGGTTTTATCTCGGAATAGACCCCGAGTTCTCTGGTGCGCCTAGCAATAAGCTGCGTATACTGGGAACCAAAATCAAGAACCAGAACTTTCTCGCGCATTTATAGCCACATGCCCCGTTTCTGTGAAATCTGGAGAGGACGCACTAGCGACTCGCTCTCTCGCAGATCGATTTTATAAAACAAGAAAACCGTTATCACCCGATCCTGTAGTTGGGAGATTCCTTGGTAATTACAATATCGTGAACGTGACTTTCCTGAAGCCCGGCGTTAGTAAGCTTTAGAAACTTCGCGTTTTCCTGAAGTTCTTTTATCGTCGCGGAACCAGTGTAGCCCATTCCCGCCCGAAGCCCTCCGACCAGCTGGTAAATTATTGCACCTATATTGCCCCTGTAAGGAACTCTTCCCTCTATTCCTTCGGGAACAAGTTTGGCTTCCATCATCTCATCGTCCTGGGCGTATCGGTCCCTGCTTCCAGCCTTCATGGCTTCAATAGAACCCATGCCACGGTAAACCTTATAGGTTCTCCCTTGGTAGAGAACCACCTCCCCGGGAGCTTCATCCGATCCTGCAAGCAAATTTCCCACCATGACGGAATCCGCTCCAGCGGCAAGTGCCTTGGTTATATCCCCCGAGTATTTTATCCCCCCGTCGGCTATTACGGGGATATCATGTTTTTTTGCTACGGAACAAACCCCTCTTATAGCGGTTATCTGTGGCACCCCGATACCGGCTATGACACGCGTCGTGCATATCGACCCGGGACCAACCCCAACCTTAAGACAATCCGCTCCCGCTTTTATAAGATCCTCCGCCGCTTCTGACGTCGCTATGTTGCCAGCTATCAGATTTATGTCGGGGTATTTCTTTCTTATATGTTTCAGACTCTCAATCACCCTTTTTGAATGCCCGTGGGCCGTATCAACAACTATTACATCGCAACCTGCCGCGACAAGTTCATCCACCCTTTCCTGGCTGTGCCTATCAACCCCGACTGCGGCTCCCACAAGCAGTCTTCCCATCGCATCTTTAGACGCTTTTGGAAACTTCTCTATTTTCTCTATGTCCTTCATTGTTATAAGGCCGCAAAGCTTGAAGTCATTATCAACTACAGGGAGTTTTTCTATCTTGAACTTGTGAAGAAGTTCCTTGGCTTCAAAAAGAGTGGTTCCCTCTTTTACGGTGACAAGCTCTTTTCTGGGGGTCATGACCTTATCGATTTTAAGATCCATGTTTTTTTCGAACCTTATGTCCCTGTTGGTGATTATTCCGTGAAGAGTATTGTCGGGTTTTACTACGGGTAGACCTGAGATATCGTTTTTAACCATTATCTCAAGAGCTTCGCTTACTCTGGTCCTAGGACGCACGGCAAGGGGATTCACTATCATCCCGCTTTCGTATTTCTTTACCCTCTCAACCTCACCCGCCTGAGCCGGGATGGAAAGATTTCTGTGTATTATTCCTATTCCGCCTTCCTGCGCCATGGCAATTGATGTCCGAAACTCAGTCACGGTATCCATAGCTGCACTCAGTATCGGTATATTAAGGGTTATACGCCGAGTGAGCTTTACCGAGACGTCAACTTCGCTGGGAAGAACTTCCGAATAGCGCGGAGAAAGTATTACGTCGTCAAAGGTAAATGCTTCTTCAAAAACAAAATCCTGCATAACAGCTAGCCAGCCTTCTTCTTTGCAGTAACCTTTCTTGTCCTAGGTTTTCTTGCTTTCGGGGTGGGTTTTGCTTTCTCATTATCGTCGGGAACGTCGCTTCCGCTCATGCTTTGAAAACCTTTTTTGAAAAGATCCAGTATTTTCTTTCTCGCATCGGAAGCTTCAACTCCAAGCTCAATCTCCAATTCCTGCTCTTTTTCAACAAGATTAAGAAAAACGGATACAATTCCCACATAAGTAGTATCGTCCACCTTTTCAAATCCCATGGACTTAAGAAGCTTTTTCGGAATGATCGGGAACTGGAAATCAACAGTTTCAACAGATTCTTTGGAAAGAGAACCATCTTGGCTTATGCTTATTTTTATTCGTGTAGATTTCATCACTTAACCACCGGATTTGTTCTATATTAAAGAGGGTGTAGTTTACTAAAAACGGCTTGATAAAGCAATTTCGTCCCCAATATCCGCAAAGAGCTATAAAAGTGAACAGTTTTTCCTAACTTTCAGACATCAATTCGAAATCCGTAATATCAATTCTATACTTAAGGCCCAGTATTCTGTTAACTGAAAGATAGAAAGTGTTGAAGAAAACGGTATTTCCCGGCTTTATGTTGAAATTGGCTGAATCCTTGGTTCCAGAGAAAACCGAGAAATCATCCCCGTTCTTCCTGTTTAGTTTTTGAAGAATATAATCCGTATCAACGTTTCTAAGGTCCCGCATGGACAGGGTATTGCCTGCATAAAAATCCTGAACGTAAACAGTCCGTCCCGAAACCTGAAAGCTGCTTCTGAGCTTCATATAGCTAACGGGTACCTCGCTTTCATTCATAATTTCCCCGCGGATGAAAAAAAGATAGCCTTTATTCGTGTTTATCCACTGGGATTCAGTATTCCTAACTATCAGTTTCCCAGAGATATCTTCGCTTTCCCAAAACCATCGCTTGGGATAAAGCTCAAATTTGAAACTCCCTGCTAGACCGAGTGCTAAAACAACCACTATCAGAAGCACAAATGTGCGCAGGCGTTTTTTCTTTTTTACCTCGTTTATTCCGTAAAATATTTTTTCCGTGTCCATAAATTCGGTTCCGGAAACAAAAAGTCTTAAAAACGGCAAACCTATACCTTCGCAGGCAGATTATAACCGTAATATACGCTTTTCCCACAAACCAAGCCCTTGTCACAATCGATGACTACAAAGAGAAATTTACCACTCATCAATACACGATCGCAGCTCCTAATCCTGCTCCTATTTTTCTTTTGCTCGGAAGCTCCCGGAGAAAAACCCAGCTGAGTTAAATTCCGATGAGTATTATATTGATCAACTCCCCGGGAAAATAGAAATTTCCCGAGATGTGGAACTGAAGCCCGGGGAAAGTTTTATTATCTCATACCGAGGCGGATACCCGACAATCCCGCAGGAGATCTGACCGATTTAATCGATTTTTCCCTTGTCAATCCTGAATTAGGGGAGACCTTAAAGGCTATCTTGTCGATCAGATTGCCGTCCACTGGATGCGAAGGAAAAAATTAGACGCAACCAGCATATCGGTCGGGACTACTGGATACACAACACCCGCCCCGATGAAACTTTTACCACATGTTTACCAAAGGCTTTTAAGGCTCCGCCAGTGGTATTAATCTTCTACAAGATTACAGGTAGATACTTCATTAATAGTGTCTAAGTAGTCCCCATATTCATCATATATGGTAGTGTCAGTAATAGTATAAGAAGTAATTTGTCCTGTGGAATCATCTCTAGTAAAGTTTGAGCCAATATATTCGCAACCGACAATTTGGGGTAGGTTATCAATCCGGAGACACATCTCGCCGTGTTCAGTGACAACCCATCTTCCTGAAGCTTCTGGTGGCCGAGGACCTGATCTGCAACGTTGCCAGTATGTTACTAAATTGTGGTAGTCAGGATCAGACTCAGAAAATTTTCCCGTAAATGTTCCGTCTGAATGGTAACGAATTATATCGTCTGTGCCACAATTATAATGATATCCTTCCAGAGTTATAAAGCCCTCCGGTGTACCACCGGGTGGTAAAGGCGCATTACGGGTAGGGCACGGAAGATTTTCACCAGTTACTAAGTCTGTACCAGAATCAGAACCACCACAACCCACAGAGATAAAAAGACTAAACAATACTACTAATGGCATTCTTAGCATTGATCTATTCTCCTTCAGTAACAATTGAGGTTACAACTGTACCACACAGAAACCCAAGCACAACGGACTTTTTTCCTTCAGTGTGATCTAACCCATATTTCGAAAGAAAAGCCCTTAAAACGCCTTATTTGAGAAATACCCGATTTTTAGATGTTTAACCTTCTGTACTCCACCCCCTCGCCCCGTGTCCCCTCCATAACAAGGCTATGATGAAGCTTAAAAAGTTCAGTCAATTCATCTCGAAACAATTCCCATTCAGTCTTTTTCTCGTATGCGTATGCCTCTCGTCTCGTCTTGCGTTTGTGACATCGACCACAAAACGGTTGTAAATTCTCGAGATTCCAAAACTCTCCGCTATCCTTCACGGGCTTGATATGATCTATCTGTCGCAACATCGTCACACAAGGCACAATGGCCCCCCGAAGCATGAGTTCCGATTTTCGTATTTCCCTCCGTATCCGTGATCGTTCTGCACTCGGATATTGAAAGAAGAAAATCCTAACTTTAAGACAGTTTTTCGATTTTCATAACTGTATTTCATTATGTTTCAGCCGCTTCATTGTAATGCACTAGGCAAACCATAATATGCCCCTGATGCAGCAAAATTTAATTCATCTACCAATCTTTTCTTCTGAGAGCGAACCGAACTATAATCCTTAAAATAAATCTCCTCTTACTTCAAACTTCTCCATCTCCATCCAGTCGTTTTGCGTCCATGCTAATCCTTATTTGACTACCTTGCCTTCGTAAAGCACATTTTTATCAGATAAAAAAGAAAGAATTTCTCACTTTACCCACTCTACGGCTTAACCTCAGACATATGAGTTATCAGGAGAAAAATTATGAGCAAAATGATTAAGAATCGGAAAACAAGTTTTTGGGTCTTACTGTTTTCCGTAGCAACGGTTTTCTGCATACACAGTAATGCGGTTGCCCAGACCGGCAGTTTTTACATCGGCGCTTCGGTTGGGGTTGACCGTACTGACGTAGAACACAAAAAAACCGTCGACAACACCAACACGCCTAGCAATTTTCTAGAAAGCGGAAATGTTTACAACACTATTGATTCAGCTGCTGAGATGGGTTTAAGTGGTGGGCTGCTTATTGGCTATAGA
>RKRQ01000090.1 GCA_007571325.1 Candidatus Dadabacteria bacterium
GAGATTATTTTTTTTCGTCTGTTATTTTCGTAAAAAGATTTTCTCCCTTTTTTACGATTGTTCCGGGTTTTGTATATCCCCAGTCCGTGTTTTCTTTACCAATACCGGTGGATAGACCTATTTTCTTTCGGATTTCACAGGCGGTTTCCGGCAAAAACGGGTAAATGAGAAGGGAAATCACCCTGATGCTTTCAGCAAGAGTCCAGAGAACCGTTTCGAGTCGGTTTCTTTGTTCTTCTTGCTTTGCGAGTTTCCAAGGAGCGGTCTTGTCAACATACTTGTTCACAAGCGCTATAAATTCCCATATATGGGAAAGAGCCTTGTTAAACGCGAGTTCTTCAAAATCCGAGCGAACTTGTTGCTTGGTCTCTTTGTAGGAATTTGCTATTGCTTTATCACTTTCCGAAAGTTCAACAGGGTTTGGAACAACTCCGTCAGCATATCTCTCCGTCATACTGAGCGAGCGACTCACAAGATTTCCTAGTCCGTTAACAAGCTCTCCGTTCACACGGTTTACAAGCGATTTTCTGGAGTAGTCTCCATCTTGTCCAAAAGGAATTTCGCGAAGCAGGAAGTAGCGAAAGATTTCAGAACCAAACTCCTCAACCACTTTGCAGGGGTCGACAACGTTTCCTAGGGATTTCGACATTTTTTCCCCTTCCACTGTCCACCACCCATGGGCAAAGACAGTCTTTGGCAACTCAAGTCCCGCCGACATCAAAAATGCTGGCCAATAGACTGCGTGAAACCTGAGTATATCTTTTCCAACAAGGTGTATGTCCGCTGGCCAGAAATTCTCAAAATCCTGAGTTTTACCGGGGAACCCCAAAGATGTTAGATAATTCGTCAAAGCGTCGAACCATACGTAAACAACATGTCCTTGGGAATCGGGAACGGGAATTCCCCACGAAAAGTTAGTTCTGCTTACGCTGAGGTCTCTAAGACCTCCCTCTACGAAACTTACAACCTCGTTTCTTCTGTAATCGGGTTTTATGAATTCTGGATGCTCGCTGTAGTGAAGCAGTAGGGGTTCCTGGTATTTGGAAAGTCTGAAAAAGTAGCTCTGCTCCTTTATTTTTTCCAGGTGAGGACGAGTTTTTTCAGGAAGTTTCATTATTTCTTCGACTTGGGTTTCGGTTATGAAGGCCTCGTTTCTTACATCGTACCACCCTTCGTATTCATCAAGGTATATATCCCCGTTTTTCTCCACGAGTCTCCAGATTTCAGAAACCGCCCCGTGATGTCGCGATTCAGTGGTTCTTATGAAATCGGTGTTTTGTATACCAAGAATTTTCCAGAGGTCTTGGAATTTAACTACCACTCTATCGGCAAGTTCTATGGGAGCTTCTCCTCCTGCCTGGGCAGCTTGCTCTATTTTTCTTCCGTGCTCATCCGTTCCTGTGAGAAAGTAAACTTCGTATCCCGCCGCGGCTTTATATCTGGCAATCGTGTCGGCTGCTATTGTCGTATATGCGTGGCCGATATGCGGTACGTCATTTACATAATAAATGGGTGTTGTTACGTAGAATTTCCCTTTTTTCATAATTTCCGTTCGCGTGGTGCAAGTATTCGGGATTTTGGATTAATAAAACACAATCAAACGGTATTTCAATCTATTTTACCTTGACAGTCTAAGCAGGAGATTCTCAAGAGAAACCTCAACGTTTGCGTTATTCTCAGAAATTCGGGTCATAGTCTGCTCAAGAGCGGTAAATTTATCCAGGAGTTCAGGCAGGTTTCTTCTTTCCGAATATTCGTGTAACTGCTCAAACAGGTCGGCATTCACTATTTCTTCTTTTTCCCCGGAAGTTTTGAGAATCACTGAATCCTCAAGCCATGTTGACAGGATTTCAAAGACCATTTTCAGTTCCTGCGGTCCTCCGTTTTTTATGTTTTTCTGCATTTTTTCCACAGAATCAAAAAGAGTAAGGGGCTTTCTCTCGTCAACGGACATTAAACAGTCTATGTATTGGGTTCGTTTGGAAAAGAAGTCCTCATCTGTATTAAGCGCCTTGGATATGCTGCCTCCCGATATTCTTGATACAAGTTCGGTGTTGCTGACCTCCGGTTTCTCCTTTTCCAGGAAACTTTTTACCTCTCCGATCTCAAGACGTTGGAACGCTACCGACTGGCATCTTGACCTTATGGTTGGCATTAGCATGTCCGCGAGGGTCGTTATCAGGATTATGACAGAGTTCTTTGGCGGTTCTTCGAGGGTTTTTAGAAACGCGTTCTGGGCGTTGGAATTCATTCTCTGCGCGTCGTCTATTATAAAGACCTTGTACGGATTCTCATAAGGTGCCAAGTGCACGAACCGATCTATGTCCTGTCTTACATGATCCACTTTTATCGTTTTTTCGTCCGGGTATTCAAACACGAGAACGTCGGGATTGAGGCCTTTTTCGATTTTAGTACAAGAAACGCATTCGCAGTCCAGATTTTCCTTCTCTGATTCGGTGCAGTTTATAAGTTTCGCAAAACCAATGGCGACCAGTTTTTTCCCCACTCCTTCGGGTCCGGAGAAAAGATAAGCATGTGAGATTCGGTTTTTCTGAACCGAGCTCCGAAGAAAGTCTTTCTGGACTTGGTGTCCTGTGATTTGCGGAAATCCCATGGCTTTTTATCTTACCGGCAAGCTGGGGAGCGTTCTACGTTAAGCAACACTTATTTTGTATTTTTCGCCGATATGGATTCTTTTAGAAGCAGCGCTATGTGAATCGGGGCTGTATCAGTAAAGTGGGATACCTGCTCAAGGCAGGATATCCCGGTGACGCAGACCCTGTGCGAGTTGCCAAGATCCCTTATTTTTGGGAAAAGACCACACTCTCCCATGGCTTCCGATATATCGTAGTGTTCTTTTTCGTAACCGAAGCTTCCCGCCATACCGCAGCACGCCGCGTCGCTCGGTTTTACATCATAGCCCAGGTTGTTAAGAAGCGACAGGGTTTTTCCGAATTCGCCCCCGGACCTTTCGTGACAGTGTCCGTGAACAAGTATCTTTTCGCGTTTTTTCTCCCCGGTGCTTTCTGCATGAAAACTTCCATCTTGTTTTGAGACAAATTCGCATACCGAGTGAATGTTGGGTACAAGCGTGTCAAGTATCTTGTTTCCCGGAAGAAGATCAGCGTATTCATCGCGAAACATGGACAGACAGCTGGGTTCTGAGAAAACTACGGGAATGTTCCTTAAGGCGTAAGAAGAGAGAGCATTTACATTATGAATCGCGTTTTTCCTTGCTTCCTTGACCATTCCTTTGCTGATCATCGGCCGTCCGCAGCATTTCCTCCGTCTCTCGATAAGCACATGGAACCCGAGATTTTCAAGTACCTCGATAACCGCTTTTCCTATTTCCGGATAAAAAAACTCAGACCACGTATCATGAAAATAGACCAACTGTTTTCCATTTCCAGAGTTGTTCTTTTTTTTCTGAAACCATCCGCTGAAAGTCTCTTTGGTCATGGGGGGAAGTGGTCTTCTTCGGTCAATTCCCGCAAAAGAGAGCAGCCGCCGGGAGAGGGAACCATCAAGCGCCCGGTTAAAAAAGCTTGGCAGAGCGGTGCGCATAGAGCTTATCTCGTGTATGCGGGCAAACAGTATGTCTCTTGCTGTAAACCCCGTTTTATCTTTATAACGGGCAAGAAATTCGGTTTTCATCTTGCCCACGTCTACTCCTGACGGACATTCGGTCCTGCAGGCTTTGCACCCGACGCAGAGATCGAAAACATCATAGAATCCTTTTTCGTAGAACTTATTCTCGTCTAAGTTTCCCATTAGAAGTTCTCTGAGAAGGTTGGCGCGCGCTCTTGTCGTATCGCCTTCGTCAAGAGTTGCTCTGTAGGAGGGACACATTATTCCCTCTCCACTCTTTCTGCAGATTCCCTGACCGTTGCACATCGCGGCCGCCGCGGCCAGACCTCCTTCCCGTGACCAGTCAAGAAATGTTGTGATATCCCTTGAATATCCACTCATTCTGAGATTTGAGGAAGGAGATGTCCCACAAACCACTTTCCCCGGGTTCAGTATTCCTCGGGGGTCAAAGATTTCCTTGAGGTTTTGCATTACGGAATAAAGCTCTTTTCCAAAGAGTCTTTCGTTTAAATAACTTCTCTGCAGTCCGTCTCCGTGCTCGCCGCTCATTACTCCTGAGTAACGAAGAACAAGCTTGAGCGTACGCTCGGAAAGAGCTTCCATGTCTGATACTGCTTTGCGCTCGCGAAGATCAAGAAGGGGTCTTACGTGCAGACATCCTGCACTTGCGTGACCGTAAAAAGCGGCATTAAGACCGAACTCACCAAGAAGAGAGATTATATCCCTTGTGTACTCGGCTAGATTCTCCGTAGGAACTGAGACATCTTCTATACACGGGACGGGTTTCTGGCTGTTTCTGTCGCTCATTAGGATGCCAAGCCCTGATTTTCTTAAGTCCCAGATTTTTTTCTGTTCCTGTTGCTCAAAAACGGGAAACGCGGTTGTGCCTTGGTCCACAGACTCCATTATCTTTACTAGCCTCTTTGCCCTATCACTTATCCGCCTTTCGTCATCTCCCTGAAATTCCACTACGAGAATGGCCCCGGGTGTCTTGTCGGTAAAGGGGAGGGTGATAGAATCCATTTTCCTACTCCTTGCAAGATCAATAAGCGTTCCGTCGATAAGCTCAATTGCCGAGGGGTCATGGGAGAGAATTTCAGAAACCGCATCCATTGCTTCTGGGATTTCGTTAAAGGAAACAACGCAGAGAGCGCTTAGAGGAGGTTTTTCCACGAGATTAAGTTCAAAATCGACTGAGACGGCCAGGGTGCCTTCAGAAGAGGCCAGAAGTTTCGCGGGATTAAACTCTTCTTCAAGAAAATAGTTAAGAGAGTAGCCCGAAGCTCTTCTCCAGTGTTTCGGAAAGTCTCTCTCTACTAGGTTTTTGTTTCTCTTTACAAGCGCGGCGAGCTTTTCGAAAAGATTTTCAGCTATGCCGCTTCCTCTTTTGTGTCTTGTGTAATTTTCTCTTGAGAGTTCAAGAGAAGACCCGTCCGCTAGCACTACGTTTGAAGAAACAACATGATCGCCCGCCATTCCGTAAAGTACCGAATGTGCTCCCGTGGCGTTGTTAGCGATGGCTCCTCCGACGGTGGCGACGCTTGCGCTTGATGGGTCCGGGCCGAACATAAGACCCAGAGGCTCAAGATTTTTGTTAAGGTTGTCAATAGATATTCCGGGTTCCACACGAACTTTTTTCCCTTCTGTATCTACGTCAATCACCTTGTTCATATACTTTGAGAGATCAAGGATTATTCCTTCTCCAACCGCTTGTCCTGCAAGGCTTGTCCCCGCTCCTCGAACCGTGATCGGTATATTATGGATGCAGGCTTCCGAAATCGTGATTTCTATATCTCGACGGGTCTTGGGTATTACTACCGCTTGTGGAACTATTCTGTAATTGCTTGCATCCGTGCTGTAGATGGTGCGGTCGATAAGGCTTTTTCTTACTTCGCCCAGTATCTGGGTGCCAAGTGCACTGCTCAGCTTTTCGATTCTTGATTTTTCCATGGGAACCGACGCCGGCGGGAACATTTCGGGATATAAAGATAGCGGGTGGGGAAAAACTCTTTACGCCTCGCCGTTTTCAAACGTTTTGAGTATCCCGTAGGTCGTGTCCCGTTCGGCTGGGATTCTGCCTATTTCTCTGGTGAGTTTTCTGAATTCTTCGGGTGGGAAATACTGTCCGTAGCTTGCGCCGGCAAAACGGGATATCTGCTCTTCCATAAGCGTTCCCCCGAAATCGTTTGCCCCGGCGGTTAGCGAGAATTGCGCGAACTCGGGTCCCTGCTTTACCCATGAGACCTGTATGTTGTTTATCCATCCGCGCAGCATCATCCGGGAAACCGCGTACATCTTCAGCTGATCAAGATCGGTCGGGCCCTTCTTCACCTTTCCCTTGGAGTGAATGAACAGCCTGGTATTCCAGGGAATAAAACGCAGCGGCACAAATTCCGTGAACCCTCCCGTCTCTTTCTGTATGTCTCTCAGTATTCCCAGATGTATGGCCCAGTGATGGCGCTTGTCAAGGTGTCCGTACATTATGGTCGAAGTGGTTCTCATGCCCTCTTTGTGGGCTTTTTTCACTACCCTTATCCACACCTCGGTAGGTATTTTCCTGGGAGCTATTACCTTTCTTACTTCCTCCACAAGAACCTCCGCTGCGGTGCCCGGGAAGGTGTTGTGACCGACATCCCTCAGTCTTCTGATAAAATCCTCTTCCTCTATGCCGAGAGTCTTGGCACCATAGTAAATCTCGTATGGAGAAAAGGCATGGGTATGCATATCGGGTACGGCGTTCTTAACGGTTCTTATAAGATCTATGTAGAAATTACCGTCTATCTCCGGGTGCATGCCTCCCTGCATGCATACTTCCGTCGCGCCTATTTCCCAAGCTTCTACGGTTCTCTCGGCGACTTCGTCCATTGAGAGGAAATATGCTCTTTCATCCCCTTCGTCCGCCATAAAATTACAGAACCCGCAGTAAACATCGCATATGTTAGTGAAATTTATGTTTCTGTTAACTACGTAGGTGACTACGTCTCCGACATCTTCCTTTCTTATCTGGTCGGCCGCAAGCGCGAGTGCCGATATTTCGTCGGTATCCTCTATATTGAAAAGATGAACCGCATCCTCAACCGATATTTCTTTTCCCAATAACGCATCGTCGATTATTCGGCCCGTCGTACCGTTTATGCGCGACATAACCCCGTCGACGCCAAGGGGTCTTCTCTGCTCTATTGAATCTATTATCTTGTTTATGTCTTTCATCTTCAGTTTACGGGAACGTATCCGGTTTCATCCACGCGTTGTCTTACCTTCTCAAGAACGTAAGGGTCTATCCAGTTTTCGTCTATATACTCGGGATAAACGGGAAGCCTTTCCCTGAGTTCGTAGCCAAGGGCTTTCACCTCCCTTTCCATCCTTTCGACCTGAGGCCATGGGGCCTCGGGATTTACGTAGTCTATCGTGAGAGGCGACACGCCGCCCAGGTCGTTTACGCCTGCTGTGAGATAGAAAGTAAAATTTCTATTGTTAAGGTTGGGCGGTATCTGTATGTTCATTTCCCCTCCGAACACCAGCCTTGATATGGCAACGGTCTTGAGCATTTCAATGAAATCGGCCGGGGGGAATTCCTGCATTTTTATTCCTTCTTTGGGGTTAAAGTTCTGAATGATTATTTCCTGCAAGTGACCGTAACTGCGGGACAGGTCCAAAAGAGCGTAGAGCGAGTCGATCCTCTCCTCGAATGTTTCTCCTATCCCCACCAGTATGCCGCTTGTCCAGGGGATCCTGAGTTCCCCTGCGTGTTCCATCGTCTCCATCCTGAGTCTGGGCACCTTGTCGGCGCAACCGTGGTGGGCATTTCCTTTCTTGAGAAGTCTTTCGCTTATGTTCTCAAGCATAAGACCCATGCTGGGATTGCTTTTTCTGAATTCCAAAAGTTCTTCGGGGGTTGAGAGTCCAAGGTTAGTATGAGGAAAGATTCCATTTTCAAGGCCGGTCTTTCCCATGTCGATTAGATATTCCGCAGTCGTTTCGTAACCAATTTTCCCAAGAGCGTCTCTGTATATTTGATAGGCAAGTTCGGGTTTGTCACCCGTAACAAAAAGAAGTTCTGTGCACCCGGCCTTTACTCCTTTTTTCGCTATGTCAAGGACTTCATCGGGGTTCATGAACAGGGACCCCTCTCCCGGTTCTATCTTGAACGTACAGTATCCGCAACGATCTCTGCATAGCTGTGTTAGGGGTACGAATACGTTCTTTGAGTAGGTTATGGTTTTTCCTTTGGAACGGTTTCTGATTGCCGATGCGGCCAGAAGAAGAAAGGGCATTTCTTTAGGAGATATTTTTGTGAGATAGAGGGCATCTCCGCGTTCAATGCTTTCTCTCTCGATAGCTTCTGAGAGTATTTTTTCAAGCTTTGGAGTGAGGAGAAGTTCTGAGAAACTGCTTACGCCGAAAGTTTTAAGCAGCATGGCACCTTCTTTTGCGCTGAATGTTTTTTCCCAAGTTTGAGCTAAAAGGGACATAACGGAGAAATCACCCCTCATTTTTTCCGGGTGAAAGTGATTCTAGATACACCAACCCCGCCTGTAAGTATCTTATACTGAAGGCGTTTTTGTCAAGGTGGAACAAAAAAGATAACATACTCTAAAAAGAGACTTGCGAGGTATAGTAGCAGGAAATGCGGATAAAACCCCTGTAGATGAGCATGTGGAAAGGCACCGACCGCGAGCTAGGTATAAGGCATAGTTATCGTTAAACAAAGTTAATCGACCGACAACAAGGAGATACTGAATGACAAACTTAGCAACCAGGGAAATCACCGAGGCGCGCGCGTCAGGGGTCTCGTAGAGGCTTCGGTCGCCTGGAACACCAGGAAATCATATGAATTTGCATACCGCCGGCTCGTAGCGTGGCTTGACGGCCGGGAATTGACGGACGCCACGCTTGCCGAGTATGTGGTGAGCCTTGAGGCGGAAGGCAAGAAGCCCGCGACGGCCATGAAGGCGATAGCTTCCGTAAAGGCGATTTTCAAGGCGGGCGGTAGGGAGTTCCCGGGGGGCGTGCTCACCAGTCAGACTTTGAAGGGCTACAAGAGGCAAGCCGCAGAAGACGGCCGAGGGGTAAAGCAGGCTTCCGGCCTGGACTGGAGCGCGGCGGACACGGTGGCAACTTTGGCGTCCAACGGCGGGGGTACGCTTTCGGGGCTTAGAGATTCCGCGCTTATCTCGGTGATGTCCGATGCCATGCTCAGGATTTCAGAAGCCTGAGATATCAAGTGTTCCGATATTTCGGAAAATGAAGACGGGTCAGGAACTCTCACAATCACCAAAAGCAAAACCGACCAGGAAGGCACCGGGGCGGTTCTTTACCTGGGCAAACCCACAATGAAGCGCGTAAGGGTTTGGCAAGAAGAGGCGGGGATAATCTCCGGGCATCTTTTCCGGCGAGTCTCCCAGGGTCTCAGGTACTCTCAAACGGTCGGCTCAAATCCTCTCAGTACCGAGGCTATAAGACAGATCGTAAAAAAGAGGGCGGAGAAAGCCGGCAAGACCGAGGGGATCTCCGGGCATAGCCTCAGGGTAGGGTCGGCGCAGTCCCTAGCCCGCGCCGGTTCCAGCCTAGTGGAAATGCAACAGGCCAGCTGTTGGCAATCCCCAGAGATGCCTGCCCGCTACGCACGGAAGGAATTGGCCGGCCACGGGGCGATAGCCCGGTTGAGATATGGAAAATAAAAAGAGGAGATCGACACAATGAACATTGCCAGGATTCTGATTTTAGGAATATGTCTGACGGGAATTTTGACCCTTGGAGCGCAGGGCTGGGAAGGAGTGAATGAAGCCAAAATAAAAGAATACACAAAATTCGCATGCTACCACCGCCATGTAGCAAGAATAATGTGCGAAACAATATACGGCTTCTCATACAAAGAGGCTTTGACAGAACAACATGTTTTTGAACTCAGAAATTGCAAAAACAGATTTATAGACAGGTTCGAGAAAAACCCTAAAGAAGTTCCATGCGAATAACAAGGAGGTTTCAATGTTTGACTGGTTTATAGAATGAAAGCACGCCCCCTTACTTACGCTAATTGTGTTCTTTAGTGGTTTCTTTGCTCTGTACTTATGGGCGTGGGCTTGTATCGGAAAAGCGATCGGTGTCGTTCTCTACGAGCTTATTGAATTTATTAGAAGGCACTGAGCGCGGAGTATTGAAATTCCTGCTTTCCGTTGCCTCTCCCCGTGCGAAACGCGCAAAACCTAGCTTTATACCCTGGAAGCCCGAAAACGGCTTTTTTGGTACTAGTACGAAAAAAACCGAGGCTCTGCGCAAATACGGGGACTTCTCGGGGTAAGGCATATAATACCCCTAGCCCGCATTTCTCACAGAGAAAGATATTGAGGGTATTTTGTGGGTGAGAAGTCAAGATTTTTGTATGTGTAGGGGTAAATAGTCTTGAACGGTCAAGTTTTCCAATCCGGACTCAATGATTCCATTGATTTTCCCGCTTATTTATATCGACAACACAGTCTCAAGCGCTGAGAAGACGCAACTGTCCCTTCAACATCTAAAATTGCTTTTTTTTCAATCCCAATTACTTAACAGTCAAAGGTACTGGGAGAGAAGCGTCCTCTATCGACAGCAGACGCTTTTCTCCATTTCTGACCACAGACGCCTTGCCGTCCAGAAGACGGTTGTGTTTAAAAGAATCCATGAACTGTTGCAACTCGTCCTGAACCGCGGCTGCTATCAGAAACCGGGCTCCATCTCTTAACAGCTCCGTCAGCAGGTCCGAAGGCGCTGGAGGAGTTCCAAACTCCTTTTGCCTGTATCTGACCGAGTCAAGCGTTTTACCCCCATATACAGCTTTTGTTGTCCTCCGCATATGGCTGCTTAAAACAGTTTCCAATGAATCTGTCTGCTCTCTTTGACCTTTAAGGCCAAATTCTTTACTATGCTTTCTCATAGTGGCGTATCCTCCTTTTGGTTAATGGTGAACTTAAATCAACCGGATACGCCGCTTTTTTTCAATCGCTCCATACACAACTTTTGAATATAACTC
>RKRQ01000001.1 GCA_007571325.1 Candidatus Dadabacteria bacterium
CCGCTTACAACGGATATCGAGGAAGCCGCATCGCGTATAGCCACAAGCGCCTTCCCGTCAAGATCAAAACCCAGGCATGAGGCAAAGCGCACCGCCCTCATCATTCTTAACCGGTCCTCGCCGAATCTTTTCCCAGGATCTCCTATAGTTCTGACAAGCCCCTGCTCAATATCTCTCAGACCTTCCACATAATCGTAAAGCTCTTTCGAAATCGGATCGTAAAGCATGCCGTTTATAGTAAAATCTCTTCTTCTAACGTCTTCTTCCGGGCTTTTCGTGTAATCAACACACTCGGGATGTCTTCCATCGCCGTACCTTGATTCTCTCCTGAAAGTGGCAACCTCGAATTTCATGCCTCCTTTTATCACCAGCATAACGCCGAAACTCTCCCCCACCGCCACGGTTTTTGTAAACGCCTGCTGCACCTGCTGCGGAGTCGCACTTGTGGCTATATCGATCTCCTCTGACCGCCTGCCTAGGACAGCGTCACGAACGCATCCACCCACGAAAAAGGCTTGGTATCCCTTTTGAATGAGGGTTTTTACAATTTCAAGCGCTCCCGCAAAATTTTTCTTCTCGAAATCAAGATTCCTTTTCATAGATTCATCACTATAATAGGTAAACCGGTTAAATTATAGACTTTAATTTTACCCGAATCGCAATCCGCAAAAACGGTCCGAAAAATGAAAGAAAAAAATTTCCATAATTTTCTCGTACGAAGAACAATGGAAAATGGTTCAAGGCTTCTGTTTCAGAAAAAAGACGGGTGGAGCTGGAAACAGATCACTTGGCCTGATCTTGCGACAGAAGTCGAAAGCATAGCCTGTTTTCTTCTAAATTCGGGGTTCTCCGCAGGAAGCGCAGTCATTGTTCTCTCGGCCAATACGCTTTCGTGTCTTTTTTTTGAACTGGCGGCACTGAGGCTCGGTGGAACATCATTGCCCGCAAGTAACTTAAAGGAAGCAAAAGAGATACTCAAAGACCTTGCTGGAAACTGTTTTTTACTCTGCTCAAGAGTAGACCACGCTCAAGAACTGATTAATGATCCTATGTTGGGAGAGAAAGTAGAAAAAGCTTTTCTCAGCGTAAATAAAAGGATTTCCGTGGAGGAAAAAATAGTCAGTTACTCAAACGTCGTAAAATTCGGCTTTCTCAAAAGAAAAAAACTTAAGGATAAAATGGGCGAGCTTGGAAGTCTGGTAAAAGCGGATTCTCCGGCCGTAATATTCAACGCAGGAAATGACTCCTTAAAAAACAAGAGCTTTTCCCACTCAGACATACTTGATGTTCTGCACTTATCGGAGCAAGCTCTGGGAGAGTTTTCGATTGAAGATCAGACATTTTCTTACCTGCCCTGTAGCGGTTCTTTTTCAAAATTCGTCAATCTGCTTAACCTGCAAACTGCCGTCAGAGGAGCTATCGCCGAAAACACGGAAGACTTTTTCACGGACATTCTAGAAATAATGCCGGTTATACTTTTCCTTTCGAAAAAGAATATTGAGGGAGTAGTCAACAGAATTCGCGGCAAAAACGGTCTGGAAAATAATATAGCAAACAAGCTCGGTGGAAGAGCAAGGCTCATACTTACGGACGCTCTTCCGTCTGAGAGGACAATGGATTGTCTGCTGGCGCAGAAAATATCCATAGTCGAACTCAAGAGTCTTTCAGTCGTTCTCTGAAAATCAAGCGCTTGGTTCGTTCTCCGTCCCATCAACGCTGCAGAGCGCTTTGCCTTTGCCGAGTCTTAAAACCAGCTTTTCCTTCTGTTTAAGTGTACTGGAATCTTGCACTATTTCGCCGTTTTCTTCTCTTGAAACAATGGCGTACCCCCTTTGCAAAACGCCAAAAGGGTTAAGGGAAGTGAGCTTCCCCGAATAATTCTCGATACGGCGTTCAAGATTTTCAATCCGCGAGGTAATATGGTGCCTGAAGCTGTTTGTAAGTCCGTCAAGCTGCATGGAGAATATGTCAATACGGTTTGTAAGGGAAGAATTTAGTCTGCGGCGATATTGCGCAAGATCTTCAATAACCTCTCTTTTTTCCCTTATGGCAAGCTCAGCAGCCATTGAAGGCGTGGCCGCTCTTACGTCGGATACCAGATCAGCTATCGTCACGTCCACTTCGTGACCTACGGCGGAGATAACCGGAAAAGGAGAAGCCGCGATTTCCCTAGCGACCTGCTCGTCGTTAAAGGCCTTAAGATCTTCCTTTGACCCTCCTCCCCTGGTTACTATCACGAGATCAAGGTCCTCTATACCATAAAGCCTGTGCAGGGCTCTCACTATCTCGCCCGGGGCATTTTCTCCTTGGACACTCGCAGGAGAAACAATCACTTCAACATTAGGAGATCTTCTGTATACAACTTTTATGACATCCCTTACAGCAGCTCCCGAAGGAGAGGTAACCACCCCTATCTTGCGGGAGAGAAACGGCAATGGACGTTTTTTCGAGAGGTCAAAGAGTCCTTCTTCCTGAAGTTTCTGCTTGAGTTTTTCGAGTGCGAGCGTATCGGCACCGACACCTCTAGGCTCCATATCGCTCACGTAGAGTTGATAAATACCGTTTTTCTCGTAAACCCCAACGCGCGCGGCGCATATGACATCCATACCATTTTCCGGAACGAATTTTATCCGCTGGTTATCCCGTCTGAAGGAAGCGGCAGATATCTGGCTTTGCTCATCTTTCAGGGAAAAATACCAGTGACCACTTGCATAGTGCCCTTTAAATCCGGAAATCTCCCCCGCGACCCATATTGTCTCCGCGCCGAAGCTAAGTTCAATCGCCTCTTTTATCGAGGAATTAAGTTCCGACACGCTGTAAATTTTCCTGTCCATGGCTAAAGGTAAATTAATTGGTCAGGTAAAAGTTTGCAAGAAATAAATGCCTGAGCAACGGAAAGGTACTGGAATAATTAACCGTACAAAAAACTTATTCAAAGAGATGCGGAGATTTGTTTTTTATTCTCTCTAGAATTTCGTCAGAGATTTTGAGATTTTTAATATCCCCGATATTGAAAAGCTGCGAAGCCCGCAGTTTTTTCACGCCCGTAAAATTTGCATCTTTAAGAATCGCC
>RKRQ01000065.1 GCA_007571325.1 Candidatus Dadabacteria bacterium
TGTGGCGATGGAGGAGCAGTTGCGGTTTGCCATAAGAGAGGGTGGAAGAACAGTGGGAGCAGGTGTAGTAACTAAAATTGTTGAGTGATGGGTAAAGCTAAGGGCAGTAGCTCAATTGGTAGAGCAGCGGTCTCCAAAACCGCAGGTTGGGGGTTCGAGACCCTCCTGCCCTGCAGGAAAAGCTAGATCATGGAAAAATTTGACAGAATCAAAGATGATACGACCAAATATCTCAATGGCGTTGCTACAGAACTGAAAAAAATAACTTGGCCTGAGCGTAAAGATACAGTTAAATCAACTTTCGTGGTTATTATTATTACCGCGTTTTTTGCACTCTTTTTTATGCTGGCTGATTACGTTTTCTCTTTTCTGTTTGGTCTTATACTGAGCTAAAGAACGAATAGGGAGAGCTGCGGGATGCCAAGTAAGTGGTATATAGTACACGTTAATACTGGTTTTGAAGAAAGAGTCAAAACACAGATAGAGAATGGAATAGAGAGCATGAACAATGAAAACCTTGTTGTTGATGAGGTTTTTATTCCTACTGAGACCGTAGTTGAAACACAGAAAGGCGGAAAAAAGAGAACCTCTGTCAGGAAATTTTTCCCTGGCTATATAATGGTTAAGATGGAACTTAACAAGGAAACTCTGGATTTCGTTCGGGAAATACCGAAAGTAATAAGCTTTGTGGGGGGTCGGCCGGTTGATGGGAAAATATTTATTGATTCCATTCCCGAAGTTGAAGAAGAAAAAGTTAATCAGATAAAAACAAGAGCAAAAGAAGGTACACTCAAACCTAAGCCGAGTGTTGCTTTTGAGAAAGGAGAGGCTGTAAGAGTTATAGAAGGGCCTTTTGCCAACTTCTCTGGAATTATAGAAGATGTAAAACCCGACAAAGCCAGGGTACAGGTGCTGGTAAGCATTTTTGGCAGAACTACGCCCATAGAACTCGATTTTAACCAAGTGGAGAAAATTTAGATGAAGAAGATAAGCGGTTATATAAAGTTGCTGATTGAAGCTGGAAAAGCATCTCCTTCGCCTCCGGTAGGTCCAGCTCTCGGACAAAGAGGCGTTAATATAATGGAATTCTGCAAGGCTTTTAACGCCCAAACATCTTCTTCGGAAGGACTTCTTCCGGTTACCGTAACTGTTTATGCGGACAGGTCTTTTGATCTTCAGATAAAAACTCCTCCTACTTCATATCTGCTCAAAAAGGCTGCAGGTGTGGAGAAGGGCTCGGGTTCTACTCCGAGAACCAAGGCCGGGAGAATCACGGAAGAACAGGCAAAGGAGATAGCGCAGAGAAAACTTGAAGACCTCAATACAGATGAAATAGATGCGGCTTTGATGGTTGTTCGTGGCACTGCGAGAAGCATGGGAATTGATATAGAAGGATAAAACTCGGAGATAAATTTTATGACTAGCAGAGGAAAGAAATATGCTGATGTAAGTGCCAAGGTGGATACGCACAAAGAATATACTGTGGACGAAGCCATGGAACTTGTGGTACAGGCTCACTATGCGAAATTTGATGAGACAGTTGATATAGCGGTAAATCTTGGAATAGATCCTAGGCACGCAAACCAGCAGGTCCGTTCAGCTTTGGTACTGCCTAATGGTCTCGGGAAAAAAGTGACGGTTCTTGTATTTGCAACGGATGACAAAGCTGCTGAGGCAAAAGAAGCCGGAGCCGATTACGTGGGTCTCGAAGATATGGTAGAGAAAATTTCAAAACAAAATTGGCTTGATTTCGATGTAGCAATAGCTACTCCTGACGTCATGTCAAAAGTTGGTAGACTAGGAAAAGTCTTGGGACCCAGAGGCTTGATGCCAAGTCCCAAAGTAGGTACCGTGACTTTGGATGTTGCTAACGTGGTCAGTGAATCAAAAGCCGGTCGTGTTGAGGTTAGAAATGACAAAAATGGAGTCATACATGCCCCGTTTGGAAAAGTTTCTTTTGGAAAAGACAACCTGAAAGAAAACTTTCTCGCTTTTATGAGTTTTCTGATCAAAGAAAAACCCGCTGCTTCTAAAGGCGTTTTTCTAAGAAAGATTTCTGTGTCGACAACTATGGGTCCCGGTATCAGCATAAATGTAGCGGATCTGAGAAGTGAACTTAAAAGTAAAGGAATCGCAGCGTGAACATGATACAAAAACAAATTGGAAAAGGGAAAAACTATGCTCAGTAAACCCGCAAAACAGAAAATAATTGACGACTTGGCATCCAGGTTTCATTCTGTGCCATCAGTGCTGATTGTCGAGTACCAGGGACTAAAAGTAAAGGAAATGGATGTTCTGAGAAAAAAACTCAGGCAGACCAATACGGAACTCAGGGTAATAAAAAATACCCTTCTAGAAAAAGCTTCGCTAGGTACTGAAGTAGAAAAGGTGAAAGATCTTTTTTCAGGTCCTACAGCTATCGCCATATGTGATGGGGAATCTTCGGCGGCAGCAAAAGTTTTTATTGATTACGGCAAGGATTTTCCGGAAATCAAAATAAAAGGTGGTATATACGAAGGAGAAATAGTTGACGTACCTAGAATAGAGCGTATAGCAAACCTTCCGCCAAGGCAGGAACTTATATCTGAGTTTGTAGGTCTGCTTAGTGCTCCGATGGGTAATCTCGTAGGGGTTTTGGAACAGGCACGCTCAAATATTGTTAATGTGCTTGAAGGCTTAAAAGAAAAAAAACTAAATGAAAAGCTTTAGAACTGTTTATTAAGGAGGACTAAAACAGATGCCAGATATTAGCAGAACAGATGTTATCACCTATCTTGAACAAGCCAGTATGCTTGAGATATCCGAACTTATAGACGAAATAAAAGACAAGTTCGGTGTTGAGGCCGCTGTGCCACAGGCTGCTGTTGTGGCCGCTGGCAGCGCCCCGGCTGCTCCTGCGGCTGAAGAGAAAAATGAGTTTGATGTAATTCTCAGTTCCTTCGGCGACAAAAAAATACAGGTTATAAAAGCAGTAAGGGAAATAGCAGGTCTTGGACTCAAGGAATCCAAGGAACTAGTTGAAGGAGCTCCCAAACCTGTAAAAGAAGGTGTGAATAAGGATGAAGCCGAAGAAATCAAGAAAAAATTAGAAGAAGCTGGTGCTACCGTTGAAGTTAATTAACTATAGTTTTTTCGGTTTTTTTTCACTTAAATTAAAAAATGAGGGGGTGCACTTTGAGCATAGAAAATATAGAATCTCAGGAATTAAGGAAAGATTTTTCGAAAATCCCCCAGGTTCTGGATATCCCCCACCTGCTTGATGTACAGATAAAATCGTACGAAGATTTTCTTCAGGCTGACATTCCTCCGAATGAGCGTTCGAACACGGGTCTCCACGGAGCCTTTAAGGATGTTTTTCCTCTTGAAGATTATAATGGCAAGGCTTCTTTAGAATATCTCCATTACAGGTTGGGCGAACCCAAATATGATTTTGCGGAATGCAGGCTTAAAGACTACACGTACACTGCTCCTCTTTACGTAACCTTTCGTCTCATAATATGGGACATTCCCGAAGGAGAAAAGAGACCAAAGGAAACTGAAAGACAGTTCCGCGACATTAAAGAACAAGAGATATATTTTGGGGAAATACAGCTTATGACCCCAAGCGGTTCTTTTATAGTAAACGGAACCGAAAGAGTCATAGTTAACCAGCTTCATAGATCTCCCGGTGTGTTCTTTGATAGGGATAAGACCAAAAATCAACTGTCCGGCAAGGAAGGATCATTCATAGCGAGAATCGTTCCGCAGAATGGTCGCTGGCTTGATTTTGAATATGATATGAAGGATATGCTCCATGTACGTATAGACAGAAAGAAAAAGTTTCATGTCACCGTTCTTCTAAAAGCAATGGGTTACGACGAACAGCAAATAATGGACTTTTTCTATCCTGTAGAGACTTTCCATATAGAACCGGAAGAACTTTTAAAGGAGATAAAATCAGAAATATATGACCCGGGAGAAAATGGTTTTGGAAAGGAGATAACGACTGAGATAATTTCCTATCAGAAGGCAACTGAAGACATAATGCACCCCGAAACCGGGGAACTTATGGGCAGGAAGGGGAGAAGGCTAAAGAATCTTCTTGCCAAATTCGAAGAAGCCGGCATGACATCTGTTCCCGTCTCAGAGGAAGAGATAATTGGGAAACCTTCGGCTGAAGTGGTCTCCCATCCTGAAACAGGAGAAGTAATACTGGGTTTCAATGAAGAAATAACAGAAGAAAAATTCAAGGAGCTGCGTGGAACCGGTAGACACTCTCTCAGGGTTTACTATATAGATAAAAACCGGTTTGTGAGCTCTCTCAGAACCACCCTTCTTTCGGACAAAGTGGATTCATGCCAAGAAGCTGTAACTGAGATATATAAGAAATTCAGACCAACAGATCCTCCTTCAGATGAAGTCGCACGAACTTTTTTTGAAAACATGTTCTTTACTCCGGATACCTACAGACTCTCAAAAGTGGGTCGAATCAAAATCAATTACAAGCTTAAGAGAAAAGGGGTGAGTGAGGAGCACCTAACTTTAGACAGAGAGGATATTCTGCTAACCGTAAAATATTTGCTTGATTTGAAGGGTGGCAGAGGGACTACCGACGACATAGATCATCTCGGGAACAGAAGGGTTAGAACTGTTGGGGAACTCATAGAAGACCGTTTTTACCACGGCCTTGAGAGACTTGCACGATTCGTCAAGGAAAAGATGGGTTACCAGACAATAGAGAATCTTATGCCTAATGAAGTACTTGTTCCGAAAACCGTAACGTCGGTTCTAAAGGAGTTTTTCACCACGGGCCAGCTCTCCCAGTTCATGGACCAGACCAATCCCCTTTCGGAAATAACCCACAAAAGAAGACTTAGTGCACTGGGTCCAGGAGGCCTTACCAGAGAGAGGGCAGGATTTGAAGTCAGGGATGTGCACTCTTCCCACTACGGGAGAATATGCCCTATAGAAACTCCAGAAGGTCCTAATATTGGACTTATATCCAGCCTTAGCACTTACGCCAAGATAGACGAATCCGGTTTTATCAGAACGCCATATAGGAAAGTGAAGAACGGGTGCGTTACAGATGAGATAGTCTATATGAATGCGCTTATGGAAGAGGATTACATTGTGGCTCAGGCAAACGCACCTCTTGAGGGAGACGGGTCTTTTAAGCTGCCTTCTGTTTCTGCTAGGGGAAATGGCGAATTTAAGATGGTTGAGAGAGAGAAAGTTGAATTTATGGATGTGTCCCCTTCTCAGCTTGTATCAGTTTCAGCTTCTCTTATTCCTTTTCTTGAGCATGATGACGCAAATAGAGCTCTTATGGGTTCTAACATGCAGCGCCAAGCTGTGCCTTTGATAAGAAGCACTTCGCCTCTTGTAGGCACGGGTTTTGAGAGTAAGGTGGCTAAGGACTCGGGTGTTACCGTTATAGCCAAGAGGGATGGAGTAGTGGAATCTGTAGATGCGGTCAGAATTGTAGTCAAGTCTATAGAGAGAAGCCGTGAAGGTGGAGTTGATATCTATAACCTAATAAAGTTCCACAGATCAAACCAGAGTTCCTGCTGGAATCAGAAACCTATAGTTCGCGAGGGACAGCGGGTTAAAAAAGGACAGGTGATAGCTGATGGATGTTCAACGGACCGCGGTGAACTTGCACTTGGACAGAACATGGTTGTCGCATTTATGCCGTGGGGCGGATACAACTTTGAAGATGCGATTCTGATATCTGAAAGGGTTGTTAAAGACGATGCGTTCACTTCAATTCATGTAGAAGAGTTTGAGTGTACTGCAAGGGAAACAAAACTTGGAAGAGAAGATATAACGAGAGATATACCGAATGTGTCCGAAGAGTCACTGAGGAATCTTGACGAGAGTGGAATAATAAGGATCGGTGCCGAGGTTGAGCCGGGTGATATACTGGTTGGTAAAATTTCTCCGAAAGCCGAAACCCAGCTTTCTCCAGAAGAGAGACTTTTAAGAGCGATCTTCGGAGATAAAGCGGGGGATGTGAAAGATTCTTCCCTCAGGGTATCTTCCGGAGTAAATGGTACCGTAATAGATGTTGAGACTTTCGTATCTCGTTCTATAGATAAAGATGAAAGGAGCAAGTTTATCGAGAACTATGAAGTCTCGAAGTTAAAACTTGATAAAGAAAATGAAATAGCCATTTTGAAAAGGGATGCTATTGACAGGATAAGACATATTATCCTTGGTCAAACCTCGCTTTCTAAGATAACGGTTAACAGAAAGACGGTTCTTAAAAGTGGGCAGAAGGTCACCGATGAGATACTTGACACTGTACCTTTGGAAAAATTTGTTGATGTAAGAATCAAGAATCTTCCAGGGGCGCATGAGGAACTAATTGGAATAGTTGAGAGAGTTCTCAAACGTATTGATTATGTAGCCCTTGCGTACGAACAACGTATGGAAAAGCTCCAGAAGCCTGATGAGTTGCCGCCTGGGGTTCTTAGAATAGTCAAAGTTCGAATTGCGGTTAAAAGGAAGCTTCAAGTCGGCGATAAAATGGCCGGACGCCACGGAAACAAGGGCGTTGTATCCAAAATCCTTCCGCAGGAAGACATGCCTTACCTATCTGATGGAAGGCCAGTTGATATGGTTCTTAACCCACTCGGCGTGCCTTCAAGGATGAATGTAGGACAGATACTAGAGACCCATCTGGGATGGGGTGGCAAGGAACTTGGAAGACAGCTTGACGAATATGTACAGGAGGAGTTCAGTACTGAAGCTCTGAGAGAAAAGCTTTTGGAGATATACACTGATTCTCCGCAGATGAGCGATTCTGTTAAGTCTTTTGACAGAGACGGTCTAGTTGAGTTGGTAAGGGAGCTCAAAGACGGAGTTCCGATGAAATCTCCGGTTTTTGACGGTGCCAATGAAACTGAGATTGCACGAATACAAAAACTTGCCGGTATTAATGAAGACGGAAAAACAATTCTTTTTAATGGTCAAACAGGAGAACCTTTCGATCAGAAAGTATGTGTAGGAATAATGTATATGTTAAAGCTCCACCACCTAGTTGAAGAGAAGATTCATGCAAGGGCTATAGGGCCTTATTCCCTCGTAACGCAACAACCTCTTGGAGGAAAGGCGCATTTTGGTGGGCAAAGACTTGGAGAGATGGAGGTCTGGGCACTTGAAGCCTATGGAGCAGCCTATACGCTTCAGGAGTTTGTTACCATAAAATCGGATGACGTAGCTGGGAGAACCAGAATTTTTGATTCGATAGTAAGAGGTGATATGAACTTTGAACCAGGTCTTCCTGAGTCTTTTAAAGTGCTTCGTAAGGAACTGCAGGCGCTGGGGCTTGACGTTGACCTTATTGAAGAAGAAGCAAAAGCTGAACTGCTTCCTAAATATTAATTTGGAGAGGACAACGCGATGGATATAGATACGCTTTTTGAAAAGCCAAAAAACCCTTCTGATTATTCAGCCATAAAAATTTCCATAGCTTCTCCGGAAAAAATCAGATCATGGTCGAACGGCGAAATAAAAAAGCCTGAAACAATAAACTACAGGACTTTTAAGCCGGAAAGAAATGGTCTTTTTTGTGCCAAGATATTTGGACCCGTAAAAGATTACGAATGCACCTGTGGAAAGTACAAAAGGCTTAAGCACAGAGGAATAACATGTGAGAAATGTGGCGTGGAAGTGATTTCCTCCAAGGTCAGAAGAGAGAGGATGGGTCATATAGAGCTTGCTTCTCCTGTTGCACACATATGGCTTCTGCGCAGTATTCCCAGCAGAATAGGGATGCTTCTTGATATGACTCTGAAGGACCTGGAGAGAGTGCTCTACTTCGAAGCTTATATAGTTATGGATCCAGGAATCTCTGATCTTAAGGCTGCCCAAGTAATAACTGAGGATGAATACAGGAACAAGCGGGAGGAGTACGGTTCTGAGTTTGTCGTTAGCATGGGAGCTGAGTCGGTACGGGAAATGCTTAAAACAATAGACTTAAATGAACTTTCCCAGGAACTCAGGGCAAGCATGAAAGAGACTAAGTCTCCGATTAAAAAAGCCCGTATTGCAAAAAGACTGAGAATATGTGAGGCGTTTCGCAAATCTAAAAACCGTCCCGAATGGATGATTCTTACTACCATTCCTGTTTTACCTCCGGACCTCAGACCTCTTGTTCCTCTTGATGGAGGACGTTTTGCTGCTTCTGACCTGAACGATCTTTATAGGAGGGTGATTAACAGAAACAACAGGCTGAGAAAACTTCTTGAACTCGGTGCTCCTGACATAATAGTAAGAAATGAAAAGAGAATGTTGCAGGAGTCCGTTGATGCGCTTCTAGAAAACGGAAGACGGGGAAGGCCCGTTCTGGGGCACAACCATAGGCCTCTTAAGAGTCTGAGCGACATAATCAAAGGTAAACAAGGGAGGTTCAGGCAGAACCTTCTTGGTAAAAGGGTTGATTACTCTGGTCGTTCAGTAATTACCGTGGGTCCGGATTTGCGTCTTCACCAGTGTGGAATACCCAAACAAATGGCACTTGAGCTTTTCAGGCCATTTATTTATCAAAAACTTGAAAAATGGGGTGAAGCGGCAACCATAAAAATAGCGAAAAAACTGCTTGATAGTGAAGCTCCTATAGTGTGGGACGCTCTTGACGAAGTGATAAAGGAACATCCGGTACTTCTTAACAGAGCGCCGACTCTTCACCGGCTTAGCATACAGGCTTTTGAACCAGTACTTATTGAAGACAAGGCAATACAGCTCCATCCTCTCGTGTGCCCGGCCTACAATGCGGATTTTGACGGCGACCAAATGGCTGTTCACGTTCCACTTTCCATTGAGGCACAGACTGAATGTCGCTCGCTTGCTATGTCAACCAACAATATTCTTTCCCCGGCGCATGGAAAGCCAATAATACTTCCGACTCAGGATATAGTTCTCGGGCTTTACTACCTGACCAGGGATTCAGGGGCAGATCAAAATATTGATTCGGGCAATGTTCTTTCAGTACGCGAGGTGGTCTTTGCTTATGAGTTGGGGAAAATTGGTTTGCATGACAGTGTAACTGTTAGGATTGACAAACAGAATCGCCTTACGACCGTAGGAAGAGTTTTGATGTACGAGGTGGTTCCCGAAGGTATTTCCTTTGATCTTATCAACAAGCCAATGACAAAAAGAGCTATAGAAGCGCTTGTTGATGAGTGCTTTAGGAAAACCGGTGGTAAAAGCACTGTTTTGCTTGCTGACAACCTTAGAACTCTTGGATTTAAATATTCCACGAAGTCCGGTGCTTCCATTTCGATCACGGACATGATTATTCCCGAGTCGAAAAAAGATCTTCTGGAAGAGGCTAGTGCGGAAGTTCTGAAAGTTCAGAATCAGTATTCACAAGGACTAATAACTGACGGAGAAAGATACAACAAAGTTATAGATGTCTGGGCGAAAACAAGTGATGAAATTGCTCAGGCGATGATGAGGAAGATTTCTTCTGAGGAGGTTAGTACTGGGAAAAATACCAGTATTACGGGACCGAGTTCAAACCCTATATATATGATGATTGATTCAGGGGCGAGAGGAAGCCAGACACAGGTAAGACAGCTTGCCGGTATGAGAGGGCTTATGGCAAAACCGTCTGGAGAGATTATAGAGACTCCCATCACTTCCAATTTCCGTGAAGGACTTTCGGTTCTCCAGTATTTTATCTCTACACATGGTGCGAGGAAAGGACTTGCGGATACGGCACTTAAAACTGCAAATGCCGGGTATCTAACACGGAAGCTGATTGATGCTGCTCAGGATGTAATGATTACTGAACTTGATTGCGGTACTATTGAGGGAATCCAAGTTGGTGATCTGGTTGAAGGCGGAGAGATAATTGATAAAGTGGGAGAAAGGGTACTGGGAAGAGTAACGCTTGAAGATATAGAAGATCCCAAAACTGGAGAAAGTATTGTTAAGACAAACAATGAAATTGATGAGGCAGCTGTAAAGAAGATAGATGAAGCGGGCATAAGTGAAGTGAGTATACGCTCGGTTCTTACTTGCGAGACTCGCCACGGCGTTTGTAGGCTCTGCTATGGAAGAAACCTTTCCACAGGAAAACTTGTAAACATGGGTGAAGCTATAGGAATTGTTGCTGCTCAGTCAATCGGAGAGCCGGGCACTCAGCTTACAATGAGAACTTTTCATATAGGTGGTGCAGCCAGTCAGAGAGCGGCTGAGAGTACTCTTGAGAGTCAACACGAAGGAATAGTCAGGTTTAAGAACATAAAGGCTGTTAAGGGGCGTGACGACAAACTGGTTGTTATAAGCAGAAGCGGCGTACTGTCAATTGAGGATAGCAAAGGATACGAAAGAGAGAAATGTCCCGTTGTTCTTGGAGCTAGATTGAACGTGAAAGAAGGGGACAGAGTAAAGAAAGGAAAACTACTTGCGGAATGGGACCCTTACACGACTCCGATAATTTCAGAGGTGTCGGGAATTGTTAGATTCAAAGATCTTGAATCTGGAGTCACTTACAAAGAGCAGGTAGACGAAGTTACGGGTGTTTTCAAAAGAGTTGTGGTTGAGAACAAAAACTTGGAAATGCATCCTACGCTTGATATTGAGGTCAGAACCGAGGACCTAGAGTCTCAGGAAAATGACTCTTTGCCTGCGGATGGAAGAGTACCCTATTCCCTTCCCGTAGGTGCAATAATAGAAGTCGGTGACAGAGATGATATAGAGGCAGGAGATGTGCTCGCAAAGATTCCTAGAGCTACATCAAAAACAAAAGATATCACCGGTGGACTTCCCAGAGTCGCCGAACTTTTTGAGGCCAGAATTCCAAAAGACCCCGCGGTTGTGAGTGAAATCGACGGAATTATCTCCTACGGAAAAGATGTGAAAGGGAAAAAGAGAGTTGTAGTAAAACCGGAAATGGGAGAATCCAAAGAATATACGGTTCCTAGGGGAAAACATATCTTGGTTAGAGAAGGTGAATTTGTGTCTTCAGGCGATCAGCTTGTTGACGGTGCGGTTAATCCTCACGACATACTGAATATAATGGGAGAAAAAGCCCTTGCTAACTATATGGTTAATGAAATCCAGGAAGTCTACAGACTCCAAGGGGTAAAGATTAACGACAAACATATAGAGGTTATAGTCAAGCAGATGCTTAAAAGGGTAAGGATAAAAGACCCAGGCGATACCACTATGCTTGTCGGCGAAGCCATAGAAAAAAATGTTTTCTTTGAAGAAAATGAAAATATTGTTAAAGAGGGTGGGGAACCAGCAGCAGCAGAGCCTCTTCTTCTGGGCATAACCCGTGCTTCCCTAAGTACACGCAGCTGGCTTTCTGCCGCATCTTTTCAAGAGACCACCAGGGTCCTCACAGAGGCCTCATGCGAGGGGAGAGAAGATGATCTTAGAGGGCTGAAGGAAAACGTTATTGTAGGCAGGTTGATTCCAGCTGGTACTGGCCTTCCCATGTACAGGGACATAAGTATAGAGACCGAAGCACCAGAAATACCTGTACCTGTACCGGAAATTGAAGAGAAGATTGAAGACGTGATACTAGAGGACTAATATACGCACTGCGTCTTTTTTCTTTTGATCAGCTATGGAAAAAAGCTACAACCCTGCGGAGGTTGAGGGAAGGATCTATGACTTCTGGATCTCTTCAGGGCTTTATAAATCCAAAACAAAAGGTTCTACAGAAGTTTTTTCTATAGTTATCCCCCCTCCCAATGTAACAGGGTCCTTACATATAGGCCATGCTCTTAACAATACCATTCAGGATATTCTGATCAGGTATAAGAGGATGAAGAATTTCGATGTTCTCTGGGTTCCTGGTACAGATCACGCCGGTATTGCTACTCAGATGATGGTAGAAAGAGACCTTCTTGCTTCTGAAGGACTCACAAAAAATGATTTAGGAAGGGAGAAGTTTCTTGAGCGTATTTGGCAGTGGAAGGAGAATTCCGGCAATCGCATTACTACACAATTAAAAAGACTTGGAGCTCTCCCTAACTGGGAAATGGAACGCTTTACCCTTGATGAAGGTCTTTCAGAGTCTGTTAAGAAAGTCTTTGTCGATCTTTACTCCCAAGGGCTTATCTACAAAGATAAAAGACTGGTTAACTGGGACCCTGAACTCCGTACTGCCATATCGGACCTAGAAGTGGAGCAGAGGGAAACCCAGGGAAACTACTGGTATATCCGATATCCGATAGAAGGACATGACGATTTGTCAGTTACGGTAGCCACAACGCGTCCTGAAACAATGCTGGGAGATACAGCTGTTGCGGTTCATCCCGATGATTCTAGATACGCTGCTTTAGTGGGCAAGAATGTGGTTCTGCCACTTGTAGAGAGGAAGATTCCAGTAATAGCTGATGATTACAGTGACCCGGAAAAAGGTACGGGAGCAGTCAAAATAACCCCGGGACATGATTTTAACGATTTTGAAGTTGGAAAACGAAACGGTCTTAGTATCGTAAATATTTTGGACGAACGGGGATATGTGAAAGGTGATGTTCCTGAAAAATATGCAGGCCTTGAGAGATTTGAAGCAAGAAAAGCAATAGTTAAGGACCTTGAAAATGGAGGTTTCCTAGTAAAAGTTGATCAAACAGTTCATACCGTTCCTTATGGTCATCGTTCAGGAGCAGTTATAGAGCCTTGGTTGACTACACAGTGGTATGTAGACGCTCAAGCACTTGCTACTCGGGCTATTTCGTGTGTAGAGAAAAGTGAAATACGTTTCCATCCTGAGTTTTGGGAAAATACTTATTTTGAATGGATGAGAAACATAGAGCCTTGGTGTATATCGAGACAACTGTGGTGGGGTCACCGCATTCCTGCCTGGTATGGGCCTGATGGGGAAATCTTCGTTAGTATGAGTGAAAGTGAGGCGGCAGAGCGTGCGGAGAAACATTACGGCAAGAAGGTTAACCTTGCTAGGGACCCGGATGTGCTTGATACATGGTTTTCTTCTGGTCTATGGCCTTTTTCCACCCTCGGATGGCCACAGGACACCAAAGACCTTCGGCATTACTATCCGACGGCGTGTCTGGTTACTGGGTTTGACATTATTTTCTTCTGGGTCGCTAGAATGATCATGATGGGACTTAAATTCATGAAAGATGTACCATTCAGGGACGTCTATGTTCATGGACTTATAAGAGATGCGAAGGGTCGGAAGATGAGCAAGACAACGGGCAATGTAATTGATCCTATTGATGTGATCGAAAAGTATGGCGCAGACGCACTTCGTTTTTCTCTTGCGGCACTTACAACTCAGGGAAGGGATATAAAACTTACATTTTCTGTTATTGAAGGATACAGAAACTTTATGAACAAGATATGGAACGCGACCAGGTTTGTGTTCATAAATCTTGAACCGGGACTAATATACAACTCCAATATTGACACTTGTTGTCTTAGTGTGTCCGACCGCTGGATTCTTACCAGACAGAATACTATGATAGGAGAAGTCGAAGAGTTTATCGAAAACTATGAATTCGACAAAGCTTCACAGGCGATTTATCACTTTATATGGAATGATTACTGTGATTGGTATCTCGAAATATCCAAGTTTTCACTTTATGGAGAATGTAGTGAATCCAAAAAAACTACTCTTAATGTACTTGTACGAGTTCTCCTCCGTTCTCTGCGGGTACTACATCCTTTTGCGCCTTATATTACAGAAGAAATCTTTAGAATATTTAAGGAAAGAGGAATCAGCCTTCATGAAAATGAGGGACTTAACTCAAAGAGCATCTTAGATGCACAATATCCTATACAGAGTGAAAATGAGATATTCAAAGAGGAATCTGAACAGATTGAACTTGTGAAAGATGTCGTGACAGGAATAAGAAATCTAAGGGCCATTATGGGAGTTCATCCCTCGGAGAAAGTGTCTGTCTATCTTAATTCTGAAAGCGAGAAATCAGAGGACGTTCTTAGGAGAAACATTAAGATTATTCTAGGTATGGCCTCTCTTAGCGACTGCATAATATGTTGTGAGGATTTCCAGCGTAAATCAGTTACAGAGATCGTCTCTGGGGTGGAAATAGTTATGCCGGTTGAGAATCTGCTTAATATTGAGAAAGAGACTTCCAGATTGAACAAAGACTTGACAAAAGTTTTAGAGGACCTCAAAAGGACTGAGAGCAAACTTGCAAATAGCGACTTTATCGAACACGCTCCAAGTGATGTTGTAGAGAAGGAAAAGGGAAAGCTGACTGAGTTTCAAAACCATAGAAAAAAGCTTGAGGAGATTCTTGGAAAGCTTTCTTCTGTATAGTGCTTTATACCTTTAATAACAGTATAAAGCGCTAAAAAAGCTCCATCTGTTGATGTGATGCTTTTTCGCCTGTTATTTCCACCGGATAATTACCGTCAAAACACGCAAAACAGTAATTCGCCCCTTTTTTAAGGGATTTATTGTAATTAGTAACTGCTTTTGTTATTCCTTCTTGACTGAGATACCCCAGAGTATCGGAGGTTATATAATCTTTAATTTTTTCCACTTCAAGCGAATGAGCTATGAGTTCTGATGTTACAGGAGTGTCTATGCCGTAATAGCATGAGAATTTCATTGGAGGAGAACTTATTCTCATATGAACTTCCTTCGCTCCCGCATCACGTATCATCTTGACAATCTTTCTACTGGTTGTTCCTCTTACTATGGAATCATCAACTACAACTACTCTTCTTCCATTTACAACCTCTTTTATAACACTGAGCTTAAGCTTTACCCCAAAGTTTCTTATTGACTGTTGAGGTTGAATAAACGTTCTTCCTATATAGTGACTTCGAAGAAATCCCGTTTCAAAAGTCAGTCCAAGTTGCTCGGCGTACCCCATGGCTGCCGGTGTTCCCGAATCGGGTACCGCAACCACGATGTCTGCATCTGCCGGAGATTCAATTGCGAGTTGCTTACCCATATTTTTTCTCATCTGGTAGATATTTTTCCCCTGGAGAAATGAATCGGGTCTTGAAAAATATATATTTTCAAATATGCAGTATTTGTGTTGTTTTTTCGGAAGTGGGTCAAATGATCTTATTCCGTTCTCATTTATGAACAGTATTTCCCCAGGTTCTATCTCTCTTATGTAGTTAGCTCCTATAAGTTCAAAAGCACATGTCTCTGAAGCTAGAACATAGGAATTGTCAATCTTTCCTAAGACAAGAGGTCTAAATCCATGGGGGTCACGAGCAGCTACCAGTCCTATGGGAGTGAGAAATAGAAGAGAGTATGCCCCCCTACATTCGGTAAGTGCTTCTATTATCCTTCCGAGGAAAGTCTTTTCCTTTGATCTTGCTATCAGATGTACAATTACCTCGGTATCAGTTGTTGATTGGAATATAGAACCTCCCTTTTCAAGTTTATATTTTAGTATTCTTGCGTTTGTGAGATTTCCGTTGTGCCCAACTGCGAGTTCTCCTTTTTCGTAATTCATTATCAGAGGCTGGGTATTTTTATTATTACTTGAGCCTGTTGTGGAATATCTTACATGACCAATTGCTGTATTACCCCGCAACTTTGATATTGATTCTTCATCGAAAACTTCGGTTACAAGCCCCATTTCACGGTGGGAATAGAGCTTCTCACCGTCGGTTGACACTATGCCAGCGCTTTCCTGTCCTCTGTGCTGAAGAGAATAGAGGCCAAGATAGGTAAAGTTTGCGGCAGCGGGGTGATCATATATTCCAAAGACTCCACACTCTTCGCGTAGTTTCGCCATTTTTAGCCTTCTGTTAGTGAAAGACTTTTCTGAAAGCCCCCGTACCATGCGTCATGAACTGCTGAGATTTTCATGTCAATCAAATCTTTAACACAGAACCTGTCATCATTAACGACTACTCCGGCACACATAACAGGAACACTGTAATTGTCTGCAATCTCTTTTATTTTTTCCCAGTTGTTTTTGTTTATACTTGCTATTACCCTAGATTGTGTTTCGGAGAAAAGGAACAGGTCGCTTCTAAGAGAGTTTTCATTTATATCAGGTGTTTCTACTAAGGCTCCCACTATGCCACTCGGATTAAAGCAACATTCCGCGAGAGCCACAGCAAAGCCGCCCTCAGATATGTCGTGTGCGGACTTAATTATACTTTGAGAAGCACAGGCAATCAACATTTCTGCAAGTCTTTTCTCCTTGTTAAGGTCAATTAAAGGGGGTATTCCATCAATCAACTCGTGTTCAATTTTGAGGTATTCGCTTCCTCCTACCTCTTCTTCTATTGCTCCTCCCAACAGAATTACAAGGTCTCCAGGGTCTTGAAACCACGAAGTGACGATTTTATCTGTATAGTCTATAAGACCTACCATTGCCACAGTAGGGGTAGGAAATATTGCGGTAGCTTCAGTTTCATTGTAAAGACTGACGTTGCCACTTACGACCGGTGTATTAAATATTTTTGCTGCTTCCGACATACCTTCAATGCATTCAATAAACTGCCACATTATTTCAGGGTTTTCAGGGTTTCCGAAGTTAAGACAGTCGGTTATTGCAATGGGAGAGGCACCAGAGCAAGCTAAATTTCTGACACTTTCTGCAACAGCTATTTTACTTCCTTCACGGGGATTTAAATAACAATATCTAGAATTCACATTAGATGTCATCGCGATTCCTTTGTTCATTCCCTTCAGTCTTATTATTGCACAATCTGCTCCTGGTCCCAGAACGGTATCGGTTCTTACCATGTAGTCGTACTGTTCGTAAACCCATCTCTTGCTTGCAACAGTCGGAGAAGACATAATCTCAAGAAAAACTCTTTTGATATCTGTGGGTTCGGGTAGGTCTTCTTGGTTAAGCCTCTTTATTTTTTTTAGGTACTCGGGTTTTTTAGCTGGTCTGTCATAAGCTGGCGCACCCGAGGTTATAAGATTTACGGGCAGGTCTGCGACTTTTTCTTGTCCTTCCAAAACCGTTAGTTTGCCCGAGCTAGTCACTTTTCCGATAATTGAGAAATCAAGACCCCACTTACTGAAAATATCCTGAGCTGTACTTTCCTTGCCCTCTTCCAGCACTACAAGCATTCTTTCCTGCGATTCAGAAAGTAGAATTTCATAGGGGGTCATATTTTCTTCTCGCCTAGGAACTTTGTCGATTTCAATTTCAAGTCCAGTTCCTGCACGATCAGCCATTTCTGTTGAAGAAGATGTAAGCCCCGCAGCTCCCATATCCTGTATACCAACAACGCAATCTGTTTTAAAAAGTTCTAGACAGGCTTCAAGAAGAAGCTTTTCCGTGAAAGGATCTCCTACCTGCACTGCGGGCCTTTTTTCTTCAGTTCCCTCAGTAAAAGTGTCTGAAGCCATTATTGCTCCCTGTATTCCGTCTCTTCCGGTTTTTGATCCGACATACATAACGGGATTTCCTTTGCCTGACGCATATCCACGAAAAACACTATCTGTTTTTGTTACCCCTAGAGCAAAGGCGTTTACAAGAGGATTTCCATTATAGCAGTCGTCAAAATATATCTCTCCTCCTATTGTGGGAATCCCCATGCAATTTCCATAACCCGCTATCCCCGATACAACTCCCTCGACGAGGAATTTTGTTTTTTGGAGGTGTGAATTTCCGAACCTAAGAGAGTTTAAAAGTGCCACGGGCCTTGCTCCCATTGTAAATATATCTCGAAGTATCCCCCCGACCCCTGTAGCGGCACCCTGATATGGTTCTATAAAAGACGGATGATTGTGACTCTCCATTTTAAAAATAACGCAGTACCCATCTCCTATGTCTACTACTCCGGCGTTTTCTCCCGGACCTTGTATTATATGTTTTCCAGTGGTGGGAAATTTTTTTAAGTGTACCTTGGAGCTTTTATAGGAGCAGTGTTCAGACCACATCGCTCCCAGAATACCGATTTCGGTAGAATTTGGTTCCCTGGCCAGAGTTTCTAATATTTTCTGGTATTCATTCTCAGTGAGACCGTGATCTATAGCGAATTGGAGAGGTGATTTGTTCTTCATTTATCCTTTGGAGGTTGGATGAATTTTGTGGTTTTCGGTATATCTATACCTCTAAAAAGATATCTTTTTATTTTTCTTGTAGTGGTTTTTGGTAATTCTTCTCTAGACACCGCGAAATGACTGATTCTTTTGTAGGGCTCAAGCCTACTGTTAAGCTTGTGTATTTCGTTTTTAAGAAGATGCCAGATTTTCTCATCGTCTCTGTTCTGAGTAGAGTAGTCGGCTTTTTTTAAATCTGCTTCCATCTCTGGATATATAATGGCCTGTATCTTTTCATCGTCCGGGCTGAATACAATTGCTTCTCCTACTGTTTCAAGCAGAGTGAGCTTTTCCTCAATTTCTTCTGGAGAGATGTTCTTTCCCCCTTTAGTTACGATAATGGATTTTTTTCTTCCCGTTATGTAAAGGTAGCCGTCATCATCAAAATAACCTAAATCGCCTGTGTTGAGCCAGTTGTCATCTGAGAGAATTTCTCTTGTCGCACTGGGGTTTTTATAGTAACCGTTCATTACGCTTGGACCCCTTACGCATATTTCTCCGATTCCTTCGGTGTTTGCATCTCTTATCTCAACCTCACTGTTTTCAAACACCATTCCGCCGCTTGTGTTTTTCGGTTTAAAAAATGGGTTTGCGGATATAACTGCGGATGTTTCACTCATTCCATACCCCTGAAGCAAAGGAAATTGATATTTTTCAAGCCCTTTGGCAACCGTTTCTGAAAGGGCAGCTCCGCCACTTACGATAAATTTGAGACGGTCAAGCCCCAAGCGTTTCTTTGCCATTTTTCCGAAGAACCTCAAAGGCAGAGATCTTGTCAGAAAATTCTTCTTTTTAGCCCGTTCAATTCTCTGAAGCAGTTTCTCAAGTATTAGAGGGGTGTTAATCCACACTGAAGGTCTTGCGGCTTTAAGGTCAGAAAGCATTTCTCTTGGCTTTATGCTTCTTGCGAAAAAAACCTCCTGTCCACAGTAAAAAGACAGTAGTATTCCAACAATTCTTTCATATACATGATGAATGGGCAGTATTGAAAAAGCCACGTCTTTTTCTGTTATGGGAAAAACACTGTACACTGCCTCCAAGTTAGACATTATGCTTGAGTGGGAGAGCATCACACCTTTAGGATTACCAGTGGTCCCAGAAGTGAAAACTATATCAGCGATGTCTTGGGGTTCTGATTTTTCCATGGGTACGGTTTCAGTGTCTTCCGGGATTTTAAGGATTTTATCCATGGGTATCAAACACTCAACCCTCGCAGTGTTTTTCAGAATATCCGCGAAACTGCTTGAAGCTATAAGAAATCTTGAGTCTGAAAGACCGAGCACTTGTATTATGTGTTCTCTTGTTGCTCTTGAGTCAAGGGGGACTGCTATGGCTCCTGCCCAGATTGTTGCAAAGTATGAGATCATCCACAGGGGGCTGTTTTCCCCTACAATGGCTACATGTTCTCCCTTCCTAACGCCAAGAGTCTTTAGATGGGCTGAGAATTTGCCGGAGAGCATGAAAACTTTTCTGAAAGTAAAGTGGCTTACGGACAGGTCTTTTTTTCTTATGGAATATGCGATCTTATCTGAGTAAAGAGAAGATTTTTTCTCCACCATTTCCTGTATCGTGGCTATCTTATCTGTGCTTCTTATCGTCGGAAGTCTTTTTTCTGTACGGCTGAGCCTTTTCATTCAAACAGCGTTTTTTAGATTATCTGCTTCAGATCTTTTAGGTTATCTATGGTGAATCTTGGTTCTACATGGGTGGACTGGTTTTCTCGCTTGACCCATATGGAATCAATTCCGCAATTGTAAGCCCCCATTATATCCGCCTCTGGATTATCCCCTATAAAAACAACGTCTGATGGACTCTCGCCAAGTTTCTCAAGAGCAGATTTAAATATTTTCCTGTGAGGCTTTCTCCAGCCCACTTCTTCTGAAATAATTATGTGTTCAAAAAAATTCTTTACCCCAAATTTTTCAAGCAGTTTTCGTGCTGTGAAGGCGTGATCAAAGTTTGAGACAATCGAGAGTCTGTAACCCTTTTCCTTAAGGTAGAAAAGTATTTCCGTGTGATACTCGGGATATACCATGGCTCCACAGAGGCTTTGCATATGTGAGTGTACGAATTTATCAATCAATTTTTCATCTTTCTTTAAGCCTGTTTTCTCTAGGAATATCTCGAATCTTTTCCTGTTCGGATATTCTTTTAAATCTTTTTTTCTCAATTCCAAGAGCTTTCTGTGGCTTTCAACAAAAGGTGGGTAAAAATCTTTAAATTCCATCTCACCGAGGCTGTTTTTCATCTGTATGAAAACGTGTTGCGCGGTGGAATTCCAGGTTTCTCCATTAAGCGTTACCTTTGGTAGAAGGGATGGTTTGAAAATGACAAGTGTGTCAAAAAGATCAAAAAGAACGGCCGAATATTTTTTCATAAGGTTTTATATGAGGATTATAAGAGCGATCTTTCAAATATGACTTCTATTATCTTTTCATGAAGTCCCAGCGGTTCTGTGACCCTGTATTTTACATGTGGAAAATCCCGGGCCGCTTCGGCCACCATTCTGGGTATATCGGATTTTGAGTGTCGTCCTGGCGCGAGAAAATACGGGTGGACCGTTATGTCGCTTGCGCCTGCTTTAACGCACTTAAAAAAAGCATCTTTTATTGAAGGGGAGCAAAGTTCCATATGGCAGTGCTCAACCATATCGAATGGCGAGTATGGGTAAGCTCTCGCTCTGTAAGCTACTTCCTGAAGAAGGGTGTTTGCCTCTTCTACGGTGCTTCCGTGATCAACTAAAATTAAAGCCTTCATCATTCAGTTTTTTTCTGAATGGAGTTTTACAGTCTCAAGAACTATCTCCGCTGACTTGTAAAATTCATCAAGCAGAAGATACTCGTTTATCGTGTGAAGTTCATACATTCCCGTTCCTAGGTTTACGCATTCAATTCCTTTTTCATTTATATAGTTTGCATCACATCCTCCACCGCTTGTATGAAGTTTTATGTTGTAGCGCAGGTTTGACACAGCTCCTAGTACAAGTTTCGTTACGGTTGCCTGAGGGGAGACATTCATTATCGGATATATCCGATTTATCTCAATTTCTGCCTTGGCATTTAACTTTTCTCCGTCTAGCATAATCTCTCTGCTTTGCGCGGCTTTCACAAAGCAGTCGTGCATGTGCTGTATCTGTGCGTCAAGTTTTTTTTCGTTGTGACTTCGCGCTTCGGCTTTTAGCTCAACGAGCCCGGGAACTATGTTTGTCGCAGAACCTCCTTTTATCTCTCCTATGTTCGCAGTCGTTTCATGATCTATCCTTCCGAGGTTCATATTTGAGACTGCATCGCTTAGGACCTCTACAGCACTTATTCCGTTTTCAGGGCAAAGTCCAGAATGTGCTTCAACGCCGTATATTTTTACATCCATGATATCAGAGCACGGGCATCTAAGAACAAGCCTCTCTGGGGTACTGCTATCAAGAACTATTCCATAATGACTTTTAAAACTTGAAGCTTCAAGGAACTTTGCTCCTAGAAGACCGATTTCCTCGCAGATGGTAAATGCAACTTCTATATCCGAATGAGGTATGTTGTTTTCCTTAAGAGTTCTTAATACCTCAACTATTATTGATACTCCGCTCTTATCGTCGCTTCCAAGTATCGTTGTGCCATCACTTCTCATAACACCATTTTCCACTCTGGGTTTTATTGCTTCTCCAGGACTTACTGTGTCCATATGGGAGCAGAGAAAAAATGGCGGAGCATCTTTCTTCGTTCCAGCAAGCTTTACTATCAGGTTGCCTGTGTTTCCTATAACCTTGTCTCCCGCATCATCGTAAAAACATTCGGCTCCAAGTTCCTTCATGTCTTTCTCAAGTTTTAGGGCGACATTCTTTTCCTTCCTTGATGGACTGTCTATACGTATTATGTCCATCAGGTGATTGGTCATTCTTCCTTCTTGGATCATGTAGAGATTTTCTCTTTTCTAGCTGGATAAGTTGGTTAAAGCATATTTAAAAACAAGCAATATTAAAAGACTTCGTTGGAAAAACACTTCATCTTCCTACATTGAATAGAAGGTGATATGTATGCTGGGTAGAGCCTGGATTGTTTTCTCCGTTTAGAGTCAATGACAGGGGTTTGGGCTTTAGCTGCATTTCCATATATGAACCGGCTAAAATTTTATATGTTCTGTCTTTGTTTAGAAGATGGTTTATAGAAAAAACTATGCGCTCAAGCTCAAAAATTTTGTTTTACTAGGGACTGGTAGTGTAGAATAAAAGATCAATATTTTAGCAGTGTTTTAAAATCTGGATTAAGTGGTGAAAGAATGGAATTTCTTCTGATAAAAGATAATGTTGCCGATCTTGAATCGGATTCAATTGTTTTTTTCTGTTATGAAAAACAGAGGCTTCCTGCTGCCGCTAGAAGAATTGATGAGAGACTCGGAGGGTTTCTTTCAGATAAGATTAAGTTATCTGATTTTAAAGGCAGTTTTGGAAAGACGATTCTTGTTGATACCCCGGGTGATTTCAGTACGAAAACAGTTCTTCTCTTGGGACTGGGGAAGAAAGAAGATTTCGGGTCGCTTGAAGCTTTTCGTGCTGCAAACATCGTAGTTGGAAGAGTCGGGAATCACTCTAGCACGATTTCTGTTGATTTTTCTAACGTGGACAGAAAGTTCCTTAAGGTTTTTCTTGAAGGTATGGCTTGCGGTGCCTATGAGTATGGAAAATTTAAATCCTCAGGAAGAAAGAAAAATCGTTTGAAAAAGGTATGTGTAACGTCAAGAAAAATTTCCGCCAATTATTTTGACAAAGAAGCTGTGGAAGCCAGCGCAATTTCAAGAGGTGTGTCATTCACAAGAGACCTTGTAAATGATCCTCCTAATATCCTTACACCATCAGTTCTTGCAGAACATGCGCTTTCGATTTCCAAAGAGTCGGAGTACCTAAACTGTAAGATTCTTGACAGGGAAGAGATAAGGGAAATGGGAATGGGAGGACTCTCGGCGGTTTCTTTTGGAAGTAGCGAGCCCCCAAGATTTATTCATCTTTCCTACTCACCTCCCAGAAAGTCTTCCAAAAAAATTGCTATTGTTGGTAAGGGAATAACTTTTGATTCGGGAGGGCTATGCCTTAAGCCTGCAGATAGTATGAGAACGATGAAAATGGATATGTCTGGTGCTGCAGTTGTGCTAGGAACCATAAAGGCTTTAGGAAAGTTGACTCCAGACGTTAACGTTCATGGCATTATCCCGGCTACTGAAAACATGACAGGGGCTTCGGCCTACAAACCAGATGATGTTGTAACTGCTCTCAATGGCAAGACGATAGAAATAATAAACACAGACGCCGAAGGCCGTGTGGCGCTTTCCGATGCGCTAAGTTACGCAGTCCGCCTGGGAGTTTCAGAAATAGTGGACCTAGCAACGCTTACAGGCGCCTGTATAGTCGCACTTGGTCTTCACAATGCCGGGGTTATGGGTAATAATGTGAATCTTGTAAACTCGATTCTAAACTCTGCACGCGATGTGGGAGAAAAGATGTGGGAACTTCCTCTTGATTCAGAGTTAAGAGAAGGAATAAGAAGCCGTATAGCTGATGTTAAAAATATCGGCGGCAGATGGGGTGGGGCTATATCGGCGGCGCTTTTTCTTGAGAATTTTGTCTCGGAGGTTCCATGGGTCCATATAGATATAGCTGGTCCGTCCTATGTGGAAAAACCTTCGGATTGGTATCAATATGGGGCGACGGGGTTCGGCGTGAGAACTGTAGTCAACTATATTATGAAAAGATAGGTTTTCGTTGGTTGATGTATGCTTGAGGAGAGAATATTTTTACGGGATGTAGTCAAGCCAGTGCTCAAATTTTGCATCCTCTCCTTTTATTACAGCAAAATACCTTTTCTGAAGTTTCTTTGTTATATCTCCAGGTTTTCCTGATCCTATCTTCTTGTTATCAACTTCCTTGATAGGTGTTACTTCAGCGGCGGTACCGGTGAAAAAAGCCTCATCTGCAATGTAAAGCTCGTCTCTTGTGAAACACTGTTCTTTTACTGGTATATTCTCATCTTCCGCCAAATCCAGAACGCATTTTCTAGTTATTCCTTCCAGTATAGAAGTTAAAGGGGGCGTTTTCAAAGTCCCGTTTCTGACGATAAAGATGTTTTCTCCACTTCCTTCAGCTACGTAACCTTCTGAGTCGAGCAGTATTCCTTCGTCAAAGCCTAGGTCGGCGGCTTCCTGCCTAGCCATTACAGAATTTACGTAATTCCCACATATCTTGGCCTTGGTCATAAAAGAGTTGATATTCATTCTTGTAAATGAAGATATCTTTGCCCTGATACCGTTGGTGATTGCATCATCTCCCAGATATGTTCCCCATGGCCATACGGCTATGGCAACGTTTATGACGTTATCTCCAGGAAGTATCCCTTTTTTCCCTGGTCCAATAAAAACTATTGGTCTGATGTAAGCTTCTTCAAGTTCGTTTTCGCGCAGAATATCCACCACCGCGGAGCAAAGGGTCTCAATCGCGTATGGAATTTCTATGCCAGCGACATGCGCTGAGGAGTAAAGCCTTTGAATGTGTTCGGTAAGTTTTAAAACGGCCGATTTTCCGTTAGAACATTTATATGCTCTTATACCTTCAAATGCGCCTAGACCGTAGTGCAGAGTATGGGTAAGTACATGTACGTTTGCTTCATTCCAAGGTACTACTTCTCCATTGAACCATATTTTGGGTTGGTCGTCTGACATAAGTCGCTATCCTGGTTTTGGGAAAGAAAATTTCTGAAACATTATCATTATTGCCCGTTTTATTGTCAAGCTTGATTGAGGATTGAGCGGCAAGTAAAAAGGGAGTGTAAATTTCTGAAGGCTTCCAAGGGAGGGCAAGTTTTTCGCAATGATATTTAAACGTATATAAATGGAGTTGAGTTTGGATTCACCCCGGTTTCAAATACTTTTTAATTATAGTACTTGCTTGTCGGGAAAATTTAGATTTTGGGATCACCAAGTCCACTCCTTTTTCTTTGAATTTGCTGGCAATCTCAAGTTCTACATGTGGAAGATATCCTATACAGAAAGTTTTTTTATGTTCTGAAGATTTTTTAAATTTTGTAAAAGCCTCTTCTGAATCAATTTTCTTTGAAACAAGGTCAATAATTACGAGGTCAAGGCTTACCCCTTCGGTTTTTTTTTGAAGTTCCTCTCGATTTTTCACTTTTACCGTATTAATACCTATGTTTCTGGCGATGGTTTCAATCTTTGACGAGAAAAACATATCGTCAGCAACTATGCAGATTGTTTTTCTCGAGATTTTCATTTGTCTGGAGTAAATATCCTTGTTCTGTCTGAATGATGCAAAGTTTGGATGTGTATGGAAATAATTTACCTTTTTATAGATGAAGTTAAGTTCTGAAAAACGTGGGAAAAACTGCTAATATATGCGGAAAGACAAAATCATTGTCTGATACATGTGCTGTTACGCTTAAGGAGGGTAGATATGAAGGCTACTTTAATTGCTTTTCTCGTAGCAATGATATTCGGAATTAATCCGATCTTTGAAAAACTAAGTCTAAAGGATGCTTCTCCATTTACTGTCATTACCATAAGGTTTGTTTTCACTGCCTTGTGTCTGGTGTTTTTAACGCTGATGACAGGCAGATTCGTTGAGGTCGTTAATGTCGACAGCCGAACACTTTTTTGGATACTTTTGTCAGGAATAATTGGGGGATTGATAGGACTTTTTCTTTATTTTACTGCTCTTGATATGGCCGACACGTCAAAAATTATCGCTATAATAGCTACTTTTCCCATGTTCACGGCAATCTACGCTTATCTATTTCTGGGTGAAACACCGGGGCCAATGAGAATTACAGGAATTGCTTTTATCGTTATAGGTTCAGTACTGATTGAGTGGAATCTGCTTGCGGACTAGAGGCTAAAGGTCTATTGATTCTATACAATCGCGAAATTCTTCTGCCATATCTGGATGACCATGTTGTAATGCTGCGCGGATGCCTTTTTCATAGGAATCTTTTGCTCTGTCTTCCATTCCAAGTTCAGTGTAGCAATGACCAAGCATTCTGTAAGCGGCCCCTTCATCGTTTTTAAGTTCAAGGTAGGCATTTATTGTTTCTATAGTCTTTTCATAAAGTTGGAGCTTAAAATATTCATTTGCAAGACTGTAGTAAATAAGGGGATTTGAGGGGTTTTTCTCAAGTAATTTTCTAAATCTCTGAATTCTTTCTTCTGACATATTCTTATTTCCGGTCTTGATTCCCTGAATCTTTAATTTATATCTTTTTCATTCTTAAGGGTGAAATTTTTAAAACCGAAAACACCCATAAAATTTTTTATGAGGGACCCAGCAACTGTATCAATTTTAATATTCTCTTTGTCCCCAAGCCAGTTTCCTATAGATGTTATTTTCACGTCTGTTATTCCGCAGGAGAGTATTAGGTCAAAGTAATTGAGATTCGTACTGACGTTAAGAGCAAATCCGTGGTAAGTCACCCACTTTCTTATAGCTATTCCTATGGATGCTATTTTGCTCCTTTTTACCCAAACTCCGGTAACTCCATCTACCCTTCTACCCTCAATGTGAAAATCCTCAAGCGTCTGGATTACTACTTCTTCAATATTTCTTAAGTGTCTGCGTATATCCATACCGTGATTCTTTAGGTTCAGTATAGGATAGCCCACTATCTGTCCTGGACCATGAAAAGTTATGTCTCCTCCTCTTGATGCGTGTATGAAAGAAATTCCATGTTTTTCAAGATATTGCTTTCTTACAAGCAGGTTTTCACTGTTTCCCTTCCTGCCAGTAGTTATCGTTGGCGGGTGTTCAAGCAGAATAAGTGAATCCTGTATTTCTTCGGCAATTCTTCTTGTGAGAAGGTTTTCCTGGTACCTAAGAGCCTTTCCGTAGGGAACCGTACCGAGTTTATATATATCTATTGTACTCATTGGTGCAGTAGTGAAACTCTTGGGCTTCAGAAGTTTCTTACCCTTCCAAGTGCATCAAGAGCCGCTTCCATGACAGCTTCTGAAAGTGTGGGGTGGGCGTGTTGCGTAGTAGCTATTTCGTAGGGTGTTGTCTCTAAGGTTTTAGCCACTCCGATTTCTGCAATCATCTCGGTTGCTCCGTGGCCTATTATATGGCTTCCAAGAAGTTCTTTTGTCTTTGAGTCAAAAATCATTTTTACAAAGCCTTCTGTTTCTCCTACCGCGACCGCTTTTCCTACAGCTCTGAAAGGAAATTTTCCTATATCTATCTCATAACCTTGGTCTTTTGCCTGGTTCTCCGTAAGACCGATCATCGCCACTTCCGGCTGACAATAAACGCATCCGGGAATTGAGTTATAATGCACTTTAGAGTCTATTCCCTTCATTCGTTCTACTGCAACAACTCCTTCCTCAGAAGCTTTGTGTGCGAGCATAGGACCTCCAATCACATCTCCGATTGCATAGATATTGGAGCAGGTGGTCATATAATCTTCATCTGTTTTGATGAACCCTCTTTCATCAAGTTCAATTCCTACATCTTCAAGACCCATACTTTCGCCTTTATCATAAAAAGCAAAAGAGGTAGGTGCGGCATTTGCTATGGCTCTTCTTCCGACAGACACAAGAACCATATCCGCCTTTAGCATAGTCTGTTTGCCTGAAACTGTATTTTCTACAGTTAAAGTTGCAGAACCTGAGGTTTTCTTAAGAGATTTGTATACAGTCTCGTTAAGAATGTTCATGCCTTGTTTTTCAAATATCTTTTTCGCTTCTCTGGCTACTTCCTCGTCGGCCCCTGGCATAATCTGTTTCTCCATCTCTACTATGGTTACCTTGCTGCCAAAAGAGTTGTAGACATAGGCAAACTCCATTCCTATATATCCTCCGCCTATTATTACTACGGAGTTGGGAACCTCAGTGTGCATTATCGCCTCATCACTTGTCATTACTGTTTTTCCGTCGATCTCAAGGCCGGGTAAAGTTCTTGGGACAGAGCCCGTGGCAAGAAGGATACGCTCACTCTCTATATCCTGCGGTTCTTTCCCGGTAACGGAAACGCCATGCTTTGACGTAAGCCTTCCAGTGCCATTTATAAGAGTGATCTTGTTTTTCTTGAAAAGTCCTGCTACACCTCTGTTAAGAGACTCAGAGGCTTTTCTGCTTTTTTTTATTACTTCCGAGTAGTCAAAGGAAAGTCCATTATGGATAATTCCGTAATCTTTTGAGTTAAGAAAGTGAGAGTACATCTCAGCGCACTTGAGAATTGCTTTTGAAGGTATACACCCCCAGTTAAGACATACCCCTCCCGGCTTGTCCCGCTCAACGACCGCAACCTTCATTCCCATTTGCGCGGCCCTTATCGCCGATATATATCCTCCGGGACCAGATCCTATAACTGTAAGATCAAATCTCTCCATTTCGGAGTAATTATATTTATAATTGCTATATCGTCAAAATAATAAAGAACGCCTCTAACCGCCGGATTTTTGCTTTTGTAGCTTTTGCTATAAATAGAATGGAGTTTGTTATTGATAAAGCTCAGGGAAATTCTGCAGACACGAGCTAAAGTGTAAGAAAAGCAGAAAAAAGATTTAGGCAAATGGCTTCAAATATATTTTAATACCGCGTACGTAAAATGTTACAATGCTGAATTGGCGCACTGGTTTTATTATTTTTGGCAACAAGTTTATAGTCTGCTTTTCCATGCACAGAATTTGCTTCTCATCCCGTTGACAAGCTAGCAGACGGAAATTATATTTCAAAAATATTATGACACAGCCAATTTCTCCAAGGAACAGGGCTTTTCTCGGTTATGTAGTAGACCACTTCATTGAAACTACGAATCCCATAGGTTCTGCAACCCTTATATCGAAATACAATATAAAATGGTCTCCGGCCACTGTTCGCCAAGGGCTTAATTCACTTATGGAAGCGGGATTTTTAGCCCAGAGTCACATTTCTTCGGGTAGGATTCCTACGGAGGAAGGAATAAATTATTACGTAGAGAACATCCTGTGCGTGGAGAACTCATCGGATTCTGACCTCCAGTTTCTTGAGAACAAATATGAGAGAATTGATGGCACACTTGATCACGTAATGAGTGCTACAAGTTCAATACTTTCTGACTGTACGAAACTTGCGGGTCTTGCGATGCTTCCTCAAAGAAATACTTTGAGGGTTAAATCCGCGAAGCTTCTGAAGATGGGACAGAAGGAGTGTCTCATCTTTTTAGTGTTTGAAGGTGGACTTACGGAGAAGACCTATGTTAGGCTTGCCAAACCCATCCAGGATTCCCAAGTCCAGAGAATAGGAGGTTATCTTAATCGGCTGATTTTGGGCCTTACAATTGAACAGGTGCGCGAGGTTGTTCTCGAAAAAATCAAGAGAACCACCACCGAGTACAATGAAATTCTTGAAAAAGTGCTCAGGATAAGCAGTGAACTTTTTGAAAAGGAAAGAAAGGCGGGAATATTTGTGGAGGGGAAAGTTTCTGTTATTGAATCTATAAACTTTGGAGATTCTACTCTTTATAGAACTATAATTGAAATACTTGAAGACCAAAAACTTCTCTCAAGCCTTCTGAAGTCTGTTGTAAGGGACGGGCGTTCAAAGGTCTTTATAGGTTCAGAAAAAGGAATGCCTCACGGTTTTAGCCTTGTGGCTGCACCTTACTACAAAGGAAATAGCTATGGAAGCTTAGGCGTGTTTGGTCCCATACGAATGAACTATTCGAAAATCATCCCTCTTGTGAATTATACGGCTAGAATGGTTACAAAAAGAGTTAATGGAGACATAATGGAATGAGTGAAAACACGATTGCGGATATTGATGAGAAAGATGCTATAGAAGACTCAAAAGAGCTTGAATTGCCTTCTGTCGATACTGATAAAACAGAGAAAAAAGCTGACGAGGATATTTCCGCAGAATTCGAAGCTCTTAAGGAAAAGTATATCAGGCTCTCGGCTGATTTTGATAACTATAAAAAAAGACTTGCCAAAGAAAAACAGGAAATACTTGATTTTGGAAATGCACAGAAGTTAAAGGAGTTCCTTTCCGTTCTGGACAACATTGAAAGAGCCATTGAACTTTCTGAAGGGTTACATGGCGAAAAAACGGATTTTATAGCTTTTCTTGATGGAATAAGGCTCGTCCATACACAATTTCTGGCAGGACTCAAAAACTTCGGTGTTACTCTGATAGAATCAGGCCAAGGAACCAGTTTTGATCCCAATTACCACGAAGCTGTCTATAGAGAATACTCAGAAACTCACGAGAACGGAGCTATAATTTCAGAAATCCAGAAAGGCTATCTTCTTAATGGAAGATTGCTTAGACCCTCAATGGTTTCTGTGTCTCAGGGTATTGAGAAAAACCCTGAGTAAACAGTAAACAGACTTATAAAAAAATTCGCCCCACTATTCTATAATGGCTAATAATTACTACGAAATTCTAGGTGTTACAAAAAACGCTTCTCCTGAAGATATAAAAAACTCCTACAAGAAACTTGCCTTTAAATATCACCCAGACCGCAATCCTGGAGATAAGAACGCTGAAGAGAAATTTAAGGAAATAAACGAAGCATACCAAGTACTTAACGATAGGAATAAAAGGGCGCGCTATGACAGTTTTGGCCATATCTCGAGTGATGGCATGGGTGGTGGTTTCTCAGGGTTCGGGGACATTTTTGGAGACCTCTTTGATGATGTTTTTACAGGAGGAACGGGAAGACGCAGAGCTCGACAAGGAGCGAGTCTGCAGCATGACCTCGAGGTAGATTTTGACGAAGCCGCATTTGGTACGCAGAAAGAGATAAAAATTAGAAAGCGGAAACTCTGCGATGATTGTTCCGGTTCGGGAGCCGGAGTTGGAGGAGAATCCATTTGTGACCGTTGCGGGGGGCGGGGGTCCGTTGCGTTTTCCCAAGGTCCGTTTTCAATAAGTCAGGGGTGTTCTTCATGTGGAGGAAGTGGAAAGATCATAACAAACCCTTGTAACAGTTGTAGAGGCTCTGGACTCTCATATACAGAAAAAGTCGTAAGCGTCAATATACCTGCTGGTATCTCCAGTGGAATGAGGCTCGTGATAAGGGGGGAAGGTGAACCTGGAGCTCAAGGAGGTCCCCCAGGAGATTTGTACATACAGGTCAGTGTAAAGGAACATCCCATTTTCAGAAGAGACGGAAACGATATAGTATGTGATTTCTTGATAAGCTTTACCCAGGCGGCTCTTGGAGATGAAGTGGATGTTCCTATTCTAAAGGGCACCACCAAAATGAAAATTCCCGCCGGAACACAGCCGGGACAGACTTTCAGGCTTAGAGGAAAAGGACTTGTGGATGTAGAATCCGGGAGCCTTGGAGATCAATATGTTTTGATAAAAGTTGTGATACCGCAGAAGCTTACAAGAAAACAGAAAGAAGCTTTAAAAGAATTTGCCGGAAGCTATAACGAAAGAAAAGAGCCTCTAATTGAAAAATACTTCAATAAAATAAAGAATTTAGTCCGCTGAATATAAAGCATTACATTATATTAGCTAGCTTTTACTGCCGTAAATCTATCCTCCGGCAATTGCTGGAATAATTGATACTATGTCTCCGTCGTTAAGTTCTGTCTCCACTCCGTCAAGGAACCTTATATCTTCATTGTTAACATAGATGTTTATGAATCTTCTTACCTTGCCACCCTCATCACAGAGTCTGTTCTTCATACCGGGACATTCGCTCTCCAGTTCTTCTATGAGAGCAGATACCGTAGATGCTCCTATGTCAAGTTCGTCTCTGTCTCCTGAGAGTTTTCTAAGGGGTGTTGGAATTCTTACCGATACCATGTTTTTCTCCTGTTTCTCCCTTGGTTTGTTCAAATTTCTTTTTTGTCTCTATTAATATTTATGACTATACCACGTAACACCATAGTTTTTTACTTCTTATAGAGTTCTTCAAAATCTTCAAGAGTGGGACCTATGACCTCGGGCTTTCTAAGACTTTCTTCAACAGCGTCCTGAGTTTTAAGACCGTTTCCTGTTATAGATACCACAATTGGTTCATTGCGGGGAATTTTTCCGTTGTCTATAAGTTTTTTGGTTACTCCAAGAGTTACTCCGCCTGCGGTTTCCGTATAGATGCCCTCAGTTTTAGCTAGAAGTTCTATCGCTTCTACTATTTCCTTATCGCTCACGTCCTCCGCCGCTCCGCCACTTTCCCTTATTATGTTCATTGCATAGTAACCGTCGGCTGGAGTTCCAATAGCAAGAGATTTCGCTATAGTGTTCGGTTTTACCGGTTTGAACATTTCCCAGTTGTTTTTAAATGCGGTTGATATAGGAGAACATCCCGTTGCCTGAGCGCCATATATTTTTGAACCTTGAGGCTCTACGATTCCAAGCAGTTCAAATTCCTTTATTGCTTTCCATATCTTGGTAAGAAGAGAGCCGCTCGCCATTGGAACTACTATGTGCTTTGGGGCTTTCCATCCAAGTTGTTCCATTACCTCAAACGCATATGACTTGGATCCTTCGGAATAATACGGCCTCATGTTTATATTCACAAATGCCCAGTTGTATTTGTTGGCGATTTCACTGCAGAGCCTGTTAACGTCATCATAAGTGCCTTTTACGCCTATAAGATTTGCTCCATAGACTATGGTGTTAAGTATTTTTGACTGTTCAAGGTCGTGTGGAATCAATATGAAGCTTTTAAGATTTCCGGCGGCGGAAATAGAAGATACAGAGTTTGCTAAATTTCCCGTGGATGCACATCCAGTTGTACTGAATCCAAACTCCCTTGCTTTTGAAAGAGCTACGGACACAACTCTGTCTTTAAAAGAAAGGGTGGGATAGCAGACCGCGTCGTTTTTCACGTAGACTTCCGAAACCCCTAGTGCTTCAGCCAGATTTCTGGTCCGTACAAGAGGAGTGTATCCCACTTGAGTTCCGAGAGTAGGCTCAGAATCGACTGGAAGAAGTTCCCTGTATCTCCATATAGTCTGCGAGCGAGAGATTATTTTTTCTCTCGAGATATGTTTTTTTATCTCATCATAGTTGTATACGACTTCGAGAGGACCGAAACACATTTCGCATACATGCTTCGGTTCTTTAGGATAAAACTCACCGCATTCTTTACATTTGAGAGATTCTACAAAACCCATTGTGTCTCCGCAAGGTCAATCGGGAGTAAAAATTACCCTAATAGCTTTTGATGTCAACGAAATTCCGCGTTTTGTATGCTGTATATTTAAAGAGGTCTTTGCTTGGTTTGTTCTTCGATATGCAACTCTGATTTTTATTCGCAGTGAGGCTTTCAGGTACACTTTCACACAAAAATTGAAGGAGATCTGTATGAAAGTGCTTAGCGAAAACGGATTCTCAATACACGGTTTCAGGGTCGGTGAAAGTGATAGCAACTACAATTACTTGGTGGCGTGTGAGGAAACCGGAGAATGTGTGGTAATAGACCCACTTGATCCGGTCACTGTTCTAAAAATCATAAGAAAAATGGATTACAGGGTGAAATACGTATTGAATACTCACGCGCACCCAGATCACATTTACGGAAACAACCCTATAACGAAGGTTTTTCTTTCTTCAAAAATACTTATTCATACGAGCGCTCTTGACTATGTGGCTCCAAGAAGCGAGGGAGTAGAGGAAGGAGACAAGGTAGACTTCGGAAAGCAACGGATTGATGTAATTCATACTCCGGGACACTGTCCAGAACATATATCATTTATAATTGGGGACAATATTTTTCTTGGTGATACAGCCTTTGTTTCAGGGTGTGGGAACGTAAGGTTTAGAGGAAAAGCGGAGGATCTCTATGAAACTTTTGCTTTTAAGCTTTCTTGTCTTCCCGGAAGACTTAGAATGTTTTGTGGTCATGACTATGCAGAAACCAACCTCAAGTTTACTCTTAAGCTTAATCCAGAAAATAAAGATGCGAAGAGAAAACTTAAAGAGATTCCAGAGGACAAGTTCCCCCGTTCAACCCTGGGGGAGGAGAGAACCTATAATCCCTTTATGAGAATTGATAACCCTGCAGTTGTGGATGCAATAATAGAAAAGGACCGGTCTCTGGAAAATGATCCTATGGCAGTTTTCATAAAGTTAAGAGAACTTAGAGACAGGTGGTAGATTCTGTGTTTTTACTTGTTTCCACAAAGCGGCATTTGTCAGTTGAAATAAGAAAATACTAGACCTCTTAGTGAGGCAAGCGACTTATGAGTACAGAAAACAACTCCAATAAACCCCACGCTTTGCTTGAGTCCGTTGCGCAAAAAAGAATAGTTTTTTTCGACGGCGCTATGGGAACAATGATTCAGAGGGAAAACCTCCAGGAAGAGGATTTCAGGGGGGAATTATTCTCTGATCACCCGGCGGACCTAAAGGGTAATAATGATCTTCTTTCCCTTACAAAACCTGAAATTATATACAAAATTCACAGGGAATATTTTGAAGCTGGATGCGATATAGTTGAAACCAATACCTTTAACTCTACTTCAGTAGCTCAGGCTGATTATGGACTTGAGAACTGGGTAAGAACCCTTAATCTTGAGTCGGCCAAAATCGCAAAAAAAGCGGCTTCTGATTTTATGGAACAAAATCCCGAGCGGCTCTGTTTTGTGGCTGGAGCACTGGGTCCGACTAATAAAACAGCCTCAATTTCCCCTGACGTTAACGACCCCTCATACAGGGCGATTTCGTTTGATCAACTCGTAGAAGCTTACCGTGAGCAGACAGAAGCCCTTGTTGAAGGAGGGGTGGATATACTTCTACCCGAAACCATCTTTGACACCCTGAATCTAAAAGCAGCCATGTATGCCATTGAAGCCTTTTTCGATGAACATGATGGGGAAAGAATTCCGATCATGCTTTCTGTCACCATAACGGACCGTTCTGGTCGAACGCTTTCGGGACAGACAATAGAGGCTTTTTGGAATTCGGTTCGTCATGCAAAACCTTTCAGCGTTGGGATAAACTGCGCACTAGGTGCAGAAGATATGCGTCCTTATATTGAAGAGCTCTCACGAATAGCTGACTGCCGCATAAGCTGCTACCCGAATGCCGGACTTCCCAATCCCTTGAGTGAAACTGGATACGACGAAACACCAGATATCACTTCCACTTTCCTTCTGGATTTTGCAAAGAGTGGTTTTCTCAACATAGTAGGCGGATGCTGCGGTACTACTCCGGAGCACATAAAGATGGTGGTGGAAAAACTCAGAGATATTCCACCAAGAGAAACTCCCTGCAACAAAGACATGACCAGATTGAGCGGTCTTGAATCCCTTAACATATCCTCCGAGTCAGAAGGGCCTTTCATAATGGTTGGAGAAAGAGCAAATGTGACCGGGTCTCCCAAGTTTGCAAGGCTTGTAAAGGAAGGAGATTTTGAAGGAGCCGTTTCAATAGCTCTTCAACAGGTGGAAAACGGAGCGAACATAATAGATGTTAATTTTGATGAAGGACTTCTTGACTCTGAAAGCTGTATGGAACGTTTTCTTAATCTTATAGCTTCAGAACCTGAGGTGACTAGGATTCCTGTAATGATAGACAGCTCTAGATGGTCTGTTATTGAGCGGGGGCTTAAATGTATTCAAGGTAAATGCATTGTGAATTCCATAAGTCTTAAGGAAGGAGAACAGATTTTCTGCGAGCAGGCAAGAACGGCAATGCGTTATGGTGCTTCGGTTGTGGTGATGGCTTTTGATGAAAAAGGCCAAGCTACCTCAAAAAAAGACAAGGTAGAAATATGCAGAAGGGCCTACCGCATATTAACCGAAGAAGTTGGGATGGATCCCTGCGACATAATTTTTGATCCCAATATTTTAACGGTAGCAACTGGTATCGAGGAACACAATTCCTATGCCGTGAATTTTTTTGAAGCCGTAAAGGAAATAAAGAAATCCTGTCCCAAAGCGCTTACAAGCGGTGGGGTAAGCAATATATCTTTTTCTTTTAGAGGAAACAACTTCGTGCGTGAAGCGATGCACAGCGCATTTCTTTACCACGCTGTAAAAGCCGGTCTTGACATGGGGATAGTGAATGCGGGAATGCTCACTGTTTATGACGATATCGACCCTGAACTTCTAAAAAGAGTGGAAGATGTGCTTCTTAACCGTCGTTCCGATTCTACAGAACGTCTTGTTGAATATGCTAGACGTTTTGAAGGAGTGAAATCCACGGGTGCTGAAAAAGAAACTAAGCGGTGGAGAGAGCTTGAGGTTGAAAAGCGTCTTGAGTTCTCTCTTGTAAATGGTGTAGGGGATTTCATAGCCGCTGACACCGAAGAAGCTAGGGTTAAGTACGAAACCCCGCTTAAGGTTATCGAAGGGCCTCTTATGGATGGGATGAAGGTAGTCGGTGATCTTTTTGGTAGTGGTAAGATGTTTCTTCCTCAGGTGGTGAAAAGTGCAAGAGTAATGAAAAAAGCTGTCGCGTATCTTCAGCCCTTTATGGATCAGGAAAAAACTGTAGGTGGGACAGAAAAAGGAAAGTTTGTTATAGCTACAGTAAAAGGAGATGTTCACGATATAGGAAAAAATATAGTGTCCGTGGTTCTGGGTTGCAATAACTATAAAATAATAGATTTAGGGGTAATGGTTCCTTGCGAAAAGATACTTAAAGTTGCAAAAGAGCATCAAGCGGATTTTATAGGATTAAGCGGATTGATCACACCTTCTCTTGATGAAATGGTGTATAACGCAAAAGAAATGCAGAGGGAAGGATTTAGTATTCCTCTACTTATTGGAGGTGCAACAACAAGCAGGGCTCACACGGCGATAAAGATAGCTCCTGAGTATAGTGGCATAGTTGACCACGTATCCGATGCTTCTCTTGTTGTGGGTGTTTGTAACAATATAATGAATCCGCAGAGAGCCCGACTTTATGTGGAGGAGCTTGAAAAGAGCAATTTGGAGCAGAGACAACGTTTTGAGGGAGCTAGAAGTCAAGTGGAGTATACTCCCATAAAAGACGCTAGAGAAAAAGCTTTTCCGAGTGATTGGGAAAAGCTGACAATATCATCTCCAGAGCGGCTTGGGGTTTTTGTCTTTGACAATATCTCTCTTGCAGAAGTTGCCGGTTATATAGACTGGTCTCCTTTTTTCTGGGCGTGGGAGCTTAAGGGAGTATTTCCCAAGATACTTGAACATCCTAAAAGGGGAGGTGAGGCGAAAAAACTTTACCGGGATGGTCAGACGCTTCTTAAACGGATAATTTTGGAGAAAATTTTTACCCCCCGTGCGGTTGTCGGAATTTTCCGAGCAAACAGTGTTGGAGACGACGTTGAAATCTATGACTCTGAAAAGCAGGTTTTGGCTATCTTTCATTTCCTAAGACAACAGGAGATGCGTTCTAAACAGGGATACTATTACTGTCTTTCCGATTTTATAGCGCCGAAAGCTTCAAGCAGAGAAGATTATATGGGTGGCTTTGTAGTAACTGCGGGAGAAGGGGTTGAGAGGCTTTCGGGAGATTTTAAGGAAAAAGGCGATGATTACAATTCAATCATGGCAAGTGTGCTGGGAGATAGAATAGCTGAAGCCCTTGCTGAAATGATCCATAAAAAAGTAAGAGATCTCTGGGGATACGGTAAAAAAGAAAAACTTAGCCCTGAAGAGTTGATAAATGAAAAATACAGAGGAATAAGACCTGCTCCGGGCTACCCGTCCTGCCCTGACCATACGGAAAAAGAGATTCTCTGGGACCTTCTCGAAGCGGAAGAGCACACGGGAGTATCCCTTACAGAAAGTTTTGCCATGAATCCTCCGAGTTCGGTTTCTGGTTTTTATATAGCTCATCCCCAGTCCAGGTATTTTTCTCTTGGAAAAATACTGAAGGATCAGGTTCAGGACTATGCGGAGAGAAAGAAAATCAATTTTGAGCAGGCGGAAAGATGGCTCCGCCCGAATCTTGCGTATTGAGAACTTTTTTATGAAGCTGCAAGATTCTTGACAAATCGCTTCAAAATATTTAGAGTGAGCCTCTAAGGTCTGGTACTGCTGATTTCCTAGGGCGCTATGAAAAAATCAGATATAGAAAAGCAGCTTTCGCAGAAATTTAATATTAATCCTGTGGAATCCAAAAAGATTCTTGATGTAATGCTTGACGCTATGGCACGAATGCTTAGCGATGGAGAAAGAATAGAGATAAGACATTTCGGAAGTTTCTTTACAAAAAACTACGAGCCTTATGAGGGAAGAAATCCCAGAACTGGCGAGAAAATATATATTGGCCAAAAAACCCTCCCTTTGTTCAAAGTAAGCAACTGGCTTGCCCCGAAACTTACAGAAAAACACAGTGATAAGTGATAGGTTTCAGCAGGGGATCGCTAACACTTCTTCTTTCAGATGCCTGTACTTGATATCCTTGTTTATCCCAACCCGGCGTTAAAGAAAAAATCCTTACCCGTAAAGAAGCTTGACGAAGACATAAAATGTCTTCTGGATGATATGGTACAGACCATGCGCGATGCTCACGGGGTTGGACTTGCTGCTCCTCAGATTGGCAGAAACATCCGGATTCTTGTTGTTGATGTGCCTTTGCCTGAAGAGAACAGAAAGGAGTTCTATGAACTAATAAATCCCGAAATTGTTTCTTCTAGAGGATCTCAGATTGGTAAAGAAGGTTGTCTCAGCGTACCCGGTTTTTATGAGAACATAAGACGAAGAAACCATATAAGTGTATCTGCTCTTGACAGAGAAGGTAAGCGTTTCACTATTGATGCGGAGGGAATGCTGTCGAGAGTTCTTCAACATGAGATAGACCACCTTGATGGTATACTGTTTTTTGACAGATTGGGGCGGCTTAAAAAAGATATTCTTTTAAAACAGATTGACGAGCGGTTTGTATCCGCACAGAGTTAACTCTTTATTTTGCTCAATTTTCCGGTTGCTTTCACGATATGATTTCAGACTTGGTTAAAAACATAGAGCCTTTCTACGTAATGGATATTCTTGAGAGGGCGAAACAGCTTGAAAACCAAGGTCGAGATATCATCCATTTTGAGGTGGGAGAACCTGATTTCAATACTCCAGAAGAAATATGTTCAGCTGCCGTAAAGTGGATAGAAAAAGGCTACACAAAATACACAAGCAGCCTTGGAATCAATGAACTTCGTCAGAGTATTGCGGAGGATTACAGCAATACATATGGTGTGGAAGTGGGATATGAAAGAGTGATAGTAACCATAGGTAGTTCGTCCGCGCTTCTGCTGGCGATGCTGACCATTCTTAATCCCGGCGATGAGATATTAATAACAGACCCCCATTACGCATGCTATCCACAGATAATAAGTGTTGCAAGGGGAGTAACAAAAAAAATACCTGTTTGCGAAAGCGATGGTTACAAGATTGACCCTGCTGAGGTGAGAAAAAATATCGGTAAGAAAACAAAGGCTATACTAGTAAATTCTCCCGCTAATCCAACCGGTGCGGTTATTGACACAGATGTTCTCTGCGAATTGTCTGAGATGGGTCTTTTTGTAATCTCAGACGAAATATACCACGGTCTTGTATACGGCACACGGGTTAACTCGATTTTGGAATTCACCGACAAGGCTATAGCTATAAATGGCTTCGCCAAACTTTACTCCATGACAGGCTGGCGTCTTGGTTATATGATAGTTCCCCAAGAACTTGTAAGGTATGTACAAAAACTTCAGCAGAATCTTTTTATCTCTGCCGGATCTTTTGTTCAAAAAGCAGGAATCGATGCTATTGAAAAAGTGAAAAAAAGCGCAAAAATCAAAACCATAGTGGCTGAGTTTGATAAACGGAGGGAGGAAATGATAAAGGGACTTTCCTCAATCGGATTTAATATAGTAGTTGAACCTAAAGGAGCTTTCTATGTTTTTGTAAATTCTTCTAGGTGGAGTCAGGATTCGTGGCGCCTTGCGTTTGATATCCTTGAGAACTGCCATGTTGGTGTAACTCCCGGAATAGATTTTAGCGACAGAGGAAAAGATTATCTGAGATTTTCATATGCGACATCTATTGACTCTATAAGGGAGGGAGTAAGAAGGTTGGGAGAGTTCTTGGGGTGAATATTAAAAAAAGGTACTAGGACTTAGTCTTGCTTATAATAAGGAGAGCAAGTTTCCCCCCTTTTTATAACGATATGGATTTTATCAGAGAATACTAAGATGGGTAGAAAGCTTGTTGTTGGAAATTGGAAGATGAACCTGCTTCAAAAAGAAGCTAAAGAATTGTCTTGTGCAATAGTCGACCTGATTGGAAAAAACTACGATAACTGTGAAGTGGTGCTTGTGCCCCCATACACAGCTCTTAGAGAGGTGGGCAACTGTATTTCGGGCTCAAATATAGATCTTGGGGCACAGAATGTTTTCGGCAAAAGCAGGGGGGCTTATACAGGTGAAATATCTGCGCCTATGCTTGTGGATGCGGGATGTAAGTGGGTTATAATCGGCCATTCGGAAAGAAGACATTTACTAGGGGAAACAGATGAGCAAATAAGGAAGAAAATCTCTCTGTCAATTTCCTATGGTCTTAAGGTAATTCTGTGCGTGGGAGAAACCGAGACCCAAAGAGAGGAGGCAGTATCGGGAAGTAAAGATATTTCTACAAAAAAAAGAGATATCTTTTCACCGATAAAAACTCAGATAGAAAATGCGCTGGGTGCTTTTGATGAACAAGGGCTCTTGGATATTGTTATAGCCTATGAACCGGTTTGGGCAATAGGGACAGGGAAAAACGCTACCTCTTTGGAAATAGCTGAAATTCATCAATGTATAAGAGAACTTCTTGTAGAAATGTTTCCCGATTCGGGTAATAATGTAAGGATTTTATATGGTGGAAGCGTCAAAACGGGTAATATATCGGATATTATGTCTGTTGATGAAGTCGACGGAGTTTTAGTTGGAGGGGCCAGTCTTTCAGTCGATTCGTTTTTTAAAATAGTAAAACTTATTGGGAGTTAGAAATTGGAGTTCTTAATACCGTCGGTAAAAATTATTCACATAATTGTTAGTATAGTTCTTGTACTGATAATACTGCTTCAGCCTAGCAAATCCAGTGATATAGGTTCAATGTTTGGAGGTGGAAGTTCAGAGTCAGTCTTTGGTTCAAGTGGAGCAATGCCTTTTCTTGTGAAAATGACTAGGCTTTTTGGACTTATATTCGTAATTACATCTCTGTTTCTGGGATATACTTCCGTAAAGTCAATATCAGGTTCAGTTGTGGAAACGTCTGCCGGCGGAGTATTTGAAGAGCTTCCTCAGTCTGAGGAGAAGCCTTTGGAAAAATCTGTGGAACGGACTAACGATATAGAACGAGCTAAGCAATTGCAGGAAGTTGGAACAGTTGTGGATACTGAATCAATGTCTGTCTCTTCTTCTGAATCTGTTCCGGTTAAAATAGAACCTGAACTCAGAGATTCTGAGAAAAAACCTAGAGAATAATAATCTCTTGTCGCATGTCTTTTATTTAAAAAAGCTTTAGTTAGTATTACGGAATATAGTATTATAGTCGCGACGTGCCAATCTGGAGGCCTAAAAAATGGCTTATATAATTGCCGAACCATGTGTTGGGGTGAAAGACAAAGCCTGTGTCGAAGCATGCCCGGTTGATTGCATATATGAAGCAGATGATCAACTGATTATTCATCCTGATGAGTGTATAGACTGCGGAGCGTGCGTTGACCCTTGTCCGGTGGATGCTATATTCCATGAAGACGAATTGCCCGAGAAATGGCAGAAGTTTATTGATATCAACAAAGATTTTTTTGAGGGCAAAGAGGGTCTTGAACCGGCAAGAAATGACTGAGCTGACGTAAGGAAGATAGAAGAAGCGAAGGGCGGTTTTAACCTTTCAGTTCTCTTCCTTGTTTTTGTCTCTTTAACCTGATTTTCTTCAGGAAACCACCTAACTAATTCGCCTCTGCGTATCAAACAGTATACATTTGCAGCTCGAGAAGTTTCGCGTATATATTCTTACTGTTTGACATGAATATCCTGTATATAAAAGTAAAGGCACAGAAGGTACTTAAGTTTCTTAAAGAAACCTATCCAGATACAAAGTGTCACCTTATTTTTAAAAATGCGCACGAACTTCTGGTTGGGTCTATTCTCTCCGCTCAGTGTACGGATAAACGAGTAAATATGATAACTCCGGGACTTTTTCAGAAGTATCCAGACATAGATGCCTTTTCCAAGGCATCAGAAGAAAAACTTCAGCGGGAAATAAGGTCAACAGGTTTTTATAAAAACAAGGCAAAGGCGATAATAAACTGTTCAAAGCAGATAGTGCAGTTGCATGGGGGAAAGGTTCCTTGCAAAATGGAATATCTAGTCAAACTACCAGGGGTTGGAAGGAAAACGGCAAATGTTGTAATAGGGAATTATTTTAAAAAACCTGCAATTATAGTTGACACTCATATAATGAGGTTAAGCCGTCGCATCGGTCTTACTCATAACTCTGACCCTGTCAAGATTGAATTTGATCTTAGAGAATGTATTTCGGAAAAACACTGGACATTTTTTTCAAATTCTCTAGGTGACCATGGAAGAACTGTCTGTAAGGCAAGAAAGCCGCTTTGCTCAAAGTGTAAAATATCTGAAATATGTCTGTATTTTAAGGAAATTACAACTCATAATAAGTATTAATATCAAACAGCTATGCAATATTAAAGAGGAGAAGCGACAAATGAAATCCAACGCTGATTACTCTGGATTTTTTCCCTTCGGGTGGCTAAGAAATTTTCGAGGAGATAACTGGCAGATACTGTGGAACAAGAAAACAGGAGATCTTTTTCTTAAAGCCACTTCAAAAAATGTGCTCATAAAAGTTGGAGATACTCATGATTGGACGGAAGCGAAGAAAAAGGCGGATAGCCTTATGGAAAACCCCAATTCAAGTGCAATAAAGATTGCTAATTATTGAGATTCCCAATTATAAATTTTAAGTTTGGTATATTCTCCGTTCTTTCTGCGTTATCATATGCCTGAGTCTGTTACATATGCTGTTGACTTGCCCGATTGATCTTTATAATATCACTGTTTTTTTATTCTGAGCTTAATAATGAAATACGTAGAGCAGGAACTAATTTCTGTACCGGTAGGGAAAGGGAAAGTTAACGCTCTTTACTACCGGGCGCTTAACAACGACTCCGATAAAAGAAAAACTATAATTATTCATGTACATGGTTTTTTGGGGAATTTTCTTGACGGAAGTCAGAGATTTCTGCCACCAATTCTCGCCAAGGCTGGCTATTCTTCTATCTCGATAAATACTAGAATGGCCAATTTTGGACTTTTTTTCGGTTTTGGAATAGTAGACGATACCATTCCCCAGATAGATGGAGTAGTTAGATATTTAGGGGAGATGGGTTATGAAAAAATCATAGTTTCAGGGTATAGCCTTGGAGGGGGAGTGGTCCTCAGATATCTTTCGGTTAAAAGTCGCCAACCGGATTCTAACGAGACAGGTCTGCTAAAAGGAGTAATTGCTCTTGCTACTCCCTATTCAATCCCCAATTCGATAAGAAGAAGATGGAATAAATGGGAGAGTCAGCCTTCTTACGATGAGGTCTATGAGGAGGCAAAGACAATACTTGGCGATAATCCTAATGATTCAAAACAGGACAGGACAATTCTTATTTTCAAGGCAAGAGGAAATTCTTACTTGCCTGAGCACACCGAGATATATACGTATAAAACGTGGTGGTTTCTCGCCGGTCCTGAGGCGGTAGCCATGAAAAGCTATAAGCAGATAGAAAACATAAAACTGCCAATTCTTCTTATACAAGGTTGGAATGATGCATTTGTAAAACCTGATGAAACCCACAATCTTGCACAGATAGCCATAGATAAAGGAAACGATGACGTTTCTGCCTACTATCTTAACACTGGCCATAGTCTTGATGGAAAGGAAGAGGAGATGGGTGACATTATAGTACGGTGGCTTGACAGAAGATTTGTTTAATTCTAAAGATGGTGCACGAACAGAAGAGTCTTCTTACATATAAGACTGAGGACGGATTTGAAGTGAATTCTCTTCTTGTTACACCGGAGTTTGCTTCGGAAGAAGATCTTTATGAATCTCCCATAATAATAAATCTCTACGGAGTACTGGGACATTTTCTGACAAGAGGCACTCCTGTCAGGCTTCCTCCACTTCTTAAGGAAAAAAACATAAGCACACTTTCTGTCAATACTCGTATGGCCTTTATGGGCCAGATAATGGGTGAAGGGATTTTTCCCGATACAATTCACGAAATGAAGGAATCGGTGAATGTTCTTCAAAAAGAAGGGTTTCGCAACATTTTTATGCTAGGTTACAGCCTCGGGGCCAACATGGCTGTCTACTATGCCAGCCAGACCAGCTCTTTTGGTATAAAAGGGCTTATATTGGAAGGCTGTTCGTATTCGCTTCCGTATTCGCAGCAACGAAGGCTTGAAAGAAACAGAAGTATTCCTTCTTATGAAGCCATTTATCTCAAAGCTAAAGAAGTGCTAGGCCCAAATCCCGAGAAGAAGAAAAAGGATCAGATATTTATTGTTTACAGGGCTTGGGGTGATTCTTTTAACCCGATTGATGCCGAGATGTTTACTTACAGAACTTGGTGGTTTATGAGGGGCCCACAAGCCTACTATGCTAAAACCTGCGAAATTATAAAAAACGTTAAAATTCCTGTTCTGTTCATTCACGGAATAGATGACGACGTCGTTGACATATGGGAACCCAAAGAACTTAAAAACATAATGAACCAGGCTGGAAATAAAGATGTGACATTGCGCTATATACCAAGGGCGAAGCATGATTGCATAGAGAACCCGAAAGACTCGATAGATGGCATAACCGGGTGGATATCAAAGATTGATTAGCTCAGATATATAAAAACCATTCCTTCCCTTTGCAAGTTAAAAGATATTGAGGGTTTCTTATGCCAGTTACGGTTTATTCTTGCAAAAAAGAAAACTTTGTATATCTTACAGTTCCTTCAATAGATAAGCTGATTTTCCCTAATATCTTTAATTTCATAAACCCATGAACTAAAGGGAATTTGGAGGCGAGAAGCATGTCCGAGAATTTTTCAATTGAGAAAGAACTTTCAAAAAGACACCAGCTTGAAAATCCTTCAGGGATATTTTACAACCTTTCTGTCCCAGAACTCTATGAAGAAGCGATCAAAAGAAATGAAGGATATATTGGTGAATGTGGAACTTTTGTAGGTTTTACTTCTCCACATACCGGAAGGTCCCCGAAGGATAGGTTCGTTGTAAAGGAACCTTCTACCGAAAAAGATATAGACTGGGGAGCGATAAATCAGCCTGTTTCACCAGAAGTGTTTAATCACTTTTATGAAAAGGTTATGGATTACCTTAAGGGAAGAGATGTTTTTGTAAAGGATTTGCAGGTCTGTGCCCATCCAGATTATAGAACGAATGTAAGAGTAATAAACGAGTTTGCTTGGCACAATATTTTTGTAAACAATCTTTTTATAAGACCTGAAGCTTCGAAACTTCCTCACAAAGAAGTGGGATTTACCGTTGTCTCTGCCCCCGGGTTCAAGGTGGACGACCCCGAGAAATACGGTCTTAACAGCGAAACATTTATATTCCTTAATTTGAGCCGGAAAATTGCTCTGATAGGAGGAACACGTTATGCGGGAGAAATGAAAAAATCCGTTTTTGCCGCAATGAATTTTCTTCTGCCTGAGAGAAACGTTTTTCCAATGCATTGCTCAGCCAATGTTGGAAAAGATGGGAACGTGGCACTTTTCTTTGGCCTCTCCGGAACCGGCAAGACTACGCTTTCCGCCGACCCTGAAAGAGCTCTGATAGGAGATGATGAGCACGGTTGGTTTGACGAAGGAGTTTTTAATTTCGAGGGCGGGTGTTACGCTAAAACCATAAAGCTCAGTTCCTCTACAGAGCCCGAGATTTACCGGGCGGCACTTAATTTTGGTTCAGTTCTGGAGAATGTTGAAATTGATTCAGAAACCAGAAAAATAGATTTTGATAGTGACAAGCATACGGAGAACACTCGAGGTGCTTATCAGATTGATATGCTTGAGAATATTGTTCCGGAGGGAATAGGTGGAATTCCTAAAAGTATTTTTATGCTTACCTATGATGCTTTCGGAGTTTTACCCCCTATATCAAAACTTGATTCTGAACAGGCAATGCGATATTTCCTTCTAGGATATACGGCGAAAGTTGCCGGTACGGAAAGAGGGGTAAGCAAACCTCAAGCGACTTTCAGTTCATGTTTTGGATCTCCCTTTCTTCCTAGACCACCGAAATTCTATGGAAGGATGCTCAAAGAAAGAATGGAGAAACATGAGGTAGATGTCTGGCTTCTTAATACTGGAATTTCCGGCGGACCTTTTGGAGTTGGGAAAAGAATGCCTCTTCCATCCACAAGAGCTCTCGTTAGTGCAGTAGTAAGCGATTCTCTTCAAAGCAGTGAATTTGTAAAAATTCCTATACTCAATTTGTCTGTACCAGCTGAATGCCCAGGGGTTGATTCAACTCTTCTTCAGCCTAGACTTTCATGGGATGATCCGGATGAATATGATCGCAAGGCCCGCGCACTCTCAGATCTATTTGAAGAAGAGTACAAAAAATACCTTTAAGGTTGATGTTTGATTTCAACTTGTTCTTTTATGCTCTACGCTCAAATTTTTCATGCGATTTAGGGTAATATGAAGCAGCTTAATATTGAAAATCGCTATTTTTTCAAATGCTTAAGTATCTAATAACAGATTGTTGATTTTGTGTATAACAGCTTATTTATTATCAAAAAACTCCAAGTAGAAATATGCTCCATAATATTAATAGTTTGTAACCATGGTCCTCAAATTTAATCAGAAACATCATTTTTTGCCGTTGTAGAAGTGGAATTTAAATGCGATTAACAACAATATGGGAAAATACGACTAAAACTGTGTAAAATTTTAGTATTTCATTAGATAAAGAATTAAAGATGCAATTCCTAAGAGAGTACAAAGATTTTTCTCTAATAACACTGGCGAATTTTTTCTTTCAGTGTGGTTTCACCTCGTTTTTTCTATTACCACTTTTTATAAAAGACCTAGGAGGTGACCCAGCTTCTATTGGTTACGTGATGGGAGTTTTTGGTATAGCGTCAGTCAGTACTGCATTGTTTTCTGGCTTTCTCATAGACCGTTATGGACGAAAACTATTCATGCTTTTAGGTTCAACGCTAATGTACCTATCCTCTATTCTTTACCTCTTTGTATCAGATATTGATGTGGCAATGTATGCTCTGAGACTGTTTCAGGGTGTTGCTTTCGGTTTTTTCTTTACTGCCGCGGCTACAGCAGTTTCATACAGTATTCCTAGAGAAATAAGGCATTCTTGTCTTACAACTTTTAGCATTACCACTATAGCATGCTTCTCTGTCGGGCCTTTTTTTGGAGAAATTTTTATCAATAAGTTCGGTTACCATATGTTTTTTGTTTATTCTTCCATCTTCCATATAATTGCGTTTATATGTTGTCTATTCGTCAAGGAAACAACCCATGGTCCATCAAGAGGCAGGCTTTTTCAAGGATTCCTCAAAAAATTATTTTCCGATAGGTTCAGCGTACTCTTTCTGATGAACCTGTCTATTGCTGTGGGACTAGGGGCTCTGGTTCATTTCTTCCATGTTCATTTATCAGAACAGAACCTTCAAATGGGAATTTTCTTCGTTATTTTTTCCATAGTGGCGGTATTTATTAGGGTTTTTGGAGGGAAAATGTTGGATACCATAGAGAGAAGAAAAATCGCTTTGCCTGCACTTTTTCTAATGGTTGTTTCAATGCTAATGGCTTTTTTTGTGAGCAATTTTTTACATCTGGTTCTGTTTTCTATTATATTTAGTATAGGATATGGGTTTTCTTATCCTACAATTAATACAATGGTTGTTGACAGAACGAATGCAGGCGAGAGAGGAACTGCCGTAGGTATATTGAATATGTCCTATGGAATGGGGATAAACTCTTCGGCTATTATCCTTGGGCTTATAGCGCGTGATTACAGTTTCTTCAGCATGTTCTTGGCAACTGCAATGTTCTTGGTTGCCGGATGTATTATTTTTACCTACAAGTACTATATAACTGCTATAATGGGTGAAGAGGTTGCAATAGAGTAAAATAGACTGCTTCTCTACTCCTACTCATAGCGGAATTTTCTCAGCTTAATGCTTCATGACATATGGCAGGTGGAGACTATAGAAGGGGCTGAGAAGTCCTTTGCACATATCTCGAAACCGCTTGAGTAAAAGTTCTAAATTAACTGCTTTTATTGTGAATTTTGGCGTCCCCGAGGGGATTTGAACCCCTGTTACCGGCGTGAAAGGCCGATGTCCTAGGCCTGACTAGACGACGGGGACGACGACAGAAAATGAGCCGTACAGGATTCGAACCTGTGACCCACTGCTTAAAAGGCAGTTGCTCTACCAGCTGAGCTAACGGCTCAGAAGATGCCGTATTATATCATGGACCTTTTTCATGTCAAAAAACTAAATGTCTCCTTATCTAAAGTATAAAATCATGTAGGTTCCCCCTTTTTATACTCTCTTTTCTAGGTTAGCGTCTATCATGTCTTTTGTGCGAAAATACAGAGATTTTTCTCTGGTCACTTTGGGAAATTTTTTCTTTTTCTGCAATTTTTCCTCCTTTTTCCTCCTTCCACTTTTTATAAGAGATATTGGGGGTGATGAGGCGCTCATAGGCTATGTTATGGGAACTTTTGGCATAACTTCAATAGGAACTATTCCATTTGCAGCCTTTCTAATAGATCATTACGGTCGAAGAAAGTTTATGCTGACAGGTGCTTTTCTGATGTTCTTAATCTCTCTTTTCTACATTTTTATATCCGATGTTAGTGTGAAAATATTTATTCTAAGACTCATGCAAGGAATTGCTTTTGCTTTTTTCTTTACCTCTGCTGCTACCGCTGTCTCCGACTATGTTCCGAGTGAAATAAGAGCTTACGGACTAGGCCTTTTCGGTGCCTTCACTATAGCTTCTTACTCACTTGGACCCACAATAGGAGAACTTATAATCGAGAGATTCAGTTACATGGCGTTTTTTCTCTATACTTCCCTGTTCAGTCTACTTGCCTTTATTTTTTGTTTTTTTTCACGAGAGGGGAATTTTACAGTATCTAGAAAATCTGTTTTTAGTGGGTTTTTCGGCGTTGTTTTTTCAACAAGGTTTAGGGTACTTCTATTGACCAATCTTATAATTGCCGTGGGTCTTGGAAGCATGCTCAATTTTTTCTCTGTTTTTCTTGAAGAAAATGGAATTCATGCGAGGAACTTTTTTCTTACATATTCCATCACCGTCATATTGATCAGAGTCTTAGGTGGAAAACTCCCAGATATTGTTGAGAGAAAAAAAATAGCGTTACCTTCAATGTTTATTATGATTCTATCTCTGCTCATGATCTCTTCCATAAATTCAACTCTAAGCGCCATTATGGTCTCTTTTGTTTTCAGTCTGGGTTATGGAATCCTTTATCCTACTGTAAGTGCGATGATTATTGACAGGGCGCTTGATGATGAGAGAGGGACGGCCATGGGTGCGTTTAATATGTCGTTTAGTATTGGCATAAACTTTTTTGCCTTTGCCCTGGGGCTCATAGCACGTGATTATGGTTTCTCAAGAATGTATTGGGCAACTGGGATATTCATGATACTGGGGTGTATTATCTTTATCTATAAATATTTTATAAGTACGGGGGGAGCAAAACGGCTTTCATGAAAATAAAATCAGGAGACATAATTCTCCTTTTGTCCCCTGACAATAAAAGTTTCATGATAATGGTGGAAGAGGGTAGGTCGTTCAGTTCTCATATGGGCATACTCGACCTTTCATCCGCAATAGGTAAGAGATTGGGAGAGACTATAGTCTCAAGTCTAGGAAACCATTTTGTGCTTCTCAATCCTACTGTTGAACAGAAAATGATGAAGGTGAGAAGAACTACACAGATCGTTTACCCCAAGGACGCGGCACTTATTCTTTTTAAAACAGATGTGAAAGCTGGAGCTAAAATCATTGAATCAGCAACTGGTTCGGGAGCTCTTACGATTGCACTTGCGAACTCAGTGGCTCCTTCCGGGAAAGTCTATACATACGAGAGGAAAGAACAGTTCATGAATAACGCCAGAGACAACGTACGGCGGGCAGGGCTCTGCGAGTACGTGGAATTTAACTGTGGCGATGCAAGAGATGGTTTTAAGGAAAGAGAAGTTGATGTTGCTATACTTGACCTTCCTTCTCCATGGTATGGGATTCCTGCGTCCTATGAAGCTCTTGTTCCAGGTGGCAGAATCGCAAGTATTTCTCCTACTTACAACCAAGTGGAAAGAACCGCGGAAGTGCTTAGAGAAACAGGGTTTGTAAGAATTGAGACCGTGGAACTTATCATGAGGAACTATCAGGTAAAAAAGGGGAAAATTCGTCCCGACAACAGAACGGTGGGGCATACAGGGTTTCTTACCTTTGCGTTTAAAGGAACAGGCGATTCTGTGTCCCTCAAGTGAAAATGACACACGAGCAACTCCTTAGAGAAGGTGCATACCGTATAGGTATCAATAATCTGAGCGTCGACCTTTTCCTCTCCTATGTTGACCTGCTGAAAAAATGGGGCAAACGCATAAATCTCAGTTCCGTTGTTAATTACCAGGAAATTATAATTAAGCACTTAATTGATTCCCTTGCTGTGGCGGAATTTATGCCTCCGGGATCAAGAGTGCTTGACATAGGCACTGGTGCCGGATTTCCGGGGATTCCGCTCGCTATTTATGACTCTTCCCTTCAAGTTACCCTTATTGAGTCAGTTGGAAAAAAAATTGCCTTCCTAAAAGATGTTAAAAGATATCTAGGACTCTCGGGCGTGCATATTCATCATGCTAGAGCCGAAGAACTAACCAGTGAAATGGGGGGATGTTTTGACCGGGTGACACTCCGGGCAGTAGGTAGTATGGATACTATCATTACTCTCGGCACTCCTTATCTGGATATCAAAGGAGAACTAGTTATAATGAAGGGGCCTCTAGGAAAAGACGAATGGCGGGATTACTCAAATCGCCACCCGGAGGATATTGAACTTCTTTTCATAAAAGAACTCAGGCTTCCTTTTTCAGGTGAAAGCAGGGTTATTCTTGTTGTAAGACCAGAGTACAAAGGTAGTAAGAATATGGAGATAAGAGCTTGAAAACCATAGGAGTAATAGGCGGAAGCGGGCTTTATGCAATGGAGGGACTTTCAGATGTTAAAAGCATTTCTATAGAAACTCCATGGGGCCCCCCTTCCTCAAGTCTCATTACGGGAACTCTTGGCGGTGTGAATATGGTTTTTCTTCCAAGACATGGAACGGGACACACCATATCCCCTTCAGAGATAAATTTCCGGGCGAACATATACGCTATGAAAGTTATGGGGGTTCAGTGGCTTATATCCGTAAGTGCTGTGGGAAGCCTAAAAGAGGAAATAGAACCTGGACACGTAATAATACCCGATCAATTTATCGATAATACAAGAAAGCGACCTGCTACATTTTTTGAAGGTGGATTGGTAGCGCATGTCTCGATGGCTGACCCAGTGTGTTCTACACTCTCGGATTGTCTCGAGGAAGCATCACTCTGCTGTGGGGGGACCGTTCACTCAGGAGGAATTTATGTCTGTATTGAAGGTCCTCAGTTCTCTACTAGAGCAGAAAGTAATCTTTACAGAAAATGGGGAGCAAACATCATAGGTATGACTGCGATGCCCGAAGCGAGACTCGCGAGAGAAGCTGAGATTTGCTATTCCATTATAGCTCTTTGTACGGATTATGATTGTTGGAAAGAAGATCACGACGATGTAACGGTTTCAGAAGTAATTGAAATCATGAATAAAAATGTCGATGCGGCGAAAAAAATATTGGCTTCAGTGGTTAATGCTGTTCCAGAAAAAAAAGAATGTCTCTGCGTCGATGCTCTTGGTTACTCCATAATAACGTCAGAGGAGTATATAACAGAAGAGATGAGAAACAGAGTTGGACCCCTAGTGAAAAAGTATATATAGAGGTTTTTATGAGTATTGTTGTTGTAGGTTCGGTAGGGATTGACACTATAGAAACGCCTTTTGGGAAAGAAGAGAATGTGCTGGGGGGATCCGCTAGTTATTTCTCTCTTGCAGCCAGTAATTTTACGGATGTTCATGTGGTTTCATCTGTAGGGAACGATTTTCCATCAGCTTATTCAGAACTACTTTATTCAAGGGGGGTTGATACCGAGGGAATAGAGGTTGGTGCGGGAGAAACCTTCAGATGGGAAGGCAGATACGGCTATGATATGAAGGACCCTGAAACTATTTCCGTTACGCTTGGCGTTTTGGGCTCATTTGACCCCGTGGTTCCTGGAAAGCATAGAGATACGAAATATCTTTTTCTGGCTAACACAGACCCTGAAATACAGATGAAGGTTCTTGATCAGATTAATTCACCTCGTATTGTTGCCTGTGATACTATGAATTTCTGGATAGAGAACAAGCCACAGAGGCTCAAAGAACTTCTGGGAAGAGTCAACATACTAATAATAAACGATTCTGAAGCACGACAACTATCTGAAGAGTCTCTGGTTACAAAAGCGGCGAAAAAAATAATGAGCATGGGTCCAGAATTTCTTATAGTAAAAAGAGGAGAGCACGGAGCCTTGCTCTTTTCTCAAGAAGATTTGTTTTGCGCACCTAGCTATCTGCTTGAGCAAGTGCTTGACCCTACAGGGGCAGGGGACACATTTGCCGGAGGATTTATGGGTTATGTGGCATCTCAGGATAAAAATCTCGACTTCGCTGGCTTAAAGAAAGGGGTTGCTTATGGAAGCGTTATTGCTTCTTTTACTGTTGAAGACTTCAGCGTGAGACGTCTCGGTTCGCTTCGAAAAGAGGAAATAAAGGAAAGATACGGACAGTTTCTGAAACTTTCAGCCATGTAGAAGAAAAGATCAGCTAAGTGATTTCACGTATTTCATGCGTATGTTGTAAATCATGTCGTCGAGAAGCTTCTTTTCTTCTTCCGTAAGATTGCCCTCGGTTTTTTCTGCTAATATTTCTAGTATTGTTATAGTGTGGTTGGCAGCTGGAATATTAACTTCTCTTTTTTTTGAGTGTGGGTCGGGAATTTCTCCCAAGTGAATAAGGGCAGAGGCGTTTAACGAAAGAATAAACCCTGAAAAATCCATCTTTAATTCGTCTTTTCTACCGCTCACAGTAAGTTACTCTCCTTTTATAAGTAAATTTTTACCAATTATAGATACTGACGGAATTTTTTTCTAGGGTTATAGGGGTATTTCTCTTTGATCTGCCTCATTATGCTTTCCATATATTCATCAGATTCCTCTGGCATCGCTATTTGAATAATTACAAACTGATCTCCCCGTTTGCCGGTTTTTGGATTCTTCACTCCTTTTTCTCTAAGCCTCATTTTAGTACCACTTCCAACCCCGGGTGGAATGGTCAACTTTACCGAATTCTCTATTGTTGGTACGTTGACTAGGGCTCCCAGCGCTGCTTCATAAACTGTCAAAGGAAGATCAATATATATGTCATCTTCTTCTCTCCGAAAAACGGGGTGAGGTAAAACTTTTATTTCGAGTATTAAGTCTCCGGCCGCAGAACTGAGTTGTTCACCTTTGCCCGGCAGCCTTATCTTGGATCCGGTTTTTACTCCCGCCGGAATTTTAACCGTTATTCTTTTTGTTCTGCCTTCGGGAGATTTAATCAGAAGTTCCCTTTCTTCACCTTCCACCGCAGCTTTAAAATCAATTGTTATGGTCTGCTGGATGTTTTTCGGTTTTTTTGGCTGCTGATACACACTCCCGAAATCAAAAATATCCCCGAAATTCCCTCCTGCTCCACCCATACCATAGGATGTACGTCCCTGGGAAAATATATCTTTGAAAATTTCATCTATCCCTGGAAAACCTCGTGAATACTGCCTGTAGTTTCCACCGCTTCCCGGCCTCTGTCCTCCAAAACCTGTTGTTCCGAACATGTCATAGTTCTTTTTCTTCTCCTGGTCAGAAAGAGTTTCATAAGCGTGCTGTATTTCCTTGAATTTCTCCTCTGATCTTTTATCTCCCTGGTTCATGTCAGGGTGATGTTTTCTAGCAAGATCTCTATATGCCTTTTTTATCTGTTCTTGCGTTGCGCTTCGTGGTATGCCAAGTACCGCATAAAGATCCTTTTCCGCATTCATTAGAACAAAACCCTCATTTTTCCACGCTCTCTATAATTTTACTTAAGATTAAAAGATGTTAATAAGAATATGTTCATTGATTAAGTAATAAGGCAATCATCCTCTTGGAGCTTCTTGATACCTGAGGAAATTGCTTTAATTGCTTAGTTTTCTATTGATTCAAGTATCCTGTCAGCAATTTTGGAAAAGGCCTTTGCTGCGGTACTTTGGGGGTCAGACTCCACAATAGGGGTTCCGTTATCGCCACCGATTCTTATCCTGGGATCAAGAGGAATTTCTCCCAGAAACGGAACTTCAAACCTTTCTGCCATACGCCTTCCTCCACCCCTGCCGAATATGTCAATATTTTTGTCTACGTCGGGCATATCTAGATAACTCATATTCTCCACTATGCCGAGAATGGGAATATTGAGTTTGTTAAACATCAGTATTCCCCTCCGTACGTCTACAAGGGCTACATCCTGCGGAGTGGTCACTATAACTCCTCCACTTATTGGAGCCGTCTGTGCTAAAGAAAGCTGAGCGTCCCCTGTCCCCGGAGGAAGGTCAATTACAAGATAATCAGTTCCACTCCACTCCACATCTTCAACAAACTGCTTTATTGCTCCGTGTACCATAGGCCCTCTCCATATGACGGCATCTTCCTCATTAACAAGGAATCCGATAGACATTACCTTGAGACCAAATTTCTCTATCGGAATGATCTTGTCGTTGGCTGTTGCACGGGGTTTTTCACTTATTCCCATCATTAATGGGGCACTTGGTCCCCAGATGTCGGCATCCATAAGGCCGACTTTATTTCTTTTTTTTGAAATTGCCAGAGAAAGATTTGTCGCTATGGTCGATTTGCCGACCCCTCCCTTTCCACTTGCGACAGCTATATAGTATTTTATACTGGGAAGTTTGCTTTTTTCATTATCGTTTGTAGCTATCTGCTTTTGTGGCCGCGAGCCGATTTTCATTGATATATCTTCGACTCCGGGTATTGCAAAAATAGCTTTCCGTATTTCTTCTTCAAGCGTGGACTGGAGTTTTTTATCAGGTTTAGGAAGAACTACAGAGAGAGTTACTTTTGAGTCTTCTACCATAATATCTTTCACTAGACCGAAGGATATTATATCGCGGTTAAAACCTGGATAGTTAACGCTCTTAAGAACCTTTGTTATCCGTTCTCTGGTTAGTTTCATGTAGAAATCTCCCCCTAAACGATACCCAGTTTTTTCTTCCCTTCTTCGGATATCATGTCGGGGTTCCAGGGAGGGTCCCAAATTACTTCTATAAGTACATTGTCGGCTCCGGCGTTTTTAAGAGCCATCTCAGCTTGGCCCGCTATATGCGCGCCCATAGCGCATCCCGGGGTGGTAAGTGTCATCTTGATCTGAACGTTTCGTCCAGAAATCTGTGTATCGTAAATAAGTCCAAGGTCCACTATATTCACCGGAAGTTCTGGGTCATTCACTTCCTTAAGAGCATTGTAGATGAGCTCTTCTGTTATTTCGGAACCTCTCTCAGACTTTTTCTTTTCGAACTTAGTAAAAGATACGGCGTTTTTATTCTTTGAAGAATCCTCCCTGTCTATACGGATGATTTTTTTTATTCCCATGGACTCTTGCCTCCTGATTTTTGCTGTCGTTTACAAAAACATATAGAACTTACGCCAGCAGTTTTAAAGTTTTTCACTAGCTGTAGAATTTAAGATATTTCTTCGCTTCGGTCAATTATGGAAAAGACGCTATGGTTCTTGAATTTGATTAGAACCCTACAAACTCTGTTACGCTGTTAACTTTACAGCTTTTAGGATTATTTAAAAGAAATAAAAGTTCGGGAATTTCAACTGCATGACTGGATATTTGAGAGCGAATATCTGGTTTTCCCTTTTCTTGACAGTGTAATAACTATTCAATAGCATTCTCCCCAAGTTATGAGGCAATCCCGGCAAATCTCAGTTGGCGACGTGAAAATAGGCGGGGGAGCTTCTGTGTCAGTCCAGTCAATGACGATTACTGACACAAGAGATGTTATCTCAACTGTTTCTCAGATAAAAAAACTTGAGGAAGCGGGCTGTGACATAGTGAGGGTTGCCGTTCCGGATATGGATGCCGCGGTAGCTTTGGGAGCCATAAAAAAAGAGATAAAAATCCCTCTTATTTCAGATATACACTTTGATTATAGACTGGCCCTTGAATCAATAGAACAGGGAGTTGACGGGATGAGAATAAATCCCGGAAACATCGGAGCCAAGTACAGAATAAGGGCGGTGGTTGATGCCTGCAGGGAAAGACGGATTCCGATAAGAATAGGTGTGAATTCGGGCTCTCTTCAAAAAGATATACTCAGAAAGCACAAGCATCCAACTGCAGAAGCCCTGGTTGAAAGCGCCATGAGGCATGTGCAGATACTTGAGGATCTTGATTTTTACGACATGAAGATTTCCGTTAAATCCAGTGACGTTAGGAAGATGATCTCCGCATACAGAATGCTCGCGGAGAAAACGGAATATCCTCTTCATCTTGGAGTTACTGAGGCGGGAACCCCTGGAATGGGAACGGTGAAATCTTCAATAGGAATCGGAGCGCTGCTGGCGGAAGGTATAGGAGATACGATAAGGGTCTCTTTAACGGGTGATCCGGTGGAAGAGATTGTTGTCGGAATGAATATATTGAGGTCTTTAGGAATGAAAAACAACGGGATTGAGCTTATCTCGTGCCCAGGGTGTGGGCGACTTGAGATAGATCTTGAGAAACTTGTTTCGGAAGTTGAACAGAATGTCGCCGCTTTTAACCTTCCGAGACCAGTTAAAGTTGCGATACTGGGTTGCGTTGTTAATGGACCGGGTGAAGCTTCTGAAGCCGATATAGGAATAGCGGGGGGAAGGGGAAAAGGAATGCTTTACCGCGATGGGAAGTTGGTGAAATCTTTTAGAGAAGCTGATCTGGTCGGTGAACTTGTTAAGGAAATAGAAAAAAACTACGTTAATTGAACCAGAATCCCTGTGAAATCGTTATCCAGCTGAATTTCAGATTTCTATATTAAGCAGTAAAAAAGATGAGATTTTCTTCTTATTTCATACATACGGTCAGAGAAGATCCTTCAGATGCCGAAATCATAAGTCACAAGCTTATGATAAGGGCTGGAATGATAAGAAAACTTGCCGCCGGAATATATAATTACCTTCCTTTGGGGCTGCGGTCCATAAGAAAAGTTGAGAACATAGTTCGGGAGGAAATGAATAGAGCTGGAGCAATTGAGCTTCTAATGCCCACTGTGCTTCCGGCTGAACCTTGGACTGAAAGCGGCAGATGGGATTACTACGGAAAGGAACTTCTTCGCTTCAAGGACCGCACCGAACGGGATTTTTGTCTTGGTCCAACACATGAGGAAATAATAACTGACATAGTGCGAAAAGAGGTTCGTTCCTACAAGCAACTCCCAGTTAATTTTTACCAGATACAGACTAAATTCAGAGATGAAATCCGCCCTCGGTTCGGAGTTATGAGGGCGCGTGAGTTTATAATGAAAGATGCATATAGTTTTGACGTCTCAGACGATCAGGCAGACCATTCCTACCAAGCAATGTACGACACTTATGTGCGCATATTCGAGCGGTGCGGACTTGAATTCAGTGTAGTTGCCGCTGATTCCGGAAACATTGGCGGAAGTTTTTCTCATGAATTTATGGTGACCGCTGATACAGGGGAAGATGTGATAATGAGTTCCACAAAAGCCGATTACGTCGCCAACTTAGAACTTGCAAAAATTGGTGTCTCAGAAGAGGAAAGGGAAGGAACAAGAAGCACATCGGGCCTTGATAAGATTTCTGAGATTCATACTCCAGGTCTTAAGACGATTGAAGATGTGGCACAACTTTTAAAAGTAAAACCCGATAAATTAATAAAAACCCTTATAGTGAATACTGAAACAAAACCGATTGTTGCACTCGTGAGAGGAGATGCTGAACTCAGCTTAACCAAGCTTAGAAATTTTCTCGGATGCGATGTCATAGAATTTGCCGACGCTCAAACAATTTCTGAGGTTTCAGGTGGACCCCTTGGGTTCAGTGGTCCCGTGGGACTTAAAAGAAAGGATGTAAAACTAATTGCCGATAAATCTATTCGTAATATGACAAATGCTGTGACAGGAGCTAATAAGGCTGATTACCACATAATTGGTGTGAACCCAGGGCGGGACTTTGAAGCTGATTTTTATGAGGATATAAGAGTGGCAAGGGAAGGGGATCCCTGCCCGATTTCCGAAGATGGAGTTCTTAAAGAGTCGAGAGGCATTGAGGTTGGACACGTGTTCAAACTGGGAACCAAATACAGTGAAGCCTTGGGAGCTACCTATGTGGATGAGAGTGGGGCGGAGAAACACCTTGTTATGGGTTGTTACGGTATAGGTATAGGAAGAACTGTAGCCGCGGCTATAGAACAGAATAACGATGAGTATGGAATAAAATTTCCTTTACCTCTGGCTCCATTTGAAGTTTCCATACTACCGATAAATATAAAACAACAAGAGGTAAAGGACACGGCGGAGAAAATATATTCAGAGCTTATAAGTAATGGGGTTGATGTTCTGATAGACGACAGGCAAGAAACTGCCGGGGTGAAATTCAAGGACTCAGACCTGCTTGGAATCCCGATTCAGATTACTATAGGACGAAGGAGCCTGCAGGAAGGTAAGGTAGAGATAAAAAAAAGAAACTCGGGAGAAAGAAAAACTTTGGCTTTGGAAGACCTCCAAGGAGAAATTGCAGCTCTTTTAGCTGAAGAGAAAGTATGCTAGTGAGTGGTCGGCCATATTCAGAAATCATTTTATCCCAAAAACCAAATTTTAATATGCAGTTACTTTTTTCCGAAAGTGAAATTTCCATCTTTGTCTATATCTACTTTTACTGTAGTTAAATCCCCAAAATTTCCTTCTATTATTTCATTTGCAAGTGGATCCTGTATATATCTCTGCATAGCACGTTTGAGCGGTCTCGCTCCAAAAACAGGATCGTAACCAATATCGACTAGTTTATTAATGGCTTCCTTGGAAAGTTCTATGTCCATATTTTTCTCCTTGAGCCTTTCTCTCAGATATCCGGTCTGAATGTTAGCTATCTTCATAAGGTCAGTTTTTCCCAAATCGCTGAATATAACGATCTCGTCAATTCTATTTACGAACTCGGGGCGGAAATGGTTTCCAAGCAGTCCATTTATTTTGCTTTTCACCTCTTTATTATTCCCTGATTGTTCCTGTATATAGCGACTTCCAAGATTAGATGTCATTATTATTATAGTATTTCTGAAGTCTATGGTCTTTCCTCTCCCATCAGTGAGCCTGCCATCGTCAAGAATCTGAAGGAGCAGATTAAACACATCGGCGTGCGCCTTTTCTATCTCATCAAGAAGGACTACTGAGTAGGGGCGCCTTTTCACTGCTTCTGAAAGCTGCCCACCTTCTTCATACCCAACATATCCGGGAGGTGCTCCGATCAATCTCGATACGGAGTGTTTTTCCATATATTCGCTCATGTCAATCCGTATAATCGCGTTATCATCATCAAACATGAATTCGGCAAGCGATTTGGCAAGTTCTGTCTTTCCAACTCCAGTGGATCCAAGAAATATAAAGGAGCTTATCGGCTTCTTCGGGTCTGAGAGTCCGGCTCTTGACCTGCGAAGTGCATTTGAAACCAGTACTATCGCTTCTGACTGTCCTACTACTCGTTTGGAGAGTCTTTTTTCCATATGAACGAGTTTTTTTGCCTCTTCTTCAACAAGATTCGATACGGGTATTCCTGTCCACTTTGATACGACCATGGCTATGTCCTCAGCGCTTACCTCTTCGCGAAGCATCTCCTTCTGACTCTGTATTTCAGAAAGTGCTGTGCTCAGGCTTTTCATTTGCTTTTCAAGCTCAGGAATCCTGCCATAGAGAAATTCTGATGCACGGGAAAAATCTCCTTCTCTCTGCGCTTTTTCCATATCAATCTTACGGTCTTCTATTTCTTTTTTGACTTTTCTTATTTTTGATATGTAATTTTTTTCCTTCAGCCAATGTGATTCAAGCGTTTCTGCTTTCTTTTTCAACTCTAAAAGGTCTTGTTCAATACTTTCAAGCTTTTCAAGAAGTTTAGTGTCCTGTTCTTTTCTTAATCCCTCCCTCTCTATTTCAAGGCGCATTATCTTTCTTTTTAACTCGTCCACTTCCACCGGAACAGAATCAATTTCCATTTTCAGCCTCGCTGAAGCTTCATCCATGAGATCAACCGCTTTATCAGGAAGAAACCGCCCGGAGATATATCTGTGCGATAGCCGAGCGGCAGCAACAAGAGCCTCATCCTTGATTTTTACGCCATGATGAATTTCATATTTTTCCTTAAGGCCTCTTAGGATTGACACGCTTTCCTCAACTGAAGGTTCATCAACGTAGACCTGCTGGAATCTACGTTCAAGTGCTGAATCCTTTTCTATATGATTTCTGTATTCATCAAGAGTGGTTGCCCCTATGCAATGAAGTTCTCCACGCGCTAAAGCCGGTTTGAGCATATTTGATGCATCCATAGCCCCCTCAGCTGCTCCTGCCCCCACGACAGTGTGTATTTCATCTATAAAAAGAATCACCTCTCCCCGAGACTCAACGACTTCTTTCAGCACTGCCTTGAGTCTCTCTTCAAATTGACCTCTGTACTGGGCTCCGGCAATAAGTGATCCCAGGTCAAGAGAAATTAGTTTCTTGTCTTTAAGTCCTTCTGGAATATCAGAGTTAACTATGCGCTGAGCAAGTCCCTCAACTATAGCCGTTTTTCCCACGCCAGGTTCTCCTATAAGCACCGGATTGTTTTTCGTTCTTCGAAGAAGTACCCGAATTACGTTTCTTATCTCATCATCTCTTCCAATAACGGGGTCTATTTCCCCATTTCGGGCAAGTTCTGTAAAATCCTTTCCGTACTGACGAAGTGGCTCCATAATATCTTCAGGATTTTGTGTGTTCACACTCTGGTTCCCCCTAAGCTCTTTAAGTATCTTTAGAATTTTTTCCTTGGTTACATCTGACTCTGAAAACCCGTCTTTCAGCTCCTCATTGGCACACGAAACAGTTCCAATAAGAATGTGCTCAGTACTTATATATTTATCTCCGAGGTCTTTTGCCTCCTTATCAGCCAACTGGATTGCAGAATGAAGTTTTCTGCTCATGTATATATGAGCAGGTATTCCTTGCACTCTGGGAAGTTTAGATATCTGTTTCTCAGCCATTTGTGCGAGCGCAATGTGATCTACTCCCAGTCGCTCTAGAATTCTGATTGGCATCCCGGGCTTATTTACAAGAGCTATGAATATGTGCGGCAGGTCAATCACCTGATTTTTCCTGTCGCTTGCCACATTCTGAGCTTCTAAAATAATTTCCCGGGATTTTAAAGTGAATTTTTCAGGCGAAATCATCTCAATCACAAAATAATTCTTCTTTGTGTTGAATCAAGAAATTACTTGGAGTTGAAAAAACAAAAACTGTGGAGCGCCAAATAAAACCATGCTAAATCCTGGGGCATGGTTAAAACGGCATGCATATAACTCTCTCTGTTTACCTAATCAGAATAGCGGAAAACTGTATAAATGCTTATTGTTAAAGCACCCGATTTGTTATTTTCCTAGAATTGTCACAACGCAGGTAATCCCGTCCATAGCAGGCTGGGCGCCTCCCATGGTTTCAATAATACCAACCTTTGCGTCTTTTACTTGACGCTCAGGTTCAACTTCCTCTCTTAACTGTCTTACTATTTCAGCAGTCTGAAGAAGCCCGGTAGCTCCGACCGGATGTCCCCTTGAAAGGAGGCCGCCACTTGGGTTGACTGCGACTTTGTCGCCTCCTACCCATGTGCTTTTTTGATCTATCAGAGTTGCTCCTTCTCCTTTCTCACAGAAACCTAGGGATTCAACAACCATCATTTCCGCTATTGAGAAAGCATCGTGAATTTCTGCTACGTCCATATCCTCTGGCCCTAGTCCTGCCATTTCATAAGCCATCTGGGAAGTTCTCCAGACATTCTCGGACGGGTCGCAGGTAAGACCTTTAGGACTGCTGTATTTGCCTGACTGGGCGACGCATCCTAGAATTTTTACCGGCATCTTTTTAGCGAGTTCTCCGACATGTTCCTCAGAACACAATACTGCCGCCGCCGCCGCATCACCCACAGGACAACACATGTTACGCGTAAGCGGGTCAGCTATCATTGGTGCATTTAGCACGTCCTCAACCGTAGTAGGTTTTCTGTATTGGGCAAGAGGATTTAGAGAAGCATGGTAACGGCTTTTTACGACAACTTCGGCCAACTGTTCCAAGGTAACTCCGTATTCGCTCATATACTTTGAGGCTCTTATTGCGTAGAGCCCGGGCATTCCCATACCGATGGATACCTCAAGATCATCTTCCTCAAGAGGCAGTGGACCTCCAGAGAGAATCCTGCTCAGATTCTCAACGCCGAGAGCAAGTGCTATGTCGTATTGACCATAGGCTATGGTTCTCCAAGCTTCCCAGAGGGAGAGGGTTCCACTTCCACAGGCTCCCTCAACATTTATTGTCGGTTGTCCGACAAGTCCTATTTCCTTAAGTGCCCTCTGACCAACCCCCATACCTTGGTAAACGTGACCGCAAAACGCAATTTCTATTTTTCGCGCATGAATTCCCGAATCCTGTATAGCAGCCCATGCCGCTTCTCTTGCGAGCACATGAGCTGGTTTATCGGGAAATCTTCCACAGGCGGTGTTTCCCACTCCTATGACATAAACATTTCTCATTGATAACTCCTCCTGCTTGCGCTTTAAGTGTGACGATGAAATATATATAAAATACTTGGTGTTGTAAAATTTGAGAGATTTTGATTTTGGATGATGAAATTTTTATGATTTAGTGGTATACTGTCGGGAGGGGTTATAAATTTAACTCTGGACAAAAAACACCCAATAGGAGGTTAATATGAGTAATATACCAAGTGCCAGCGAAGTTGATATTATGGACACCTTCAACGCAATAGGAACAAGAAGGTCCATCAGGTGGTATGAGCCACATGTTCCTGTCGAGAAATGGAAGATTCAGGCCATGCTAGAAGCTGCTAGGCTTGCTCCTTCGGCAGGCAACTTCAATGGACAAAGAGCAATAGTTGTATACAGGGATGAAGATCCCGAGATATGGGAGTTCATATCCGACTGGAGTCAGATAACCACGCAGATGGCTCCTGTACTTGTGTTCTGGTGTTACGATATGGCAAACTACGACATACAGGGTCAATCTATCCACGATCTTATGAGAACTGGAGCACTTGACAAAGCCCATGGTTGGGAATACGACAGGGTATCGAACCTGTTTCCGCTTCCTGGACTGCTTCCTGATGCCATACTGCATCGGCTTGCCGCGATTGACCTGGGAAATGCAATAGAGAACGCTATACTGGCCGCGACAGCCCTAGGTCTTGGTACCTGTCTTAACGGTGCCAGTGGGGGAGCCAGAAGAAACACTAAGGCGAAGTTCGAGCTTCCTGACACTTACGTGTTCAGTTGGCTTATGACTGTGGGTTATCCTGCGGAGAAGATGGATGGTGGTGGAACGAGAAGTCGTCCTCCTTTCGACACGATGTTTTTTGAGAAAAAGGTTGGAAACGCTTTCCCGAGAGACCCAGAGGTAGTAAGTCTTTTGGAGGATCTGAACTTGATTCAGCCGGCAGGACCTCTTCCTGGAAGGCTTGAAGAAATTAACAAGCTTACTAGGCGTTTCGGTCTCGGAGATGAATGGCTTACCGACTGGAAATTGGAAGAGTCTCAGGTTGGAGAAGTTATGGGAGACAAGAAGTTTACTTCACTGAGTTCTGAAGAAGTTCAGGCTTCAGTTGCTGGAGCATCCGTTGACCCCTCAGGTTTTACTCTTGTTCCGACGGTAAAGAGGGAGAAAATTCAGGAGTACAGAGAGAAAAAAGGCATTGGAGATGCCGATTAGTTCTTATCAAAAATCAACCAGGAGGTTTTGATAATGGCAGAGATAACGATAAATATTCCAGATCCAATCCATAACAAGATCAAGAAGAGAGCCGAACAGACCAATAATAATGAAATTGGTGTTATAATCGCCACTCTGGCGCTTACTTTCGGTACTTCGAATTACGATGATTCGAAATGGATCAAAAACCTAAAGGGACTGGACGACGCGTCTAAGCCTTGGTAAGCTCAAGCAGCTTAAAGATAAAAGAAAAGGGGGATGTTCATACAAATGGGCATTCCCCTCTTCTTTATCTAAATGGCTCTAAAAATTAAAAAAAAGCTAAAAAGATCTATGTAACAAGGAAAGTGAGAGACTATCTTTTGGTTTTTCCTCGTAGAGAAAATTCTCAGTTTCTCCGTTAATATAAGTTTTTTCGACAGATTCCTCTATGCAAAACAGCAACTCGCTTAAATCCCTTCCGTTTTTTGCTGAAACGAGTGGAATTTGAGGATAAGCCTCTATAAGTTTTGCTTTTGTTTCCGCATCAACTTGGTCAATTTTATTAAATACCAAGACAGTTGGTATATTATCAAATTCCATGGACTCTATTATTTTTTTCACAGATTCTATTTTTTCTCTGACTTCGGGGTCGCTTGCGTCCGCGACGTGAAGAAGCAGATCAGCTTCACCTATTTCTTCAATTGTAGCTCTGAATGCATTTATGAGTTCTTTGGGAAGTTTACTTATGAAGCCTACAGTATCGGTCATGAGTACATGTTTTCCTCTTGGGAGCATTACTCTTCTTGTTGTCGGGTTCAGAGTTGAGAAAAGTTTGTCCTGGGTAATGATGGAGGATTTCGTCAGACGGTTAAAAAGTGTGGACTTCCCGACATTCGTGTATCCGATAAAAGACACGGTAGAAATTTTGGAAGTTTTTCTGTTTTTTCTCGTGTGTTCTCTTCTTCTACATAAATTGTCAATCTGTTTTTCCAGCTGGTCAATCTGTTTCCTTATATTTCTTCTTTCTTGTTCTAGCTTCTTTTCTCCAGGGCCTCTTGTGCCTATACCACCTCCTAACTGCGAGAAGGTTGTCCCCTTACCCTTGAGCCTAGGCAAATTATACTGAAATTCAGCCAGTTTTGCTTGGATTTTTCCTTCGTTTGTCTTAGCGTGTTTTGCAAATATTTCTATTATCAATTGACTGCGGTCCATTATGTCAAGACTGGATTCCTCTCCAATGGCGTTTGCTTGGGTAGGGGTAAGCTCAGCGTCAAAAATTATGGTATCCGCTCCAAGATGCTTGGCATGAAGTGCAATTTCTCTTAGCTTTCCCTTGCCTACAAGGTAACGGGGATCAACACTTTTTCTTATCTGGACCATTTTGTCGAGTACTACCTTTTCACCGGAAAGAGCAAGAGAATTAAGTTCTTCAAGAGATTTTTCGGCTAGGTAACGAAACTTTGTGCTGAACCCTACAAGTATTACTCCTTCCCTGTTTTCCTTACCCCCGTTTTCAAGAAAAGCCTGTCTTAAGGACTTTTCTATACCATCTATTTCATGTTCAAGATTGATATTAATCTGGCCTATGTCAGAGAATCTTGAAGTTTCCCATTTCGCCTGATTCTGTTGGTCTGATGGAACAAGGTTCGCATATTCAAAATGTCCTGCTGAACTGTTCTGACTTATGGACACAGAAGCTATCAGATCAAGTCTTTCGTTTGCGAGAGTAAGCAGGTCTGAGTTGGTAAGACCGGATTTCTTGAAACTGGTTCTTATAGCATGAAACCCTCTGAGTTTATACTTTGCTCTTTTCCTCCTTCCAAGCAGTTTCTCGAAGGGAAAATCGCAGGGTTCTCCTATGAAAACGAACCTTATTTTTCCTTTGCGGTCGATAAGTACTGTTATGATTCTTTGGAGTTCATCGGAAAGAGTTAAGAGAGTGCGTGTGAACTCAGGGGTTACCAATCGGTCCCGGGGGATTTTTCTCTTATATGTTCTTTGTATCTTCTTTAAGTCGCTTCTGGTAAGGCCTGAGGTGTTTCCGTAGATTCTGTCTATCTTTTGTTTCCCCTTGGTGCATATATTATTATATTGAATAGGGAATTTGAAGCATTTTTGGTAAAAAACGGGAAAAACCTGCTTACGTGGAAATTTCTAGAGACTGAACACTGTAGATTTTCTACCGTCTTAATAACTGCTGATTGAAAGACACGGGGAGAGGTAATGTGCTGTGAAAATAGAAAAACAGCCGTGGATTACTGAGTTTTACGAAAAAGAGAAAATCTCAGTTGACTCAGATGAAATATTCAAAGAAATGAAGAGGACCTCAGATTTTCTCTGCCGAAGTTTTGAGGTTTGTACTGAGTCCATGAACAGAGAATACGGACAGGATACAGTAAGCGTGATTTCTGCTCCGCCGGGTTTTATGCATGCTGTTTTTGATGCGGATGTAGAAACCCAAGGGTTTTTGCTTCTTTTTGGAACTTCAAAACTGGTTATGGTCTTTTGCGGGCTTGGTAATACAGCTACCTTTGTCGGAAGAGAAGTTAATCCCACCCCACAAAAACAGAAAAAGAATCTAAAACTTCTGGGAGTGACCTGGGAAAAGAAAAAAGATGGATGCTATCTTTTCCGAGACAGTACGGGAGTGGAAATCCAGATCCGCGAACTTATACTCGAGATAGTCCGTTGGGGCACACGTTAAGGAGTAAGGACAAGGTGTGTAAGAAAGGCGATGATTAGTATTAACCCGATAAGAATAGGTACACCGAGTATGTATTTAAACCCTTCTTTTTCATGCGGTTCAAGGTCAAGCATTATGGTGCCATAACATAACCTATGCTTTATGAGATTACAAAGTTTTATTGAAGATATCCTGAAATTTTGTTAGGTTTTTACAATGATTGAATATGTAACTCCCTTTTTCCGCCCTCCAAGCGAGCACAAAAGTTTCATTCTACAGGCTACTATTGGTTGCTCCCACAACAATTGTACCTATTGCGCCATGTATAGAAAAAAGACTCAAAAGTTTAGGGTGAGACCCATGAGCGAGATAAAAGAGATTATCGATACGGCATCTCGTAACGGACTCCTTGAACGAAGGGTTTTCATAGCGGATGGCAATGCGCTTGTGCTCTCTACAGCGAAACTTATAGAGATAATGAACTATCTGGACGAAAAATCCTTGGGTCTTGAGAGAATTACCATGTATGCGAATGTGGGAGATATACTTAGAAAATCCATTGAAGATCTAATACTTCTTCGAGAAAATGGCCTCGGCATGGTCTACATAGGTTTTGAAAGCGGAGACGACGTGGTACTTGAGAGAATAAAGAAAGGGGCGAATTTTTCCGAGACTGTTGAAGCTTCAAGAAAACTCAAAGCCTCTGGAATAATTAATTCCGTTATGGTTCTTCTTGGTATCGGAGGAAAAGACAGGAGCAGAGAGCACGCCTTGGCTACGGGAAAGCTTCTTACGGAATGTGACCCCGAATATGTTGGAGCTCTTTCACTTCAGCTTCGTCCCGGAGCGCCTATTTACGAACAATGGAAGGAAGGTCTCTTTGAGCTTCCAGACAAATTTCAGATGATAGAAGAACTTGAGACTATAGTTGAGAATACCGAGCTTTCAGACAGCTATTTCTATTCGAATCATATATCAAACTATCTTCCTGTCAGAGCGAGATTCCCTCAAGAAAAAGGTAGAGTTCTTAAAGAAATAAAAGAAGTTCTGAAGACCAGAGACGAAGCTTCCCTTCGTCCAGATTACTATAGGGATGTGGTAAATCAGTACTGAAAGATAACTTAAAGGAGGTTACAATGGGAAAAATTGCGACGACTTCTCCGGTTTGGGGCTGTAGTTTGAGCGATCTTAGAGGACTTGCGGAAATTACAGAAGAAGCAGGTTTTGACGGTATTCTCTCTCCAGAGGTGCCGCCTTACAATGCTCTGACGAACGCTCAAGTGTTCGCAGAATGCACTGAGAGGATAAATGTCGGAACATGGATAGCTAACATATACATGCGCCAGCCAGTAGTTGCTACAGCAACAGCTCTTACCATACAGGAAATAACGGACGGAAGAATGATTTTGGGACTTGGAGTAAGCCATAAGCCCGTCAACAGTAGATACGATATAGATATGGGAAATCCGATTGAGTCTATGAAAAGCTATGTAGAGGAGGTGAGAGCATTTGCTGATGGAACTTCTCCCAGACTTTCTCTTAAAAGAAAGGTGCCCGACCTTCCAGTCTATATAGCGGGCCTTACAAGAGGTGCAGCGGAACTGGCTGGGGAAGTTGCTGACGGAATAATGCCTTATCTCTGTCCTCCGGCCTATATATCAACTCTAAAAGAGCAGATTGCTTCTGGTGCCCTAAAAGCTGAAAGAGACCCTTCATCTATATCAATCACAAACGGCATCCCATCCTTCGTTTCCGAAGATGAGGCGGCAGCCGTTGCCGCGGCCAAAAGAGGTCTCGGTCCATATGCGAGATTTCCTTTTTACCAAAGACTCATAAGAAATATAGGTTTCGGTGATATAATTGATCAGGTACAGGATGGAGCGAATCCGGCCGAAGTTTTCACCGATGAACTTATAGATTCGGTGGCACTTGCTGGCACGCCTGATAACTGCAAGAAGAAACTTCAAGAGCATTTCGCAGTCGGAGTTGATCTTGCCATACTGGTTCCCGGACCGGTAGGAAAGCAAAGCAATATAGAGGTAATGGAGATAACAGCTAAAGCTTATTCTTAGGAAAGTTTGCAAACTAAAGAAGAGCGGAGAATATAAGTTGTTTTCCGCTCTTCTTTACCGTCATATATACTCCCTTATAATAATTAATCATTTTTTCAAAACCCCCGGTGGAGTTTGAATTTTTTCACGTGTGTGGTTGTGAACAGAATTTTATGAAAGTATAATTACGGCGATTTTATTCTTTTTCAATCAACCTGAACGTGAGCTTCGATACCAACATTTTATCCCTGCTTATATTCTTTCCTCTTTTAGGGGCTGTGACGCTTGCCGTTCTTCCTCATTTTGAGAAAGTTTCAGATTACACCTTAAAAACAACTGCTTTTGTAATAACCTTAGCTGAATTTATAATTTCGCTTCCGCTTTTTTTCCGGTTTAACGGATCACTCTCCACAATGCAGTTTGAAGAGAAAATTCCCTGGCTTGCGGACTTGGGGATATCTTACCACTTGGGAGTGGATGGTGTCAGCCTTCTGCTTGTGCTTCTTACCACTTTTCTTTTCCCTATAACAGTTCTTTGCTCTTGGAACTCAATAAAAGGTGGGTGGAGAGCGTTTCTCTCCCTTATTCTTTTTCTTGAAGCGGCGCTCATTGGCACCTTTGTCGCGCTGGATATGATTCTTTTCTTCATATTCTGGGAGGCGGTACTCATTCCCATGTATTTCATCATAGGAATCTGGGGATCTTCCAGAAGAATCTACGCGGCAATAAAATTTTTCATCTATACGGCGTTTGGAAGCGGGCTAATGCTAGTTGCTATTATCTATATGTACTATGCACATATAGACCAGTTCGGTTTTGCGTCAATGAACCTTTTCGACCTGCAGAGAACCAGTCTTGCTTTCGATGGTATTTTGAGTCCCCAGGGGCTTGTGTTTCTGGCGTTTTTTTTGGCCTTTGCAATCAAAGTTCCAATGTTCCCATTTCATACATGGCTTCCTGACGCCCATGTCGAGGCTCCCACGCCCGGAAGCGTCATACTAGCTGGAGTGCTTTTGAAAATGGGAACCTATGCGGTGATAAGATTTCTTGTTCCATTTTTTCCGGAAGCCATAGAGGCGTACACAGGAGTTCTCATAGCTCTTTCGATTGCCGGAATAATCTATGGAGCCATGGTGGCCTTTATGCAAAAGGACCTTAAGAAGCTTGTGGCTTATTCAAGCGTAAGCCATATGGGACTTATAATGCTGGGTGTGTTTATTTTTAATCTTCACGGTTTGCAAGGTGGAATCTATCAGATGGTAGGACATGGTCTTTCCACTGGAGCTTTGTTTATCTTGGTTGGGATTATATATGAAAGACGTCACACCAAGATGATTTTGGAATTCGGTGGACTTGCGAAAATAATGCCAGTTTTTGCGCTGTTTTTCATGATAGCTATGCTTTCTTCCATAGGACTTCCTCTTCTAAATGGTTTTGTCGGGGAATTTCTTATTCTGCTTGGAGTATTTACAGAAAGTTATTTATATGCAGCGCTTGGAGCAACAGGACTTGTTCTCGGAGCTATCTACATGCTCTGGGCTTACCAAAGGGTGATGTTCGGACCCTTAGTAAAGAAAATAAACATGGGGCTTAAGGACCTTAATTTAAGAGAGATAACTCTTATGGTTCCAATTGCCATAATGATATTTTTTATGGGAATATACCCGCAACCATTTCTCTCAAAAATGGAACCCTCCATAGCAAGAATAATAAAGGAGACGCAACAGCGGGAAACTCTCCGAGTGGATACTCTAGAGTTAGAGCCCCAGAGAAATAAACCGTAGGATTGTAAGAGCTTACAAGCTTTTGGAAGATTGACCATCGGCTTAATTAGACCTATGTCTTTTAAAAATCTCATAACGAAAAAAGTCGAGTTTTCCGCCTCTCACAGATACTGGAACAAGAACTGGAGCGAAGAGAAGAATCGTGAATTCTACGGCAAATCGAGTCTCCCCGGCGGCCACGGTCACAATTTCACGCTTGAAGTTACTGTGGAAGGGGAAATAAATCCAGAAACGGGAATGATAATCAACCTCTTTGATCTAAAAAGGATTATCTCATCAGTCTTGGATGATTTTGACCACAAGAACTTGAACGAAGACAATCCTCATTTTCAAAATCTTATACCAACGACGGAAAATATAGCCAAAGTTCTCTGGGAAATGGTTGAGAAGAAAATCCTTGAGAGGGATGACTGTAATCTGCACAGAATAAGAGTATATGAAACTGATGACCTTTTCGTCGACTACCAAAAATGCTAACAAGAAAAGAGCAAGTGCTTCTTACCAGAGTATTTAAATTCTCTGCAAGTCACAGGCTTTTCATTGAAGGTCTATCTGATGAAGAAAACCTTGCCGTATTTGATAAATGCGCAAATCCCGCGGGGCACGGACACGATTATTCAGTCGAAGTGACAATAAGGGGGGAAATAGACAACGAGACCGGCATGGTTATAAACCGTATTGATTTTGAAAGACAGGCAATTCCCATAATTGAGGAACTTAATTATAAGTGGATAGACAGAGATATTCCTTTCTTTGAAAACAACATATCAACTGTTGAAAACATTGGGAAATACCTGTGGCGGAAATTTTCAGAACTCATTCCGGACAAGCTTGATCATATAAGAATATGGGAGAATCAGAAAAGTTATTTTGAATATTTTGAGAAAAAGCATCATGGATAAAAAAATCGCAATAGTAACCGGGGCAACGAGAGGTATAGGAAAAGCAATAGCGGTTGAGTTGCTCAAAGCAGGGTTTTTTACAGTGCTTTGTTCAAAAACCCTCAAGTCAGCGGCTTCTCTCGAAAATGAAATATTATCTTTTTCGGGAAGTTTCATGATTTTCCCTCTTGATGTTTCGGTTGAACAAGAAGTAAGAAAGCTCATTTCAAGCATTGCGCAGAAAACAAAAAGAATTGATGTGCTAATCAATAACGCGGGTGTTGTTTTTACCGGTCCTATAGAAGAAACCGAAACTGAGCAATGGGATGAAATAATGGCAGTAAACGCAAAAGGAACCTTTCTTATGGTAAAGCATTCGCTTCCTCTTATGCTCAGAGGAAGCCAGATCGTAAATATTGGTTCAAACGCTTCAAAGAAAGGCTTCCCCTCATGGGCAGCGTACTGCGCTTCAAAATTCGCCGTTTTAGGTTTTACCAATTCTCTTAGGGAAGAAGTGAGAGATAGGGGAATAAAGGTTTCTGCCGTTTTGCCAGGTCCAACCATAACGGATATCTGGAATTCTCTCGACGGAAAATGGGACAGGACAAAAATGATCTCTCCTGAAGTTGTGGCCAAAACAGTTCTCTCGGTTATAAAACAACCTCCAGAAGCGAACATAGATGAAATTGATATAGTTCCATCCACGGGTAGTTTATAAAAGAGACCGGCTTTGAGAAAAGGCATATGATAGAAATAATCTTGGTTGGAATCAGCTATAAGACTGCGCCGGTGCAAGTGCGTGAGAGATTCTCTTTTTCCGATACAGAGCTTCGGGAAGCGCTCAGAACCCTTCGGTTGAGGGAGAATGTACTTGAATGCTGCATTGTATCTACCTGCAATCGGGTCGAAGTGTACGCAGTCACTGAAAGTTTTAGAAAATGTGAAGAGGAAATCAAATCCTTTCTTCTGGATTTTCATAACCTTTCCGGCAAAAGCCTTTATCCTTATATCAACACCTGCGCCGGCTCCGAAGCGGTCAGACATCTTTTCAGGGTAGCAGCCAGCATTGATTCCATGGTAATTGGGGAAACTCAGATTCTTAATCAGCTCAAAAACTCATATGGAGTGGCGAGGTCTGAGGACACAGTAGGGCTTATACTCAACAGGCTGTTTAACAGAGCTTTTTTTGCCGGGAAGAAAGTGAGGACAGAAACGGGAATTTCTTCTCAGGCGGTCTCAATAAGTTATCTGGGAGTAGAGCTTGCCAAAAGGATTTTTGAGAACCTAGCTAATCGAACTGCTATGCTTGTTGGTACCGGGGAGATGGGGGAGCTTTTTGCAAAACATCTTATCTCAAACAACATACGAGAACTCTACATAACAAGCAGAAATTTTCGCAACGCAGAAAAACTTTCGCAACACCTAAAAGGCAAACCCATCAGGTTCGAAGAAATGTTCTACCATCTCAAAGATATAGATATTCTTGTGACCGCAACGGTATCTCCTGATTATATAATAAGAAGTGAACACATAAAACAGTCTCTCAAACTTAGGAAAAACGATCCGATTTTTATGATTGATATAGCTGTTCCACGCGATATTGATCCCAAAATAAACAAGATTCCTGAGGTCTATCTATACGATATAGACGACCTGAGAATAGTTCAGGACAGCAACTTAAATTTCAGAAAGGAAAATCTTAAAAAAGCTGAAGAAATAATTCTTAATGTGGATAAAGGCTTTATTGAATGGATGGAAAGCCTCAAGGTCTTTCCCCTAATAGTGGATATCAAGCAGAAATTCGAGAAGATAAAAAAGACCGAAATCGATAAGGCGCTTAGAAAACTTGAAGGTGGTACAGCGGCGCAGAAAGAAATTGTAGAGAGTCTAGCAAGTTCCATAATCGGGAAAATATTTCACGATCCGGTAACCAATCTGAAGAAAAGAACATCCGGTTACGAAGCGGCTCTTTATTCCGAGGTAACGCGGAAGCTTTTTGAACTTGATCCAGCAGGTGCATCAAGGGGTGCAATGGATATTTATGACGAAGCTGAGAATTGGGACCAGGGATAGCAAACTCGCTCTGTACCAGGCTCGCCTTGTTGAGACGGAACTTCGCACTGCTTTCCCTTCACTTGAAACAGAAATAAAAGAAATAAAGACTTTGGGCGATATAAAGTTCAGAGAGGATATCTCGCGCATGGGAGGTAAGGGAGTTTTTGTAAAAGAGATTGAGGAAAGTCTTCTCTCGGGTGAAATAGATATTGCTGTTCACAGTATGAAGGATATGCCTTCGGTTATTCCGGACGGACTTGTCATAGGCTCTGTATTAAAAAGAGAAGATTCTAGGGACGTTTTTATTTCAAGAGATGGGCGCACGCTTGAACAGCTTTGTGGAGAGGGCAGGGTAGGCACTGGAAGTATAAGGAGAAAAGCCCAACTTCTTCTCCGGTTTCCTAGACTAGAAATTGTTCCGATAAGAGGGAATATTGATACCAGACTAAAAAAAATCTCCTTAGAAAACCTCGACGGAATAGTGTTGGCCGCTGCGGGACTCAACCGTCTTGGACTCTCTGAGCGTATTGCTCAGCATTTCGCGCATGATTACATGGTTCCGGCTCCTTGTCAGGGAATAATAGCCATCGAATGCAGGAAAAACGAGATGGAAACTAGAGATCTTCTGTACACAATCACACATGCAGAGACAGAAACTGTTGCGGCATTTGAACGCTCGTTTCTGAAAACCTTTGGTGGAGACTGTCAAATTCCACTTGGATGTTATGCCGAGGTACGTCTTGGGAAAGTGTCGGCAATTTCCGTTTTTATAAATACGGAGAAAAAAATAGTTTCAAGAAACAGATGGGAATGTGATGCGGAGAAAGTATCTTCCGAAGGATCTCTTATGGCCAGAAATCTTATGGAACGTGTAGAATCTTTAGGTTAAACCTTAAGGGAGTCAGTTCTTGGAAATGTAGTGGCAGAATTATTTTTTTGGAGCTATGGCAAGTTTGATCCCCTCTGACAGCTTTTTTACTCCTACAGTACTGTCACTAATAATAAGTCTCTCTTCTTGCTTCAAGCTGTATATCATCACTATTGCTGAAAGTAAGAGTTGACCTTTCGATAGTAGCAAATATTTTCACCTGCCAGATTCTCATCCTTACTACTGTTATCAAAGCTTTCAAGCTTTATTCCATCACTTTTTTTGCTGTTTTTTGCGGTAACTAAACTGAAAAACGCTGTTATATTTCCATCGCCAAACTGCGTAATTTTGATGTTCTCATCAATATTTTCCGAAGCCTCGACTTCTATAGCAACAATATTTATCTCTCCATAGCCATTCTCATCAAGATCAAGTCCCTCGTCCTTATTAGCACTTATTGTTGATTCTGTAATAGTTGCCAATATACTGCCGGGACCCGTCTCATCGATATTCAGACCATCTTCAGGGTCAGAGCGCTTCTGTGGCTGAGAACTTTTATTGTCAAAAGAACTTTTACTTACGTTTAATATTACGTTTCCTACTCCCTTCTCATCAATCTCTATTCCTTCAGCCGATTTTTGTCCAAAGTGCTGCGGACAATGATCGTCCTAACATCTCCCACCCCACCTTCATCAACATGAATCCCGTCTTTATCGCTTGATGATGGAGAGATTTACAGAAAAAGAATTTAGGAATAACTTAACTACAGAAAAAGTTAAATGAGTGCAAAAGTGTTAAAACGATACTTTACTTGACACAGTAAACATCTCAATTACAGTATACGCTCAGTAACTTCCATCGCGGGGTGGAGCAGCTTGGTAGCTCGTCGGGCTCATAACCCGAAGGTCGCGGGTTCAAATCCCGCCCCCGCTACCATTGGACCGGCAGTTTCTGGTAGGGAGTGTTGATTTTCCGTGCCGGTCTATTGAACGGTAATCCCCAAATTGTTGCGTAAGAGCCCCGAGGCGGCCCTTGCGGGTTCTTTCTGCCGTTTCTATTTTCCGGTGACCGGGAACGGTGGTAGCGTCTTCCTTCAGAACTCCAAACGTACCGCCCACTCATGGGCAGGTTTCCCTCTCGGTTGTGCGCAACATTCGTTGGCCACAGAGAGAGGGACAGCGGTTGTCCTAACAGCCATACATATCGACACGCGTCCCATGCTGAAAGAGCAGTTGTGGACAGCTTCGTTCGCGGTGGAGTTTGGTGAAGGGACCGGTACCGAGGATGTGAGCGTGCAGCTTCGCGTAGAGAGATACTTCGGAGACGGTCGCACCGGGGACCGCTCCAAGATTAGTTCCAAGGAGAGTACCTCTGTGGCAATATCTAGCATGGCAACCGACGCGGTCAATGCAACAGGCATTCCAGGAGACGAATCCATGCCGAAACCACCCCCAGAAGAATAGGTCGAATCGTGACGCCGGTGCGAATTGTCGCGGAGGCATCACTAAAGATACGGTTCCAATTACCTCTCATTCTCTAAACTTTTCCAGTAACCTAATTCAAATACAAGTATGCTTTAAGACTAGGAATTCCTAACTCGTTTCACTACTCAGTTGACAGTCCTAAGAGGTAATTGCTGTTTCATTTTCAAGCCTAATCGGGTTATAATTGTCTTGGGTTTTTCATAAGCCTTCACTTCCAAAAAAAGGGTGCTTATCTCCGTGTTAGTTATGGTGTCCCTTGCCTTGGTTCTGGGAGTAATCGGTCAGATGCTCTCTACAAGGACAGGGTTTCCAAGCATTGTATTTTTTCTCATTTTCGGGATTCTCGTCGGTCCAGAGTTCCTTTCTCTTATTCATCCTTCGGAGTTTGGAGAAGGACTTGAAGTAATAATAAAACTCTGCGTAGCTATAGTACTTTTCGAAGCAGGACTCAACCTGAATAAAGAAGAAGGACTGAGCCACAGTAATATAATACTGCTGCTGATAACCGTGGGAGCATTAATTACGATGGTAGGAGGTGCTGTATTTGCACACTTCTTAGGCGGTCTTTCTTGGGGAATGGCATTTGTTTACGGTTCCCTAGTTATAGTAACCGGTCCAACAGTTGTTCAGCCTCTTTTAAGAAAATTTAAAGTCAAGCCCAATCTAAAGCATATACTTGAATACGAAGGGGTTCTGATTGACCCCATCGGGGCCTTAGTAGCTATTTTTGTAGTTGAAGTGGTCCTTATTGAGAGTGTTCATGGCTCGTTAGGATTATCCCCTGGATTTCAAAGCCACGCAATTGAAATAGGAAAAGCAGTGCTTCTTGTCGGTTACAAATTTATAGTAGGAGGAGTTTTAGGCGTTCTTGGTGGTTACGCGGCAACTTTTGCGGTCAAAAGATTTTACATCTACATGGAGGATTTCGTAGATCTTTTTATTCTTGCTTCTGCACTTGCCGTCTATGGATTTGCCGAGATGCTGACTCTAGACTCAGGGCTTGTTGCAGCAATCGTTTCTGGGGCTATAGTAGGAAACCTAAATATTCCGGAAGAAGAGGAAATGAAGAAGTTTAAGGGTAAGCTTACGATTCTCGTCATTTCTCTGCTCTTTATTTTTCTTGCAGCAAGCTTAGAACTCAACTACATAAAGGACCTTGGGATTTATGGCATATTAGTTGTATTGGCGCTGCTGTTTATAGTGCGGCCAGTAGAAATATTTCTTCTCTCTTTGCGTTCAGGACTTTCTATCAAAGAAAAAATGTTCCTTTCATTTGTTTCTCCAAGAGGAATAATTGCCGCGTCAATAGCTTCAATTATCGCTTTGGAACTACAGAAGAATGAAGTTGAAGGAGGCAATATTGTTCAGGGACTAGTGTTTCTTACCATAGCAATTTCAGTTTTTCTTCAGGGAAGTGCTGGAGGCTTTGTATCAAAAATGCTGGGGGTTAGGGATACAAGAAATAAAGTCGTCATAGTGGGAGCTAACAATCTCTCAAGGCTTTTAGCTAAACTGCTTGAAAAAACCGGGAAGGAAGTTTGCTTAATAGATACGAACAGAAGGCTTGTCGAACTCTCTAAATCAGAAGGATTAAAGGCAGTTGAAGGAAATAGTCTAACTGTGGACGGACTTGAAAAGACGGATATATCTTTTCCAGATACTCTTATATCACTCACAACTAGCGATCACGTAAATGTGCTTGCCTGTCGCTTGGTAAGAATAGATTTTAAGGTCAATCAAATGTGTGCACTCCTAAACAAAAACGCAAATCTTTCAGAAATTGAAGATATGGAAAGATTCAGAGTTCCCCTTGCATTTGGAAAAAAAATTGACGTAATGGATATATATTCAAAAATTCTTGAAAAGAAATATGTTGTTTTCAAGTTCCAGATCACTAAAAGGATAATTGATGAAATGAGCTTTGAAAAATCACTCCCAGAACACCTTATACCTCTTATAGTAGAGAGGAAAAGAACTGACGAAGTGCTAATTTGTCATCAGGGTATTACTTTTGAAGTAGGCGATATCGTATCAATTTTGGATGTGAACCCACTTTCTGCAGGTCCTGCTGTTCTTAGTGAAGCGAGAAAAGAGTTAATCGACATATAAAAGCAAAAAAGATGAAATCTGAAATAAAGTCCTTTGAGAACCTGCTTGATGAAATCAAGGAAATAGTTGATACCCTTGAGACGGGGAAACTTCCTCTTGACGAATCTATTGAAAAATTCGAGAGAGGTGCGGCTCTTATCAAAGAGTGTTATCTAAACCTTGAAAGTGTAAAAAAGAAAATAAGCCTTATAGTAGAAAAAAGCGACGGTACTTTTGATCTTGAAGATTTTGGCGACCAGTAGCATTCAATGAGTTTTAATATAGAAGATTATCTTCAAAGAAGAAAAGAGACCGTTGACCGTACACTGCGGGAATACTTACCGCCCGATAAACCTAAAACAAGACTCCACCAGGCAATTGCCTATAGCCTCTATCCCGGCGGAAAGAGACTACGGCCAGTCCTTTGTCTTGCCGCTTCAGAACTTATATGTGGAGACTATAGAAATGCTTTACCCGTAGCCTCCGCTATTGAGATGATCCACACATATTCCATCATACACGATGACTTACCTTCAATGGACAATGACGACATTAGAAGAGGAAAACCTTCAAATCACAGAGTTTTTGGAGAAGCCGTTGCCACGCTAGCAGGAGACGCTCTTTTAACCGATGCCTTCTATCTTATAACAGAAAAACTTTTTGAAGAAGGCGTATCACCTGAACTTATACTGCACGTGATTTCTATTATTTCCGAGGCGGCAGGATCAGAAGGGATGGTTCTAGGGCAGATGTTTGACCTTGAAATTGACAGACATAGACCTTTCTGCGTCGACAAAATTTCAGATGTTTATCTTATGAAGACGGCAAAGATGATCATCGCATCTATTCTGAGTGGAGCTATACTGGCGGGGGCAAAAGAAAAAGAGCTTCTCAAGCTTAAATCTTATTCAGAGAAAATAGGTATAGCCTTTCAGATAAAAGACGATATTTTAGATATTGCAGAGAACAAAGATGAAATTCAAAAGTCACTAGATAAAACCAAAACTGATACTCACACTTATGTATCAGTTATAGGAATCGAGAAGTCGGAAGCCAAGGTTCTCGAACTTACAAACCAAGCCATAGATGAACTTAAAAGTTTTGGAAAAACCCCCAATCCTTTAATAGAAATAGCCAACTGGTTACGTGAAAGAAAAGAATAAAATAAGACTCGACACCCTTCTTGTAGAAAAAAATCTTGCACAAAGTGGAAACTGTGCCCGAGCGCTTATAATGTCAGGTCGGGTCAAGGTAGACGGAAAGAGAGTGGAAAAACCTGGAACAGCTGTTAAGAAAAGTTCTAAACTGACTCTAGAAGAGAATGCTAAGAAATTTGTAAGCAGGGGAGGGCTTAAGCTTGAAAAGGCAATAACAGAGTTCGGAATAGATGTAAGGAAGAAAATTACCCTCGATATCGGAGCTTCAACCGGAGGCTTTACAGACTGCCTTTTGCGTTTTGGAGCGTCCAAAGTCTATGCTCTTGACGTGGGACACGGGCAGATTGACTGGAATCTCAGAAATGATAAAAGAGTAATAGTAAAGGAAAAAATAAACTGCAGATACCTTAAACCAGAAGATATTGGAGAAAAAGTTGAGATAGTTACAATCGATGTTTCTTTTATCTCGCTTACAATGATCATAGAACCTGCAGTCTCCGTACTCGCGGATAACGCAGTTCTGATTGCCCTGATAAAGCCTCAGTTTGAGGTAGGCAGAAAAAATATTAGAGCAAAGGGTATAGTAAAAGATGAAAATAAACTCAAAGAAGTTAATGATAAAATAGTATGTTATTTGAGCGAGTTAGGATTCAGAATTAAAGGTCTTACTGAATCTCCTATAAAGGGGTCGAAAGGCAACAGAGAGTTTTTGGTTTGTGCAACTTGGACGGTGGCTACTTCTTGCCCCAGTCCTTAAGAAATCTTTCAAGTCCTATATCGGTAAGAGGATGTTTGAATAACTGAGTAAACACTTTGTAAGGAAAAGTGGCGACATCGGCTCCCATCTTTGCAGCTTCTGCTATATGCATGGGATGTCTTATACTCGCAACCAGTATTTCGGTCTCATAGGAATAGTGGGCATATATCTCGCAGATATCAAGTACGAGACCCATTCCATCTGATGATACATCGTCAAGTCTTCCCACAAAAGGGCTTACATAAGCAGCTCCTGCTTTTGCGGCCAGAAGCGCCTGAGAAGGAGAAAAAACAAGTGTGACATTAACACTTATAGCTTCGTCTGAGAGAGTCTTCGTAGCTTTTACCCCGTCTTCGGTCATAGGAAGCTTGACCACTATATTTTCGTCTATGTCCGCCAGTCTTCTGCCTTCTAAAATCATCTCAGAGTACTGAGTGCTTAGAACTTCGGCACTAACCGGACCTTTTACCACGTCGCATATTTCCTTAACTAACTCCTCGAAATTCTCTTGGTCCCCTTCTTTAGATACAAGTGAAGGATTTGTAGTCACTCCATCCACTATTCCAAAAGCTGTGGCTTTTTTTATCTCTTCCAAGTTTGCAGAATCTATAAAGAATTTCATCTCTTTTTCTCCTTCAGAAAATAGAATTCCAATCGACTATAATAGGAAGTTTTGACAATATTTCAAAAAATCTCTGTGTTTAACACTAACTGATCGATAAAACAAAACCTCAGGATTGACTACAGCAATGTTCTTTCCTTTGTACACAATCTGTCTTGCTTGCCGTTTACTTTTGAATTTTATTAACATTATCTCTTCAAAATGAATATAGCAGGTTTTTTAAGAGGGCTTGAAATACTTAATAATTTAGTGTTATATTCTGTGCCTTAAGGAGGTATACGTTTATGAAACACAGAATAAGTATTTTTATATTAGTAATCGCTGGGAGCCTGTTTATCTATGCATCAGCTCATGCGTCAGGCTCCGCCGCGGCAGGTCAAGGAATCAGTGCCAAAAGTGCATATACACAAGGCAAGGCGATCACGTTCAACAAGCTTGTATGCTCATCATGTCCTTTGAAAAAGGGAGACTTGGACCGAGACCGTGCAATGAGCCTGAAGAATAGTCTTGAAGCACGAAATATGTCGCAGAACGCAACTACTCAAGATGACAAGGCTATACAGGTTCTTTGCCCTGGAAGTAGCGCTACTGGATGCGAAAGCGGTGTAGATGAGCAAGAGCTTGTCAAGTATTACTTGATGCGTCGTTACAACTTGTAACACATCAAACCTAAACACAGTATAGAAAGGAGAGGAAATTTACTATGAAAAGATTTTACTTGATTGCAGTTGCCCTAGTCGCATTTGTTTTTAGTTACGGATCGTCTGCTTTTGCAAGCGGTTCCGCATGGCTTCCCGCACCTGGAGGGGGCTCTTTTACCCTGTCTTATGTGTGGCAAAGCGCTGATGAGTTTTACAGAGGGTCTGAGAAAGTACCCACTCCAGCAAATGGTGAAGACCTTACTCAGCAAACGGTCTGGGTTGATGGAGGATACGGAATCTCGGATTCAGTAGCGCTTGACCTACGCGTGGGTTTAGCTCAGGGTTCTTTTGATGCTGATGTTGCGCCAAGAGATCAGAAAAACGAAACTGGTCTGACCGATTTTAACCTAGGCATAACCTGGCGTGTTGTAGATGAAGCTGTGAGTTCAGCGCCAAGCATTGCTGTCCGCCTTGGTGGTATAGTGGCAGGAAGTTATGATACTGGCCATATCAATTCGATCGGTGATGGAAAAGAGGGATTAGAGTTTTCAGGCATAATCGGAAAGTTTATTAACGATAATATAGCTTTATCGGGAGAAGTGGGTTATCGCTTACGTCAGGACATTCCAGATAATATCTTCGTGAACGTATCCGGAGGTGTTCTCTTGATGAACAGTATCGGTATAAGCGTAAACTACGAATTTGAGAATTCGACGTCTGGAATAGATATAGGCACTCCTGCTTTTTCACCCCCTCGTTTTCCTGAAACTGAAGAAGATATTCATACGATCAGTTCTGCTTTGAGCTTTGCCTTATCTGAACAGATAAGCCTCGGGACTTCGTATGGAAGAGTTATCGAAGGTCGTAATACGGGAGCGTCGGATATTTTCAGCGTGTCTCTCGGTTATTCTTTTTGATTCTTGAAGAAGGCATAAACTGGGTCTGTTTTTACTTACCCGTTTCTTGCATCTGAATCAGAGTTAAAATAAAGCGTTAGGGGCAATTGAGTCTCCAATCGTATTCGTATTCTATTGCTCCCTTAAAGTTCTTTAGACGTTTTTCAAGTTTTTGATCTGCATAACGAGCAAGGTGTTGTATAACGCCTTGCTCCTTACTTCCGAAGTCTTCCATATACCAATTGTAAATGCTGGAAATAATCACGAAATCATCTTCCATAAAATCTACCCCACGGCTGTGGTTTACGTATTTTCGTGCACCCGTACTAAGTAATTGCTTGGTGTTTTTAGCTGTAAACGCCGTCCTAGAAAGATTAGGACAACCATAACTGGCACAACTTACACCATAGTGAATAAGGTTGTCTTTCCATATAGGACGAAGGATATCGTTCTCAATATTGTTAAGAGTCAAATCCTTACCAGCTACTTTGGCATGTATCTCATCCCAAGGCCCTGAACATTCTGAACCTGAGACACGATTTTTGCATATCTCGCGTATGGAATTAACGGGAAAAGCATCCACCACCAATTTCACCGTAAGGGCATTATATAGATTGATCCAGTACGCTTTCTGCTCTGCGCGAGAATAATTTCTCGGGTCAAGTTTTTGCAAGTAATCTAGGTATTTGACCAGCTTTGTGACATCTTTAGCGTTTGCCTTAAGTGCAGCATAGTCAAACTTATTAATATCAGAGCTGTGAGTACGCAAATAAGTGGTTAGAATATCCTGCCAAGTATCGTGATTTATCTCATTCTTATTGCTTTCATCGCTGACTTCCCAAAATGAAATCGGTTTTGATTTACCATACACTTCATTCAAACCAATAACGGACAATGATAAAACAACCAGAATCACTACGATAAAGTTCATATAGATTCTGTTTCTGTTCCCAACGTAAGCTTTATTCACAATTTCCTCCCATATCATATTGCAGAGGTATTCTATAACAATAGATCTATCACAACAAATATGGAAAAAGACAGGTAC
>RKRQ01000010.1 GCA_007571325.1 Candidatus Dadabacteria bacterium
CACCACGCCAGCCGCGAAAGCAACCTGTTTTCTCTCTTTTGAGGTGGCTGGTTCCGTGCTAGTGTCAACAAAACTGTGTCCTGCTATGACGCCCAGCAGTGCTCCGAGCGGTCCTCCTATGGCAAAGCCGGTAACGCCGCCGATTACTTTTCCCCATATACTCATTGTCTTCTCCTAAAAAAGTTTACCCGGAAAACAGTCTTTGGAAATCGCTTTAGGTGTTTCCATCTGTGAAAAAACGGTGTTAAGGGTTCAGCCTCACTGCAACGACGCTTTGTTTATTATTTTTAGGGCAAGGCCCGTGTCAGGGCCTTTTATATGTACTCAATTAACTCTGCCCGGAACCGATAAGTTTTTGGATAAGAGCGCCAAAAGCACTTTCTGAGTCGTGTTATATATAGTTTCCTAAATTCCTTCTTGACAATTTTTTTATAAATTGTTAGTATGACTGACGAGTCAGTCAGTGGGTGGAAAATATGGTTGAAGCTACAAGCATTTCCGAGAGAAGCATATCAAGCGCGAAAACATCTAGGAAATTCAGACGCCGTGACGAGATACTTAAAACCGCAATCAATCTTTTCTCGGAAAAAGGTTATCACGAACTCACTATGGAAGAGATAGCTGAGGAGATAGGCGTATCGAAGGGAACCATCTACAACTACTTTACATCTAAGGAAAGTCTCTACCTGGAAATCCTCAAGGAAAGTTTCGAGTCTATAGAAACGCTTCTGCAAGAGGAAATAGAGAATTCCGACCCTGCTTCCATGAAGCTTCAGAAACTACTTTGTACCGTGTTCACTTTTTACAGACGGAACTTAAAGGTTCTTCAAATCCTCAGCCGCGACGAAACTCATCTTCTCAAGGAGCACTTTGAACTTACGGAGAAATGGAGAACGCGGCGCATTAGACTCTACGAAAAGATAATAGAAAAGGGCATAGAAGAAGGGAGTTTTGTGCGACAGAACCCAAGGCTCCGCGCTCTTATGCTCTATGGAGCCGTGGGTGCGGTTATGGTTCACCACGATTTTTCTACTGACCCAGAAGAGTTAGCCGAAGCTGTTTTCTCGCAACTTGCTTCGGGACTGCTTAAAAATAAGGATTTTTAAACTTTTTGAAACAATTTTAAGGAGGAGAGAAGTTATGTCATCATATGGATACAGTTCGCGAACCTCACACTTTGTTCAGCCTAAACAGTGGGCGAGCATGAGAGTTGCGAGGGAGCTTGAGAGGAAAACCGGAAAAAAGATCATTCACTTTGAAAAAGGTGATTATCAGGGGCCCGACTTCGATACGCCGGAGCATGTTCTTGACGCTACCGAAAAAGCGCTCAGAGACGGGTATGTAAGGTATGATCCAGGACCGGGACTTCCAGAACTTAGAGAAGCCATAGCTGAAAAGATGCTTGAGCGTGGAAGGCCCACAGATCCCGATGAAGTCATAGTGACGGCGGGAGCGAAACACTCCCTTACAATGAATCTTCTTACCTTTCTTGAGGATGGAGACGAGGTTATATTTCCGAACCCGGGATATCCTCCAGATGAAGTATGGGCTAAATATGCAAATGCGGTTATAAAGCATACTCCACTGACAAAGCCGGACTGGCAGTTCAATGTCGAGAAGCTTGAGGAACTCATTACACCGAGAACCAAACTCGTGATCATAAACACTCCCCAGAGGCCTAACGGTCACTTGGTAGAAAATCCCCAGGAGATAGCCGACATGCTTGAGCGTCATCCTCAGGTGATGGTTATATCGGATGAGATATTCTCCCAGGTTACTTTTGGAAAACCGCATCTTTCCGTCTCTAGCATAGAGAGCATACGTGACAGAGTAATCTGCATAGATACGTTTTCTAAAACATGGGCGATGACCGGATGGAGAATAGGATGGACTGTGGCACCGAGGCCTGTTGTAGAGAAGCTCTCGATATTTCTTCAGGACTCAATCACGAACGTAGCTGCATTTATCCAGAAGGCTGCGCATGCGGCACTCACGGGACCTCAGGATTGGGTTGAGAACAAGCTTGTTCTGCTTGAGCAGAAAAGGGACCGTATGGTCGCTGGGCTAAATGGAGTTGAGGGTATAAACTGTGATACTCCAGATGGAGCTTTCTATGCTTTTGCCGACATATCGGGCACTGGACTTACTTCTCAGGAATTCACCGACAGACTGGTAGAGCGTGCAGCGGTTGCGGTAGTTGCCGGTACGGCTTTCGGCAGCCAAGGAGAAGGTTATGTACGCGTTACATACGCATGTTCTGACGATGATATAGACGAGGGGATGAAAAGAATGAGGGAAGCAGACCTTTCTTAAAGTCGTAGGCTTTCTACTGTTTCAGTACTTTTTTGTTTGAGAAAAATTGTACTGATTCTGGTTACGGTTTCTTTATCTTGTGTTGCTTTTGGATTTAATTTAAGACAGAACCGGGACTCTATGTTTTCGCATACGGGGTTCCGGTTTCCCAGTATTGTTATTGCGGCGATTTTGTTATGAGGAAGAAAATAATCTCAAAGAGAGTACTTCTTCCGGTAGTATTGCTCGCGTTTGTTTTAGTTGCGTGCGTTAAGGCGCCGATTACCAACAGAACGCAGTTTATAATTCTCCCTGAAGCCTTCGAAGCGGAACTCGGTGCAAGCGCATACCTGAATGTGCTTAAGACTGCGGAGATATCGGACAACAGACATTACTCCCGAGTCGTAAGCAGGGTCGGGAAGCGGATAGCGGCAGTCTCGCACAACCCTGATCTTAAGTGGCGGTACGCCGTTTTTGATGACGACAAGCAGATAAACGCTTTTGCTCTTCCCGGAGGGAAAATTGGGGTTTACACCGGAATGATGCCCATTGCGAAAACCGATGCGGGACTTGCCACTGTGATGGCCCACGAAATTGCCCATGCTACCGCGCGCCATGGCGCTGAGAGGCTCAGTTTTGGAATTCTACTTGACATGGGTTA
>RKRQ01000083.1 GCA_007571325.1 Candidatus Dadabacteria bacterium
GTTGATGCGACAACGGGACAGAATGCTGTGGAGCAGGCAAGAGCTTTTAGCGAGGCTATAGGAGTGACCGGCATAGTTCTCACTAAACTTGATGGAACTGCTAAGGGAGGAATAATAGTGGCTATAGCGGAGCAGCTGGGTCTTCCGGTCAAGTACATAGGGGTTGGAGAAGGTCTCGGGGACTTGCGCGAATTTGATGCTGAACAATTTGTAAAAGCGCTTTTCGCGTCTGACAAGGAGGTTTTACACTAGGTTTTTTCATGTCCGCTCAAAATGATACGGAGTTTATGAAAAAAGCTCTGAGGCTTGCGCTCAGGGGAGAGGGATGTACCAGCCCCAACCCCATGGTTGGTGCTGTCTGCGTACTTGGGGGGCAGATCGTTGGGCGTGGCTATCATAAAAAAGCAGGATCTCCCCACGCGGAAATAGAAGCGTTTTCAGATGCCGCAAAAAAAGGAATTTCTCTTGAAGGCGCCACTCTCTATGTAACACTTGAGCCATGCTGCCATACAGAAAAACTTACTCCTCCGTGTACCGACGCGATAATAAATTCAGGTGTGTCAGATGTTATCGTTGGCGCCATTGATCCTAATCCCAAGGTGAGCGGAAGGGGGGTGGCGAGGCTTCGCGAAAGTGGAATAGCTGTGAGAACGGGCGTGCTTGAAAGGAAATGTGAGGAGATAAATGAATTTTTCAACAAGCACGTTATATCGGGATTTCCTTTCGTAATCTTAAAATCTGCTTCGACTATTGATGGCAAGATAGCTTCTATGACTGGCAGTTCCAAATGGATAGGAAGTGTCAAGCAGAGAAGACTAGCGCATGGTCTGCGAAAAAAAGTGGATGCAGTAATTGTTGGAATAAACACCGTGTGTACCGATGACCCGAGACTTGATGCTCGTTTGGTTGGGGGGAATATACGCCAGCCCGTGCCGGTAATTATGGATTCAAAGCTTCGTATTTCGCCGGAAGCAAAGGTTTTCAGTACACATCCCCGCTCAATAATAGCCACTACGGAAGTTGCGGACCCTGTCACGGTCGAAAAGCTTGGCAGACTGGGCGCGGAAGTTCTGATATTAAATTCCGATGTGGAAGGCCACGTGTGTGCTGCGGACCTTCTTAAGAAACTTGGATTCATGGGAATGTGCGGAGTTCTGGTTGAAGGAGGAAGCAGGGTAGGGGCCTGTTTTCTGCGAGAAGGCTTGGTTGACAAAGTGGTTTTCTTCTACTCACCGAAGATTGTCGGAGGCGATGGGCTCAGTATGATCGGGAACCTTGGAAAAGAATCAATTGATGAAGCGATCAATATTAAGAATATCAAGATCAGGAGGTTTGGCGATGAGATGATGATAGAGGGTTACATATGAAGACAGGTCTTATGGGCGGTTCGTTTGATCCAGTGCATGTAGGTCACCTGAGAGCCGCCGAGGAGATAAGCAAAAGATTTGAGCTTGATGAGGTAGTTTTTATTCCAACCCTAATATCTCCTCACAAAAACTCTAAAATCATGGCTGATTCATCCCATAGACTCAACATGCTTAACCTCTCGGCAAAGCACAATCCCCGTTTCAGGGTTTCCGATCTGGAACTTCGAAGACAGCCTCCTTCCTACACTATCGATACGCTCAGATTCCTCAGCAGAAGCAATACGCAAAATCGATATTATTTCATAATGGGTTCTGAACTTTTCGCCGAGATAAATACATGGAAGGATTCTGCGGAGCTTTTTAACTACTCGAATTTTGTTGTTCTTCGCCGCCCCGGTTACGATTTTCCCGGTTCCGCCTCTCCGATTCCTCTTGCCCTCAAAAACGACTTTCGATATTCTTATGAAGGCAAGGGTATGGATGTTTTTGCTCACACAAGCTCTAACAAGCTGTTTTTCGTAGATATCGCTGGTATCAGGGTTTCTTCCACTGAAGTCAGGGAGATTGCACAACAGGGTGGTTCCATCAGAAATCTGGTTGCACGGGAAGTGGAAGGATACATAGCTGAAAACGGCCTTTACCAGTTGGAGGAAAAATCATAGAATCCAAGGAAAAAGCCCTGTTCGTAGCCCGTGCCGCTTGGGAGAAAAAAGCGGATAATCCTGTGGTTCTCGAGGTCACGGGAAAAAGTGACGTGGCGGATTATTTCGTCGTTTGCAGCGCGAATTCTGACAGGGGAGTCCGTACCATAACAGAGAATGTTGAGAGGGAACTTAAGAAGCAAGGGGTAAAGATATTCGGAACCGAGGGTGTTTCAGAGGGCAGATGGGTGCTTCTTGATCTTGTGGATGTAGTTCTCCACGTGTTTTACAGACCTTTGCGGGAATTCTACGATATTGAAGGACTTTGGATAGATACACCGCGGGTGGACCTACCTTTCCTTAAAGAGGGCAGGTCCGAAGTTATCTGATACTATCCCGTGCTTTCTCAGCGGGCGATTCTTTCTCTTCTTCTTACAAAAGTCGGTATATCAAGGTCTTCTTCCATATCCAAACTGTACTCCTGCTCCGAAATCATATCGGCGGCCTTTTTACTGACACTGTTTTCTATTCCGGTAGCGACCACTGTGATTCTTACGAAATCCTTAGCTTTTTCATCAAAAACCAAACCGAAAATCAGGTCGATATCGCCGTTTGCTCTTTCCCTTACGTGGCTGCACGCTTCTTCTAGTTCTTCAATTCCGAAGTCCTTCGAAGCCGTTACGTTCATCAGTAATCCTTTGGCTCCGGCTATAGACACATCTTCTAAGAGGGGGCTTGTTATCGCCATTTGTGCCGCCTGTGCCGCTCGATTTGGACCCTGCGCAAATCCGGAACTCATAAGGGCTTTGCCTCCATGGTTTGCCATTATGCTCCTCACATCGGCGAAATCAACGTTTATGTAACCGATTCCCGTAACTATATCGGAAATCCCCTTCACCGCCTGATAAAGGACTTCATCCGCTTTATGAAAAGCGTCAAGGATGCTGACTTTATGTATGGACGCAAGTTTGTTGTTAGGGATTACGATAAGAGTGTCGACACATTTGCCTAACTCCTCAATTCCATAATCAGCGTTCTTTTTCCTCGCATTTCCTTCAAATTCAAAGGGTCTTGTGACTATTGCCACAGTGAGAATACCTTGCTCCTTGCATGTCTTGGCAATTATAGGAGAGGAACCTGTTCCGGTACCACCTCCCATTCCCGCGGTTATGAAAACCATATCGGCTCCCCGGAGAGCATCGCTTATTCTGTCTTGGTCTTCTAATGCAGCCTCCTTTGCAATCTGGGGGTTTCCCCCGGAACCTAGACCTCTTGATATTTTTTCTCCTATCTGAAGCTTGGTCGGAGCCAGAGATTTAAGGAGATCCTGGGAATCTGTGTTTACAGCGACAAACTCCACTTCCGTAATTCCTCTGTTTATCATGGTGTTAATGGCATTTCCGCCTCCACCACCAGTTCCTACAACTTTAATCTTGGCTTTGTTAGAGCTTTCTTCATGCTCAATCTTAAAACTTGCCATATAGTTACCCTCCTGTTGGATTTTTCTTTAAAAAAATTCGTTAAACCAGCCTTTCATTTTAGTAAAAACATTTTTTTGTTTCAGAACCCCTGCTGGAACTCCTAGTCCTTCATTCAAACTTGCATATTTAACCAATCCTACTCCAGTTGAATATATTGGGTCGGTGATAATATCCGTAAGACCTGTTACATCGCGAGGTATTCCGATGCGAGCCGGCATATCGAGTACCTGCTCAACCAGAGTTGTCATTTCCTTGATCTTGCTGCTTCCACCCGTGAGCACTACTCCTGCTGGAAGCATGCCGATGATCCCCTGCTTTAGGAGCTCTTTTCTTATCAGCATGAAAATTTCTTCCATCCTCAGTTGGATTATCGTTGCGAGGTCTCTTTTCAGAATATTTTTGGGTACATGTCCTGACGCGCTTCTTACTTCTATTCTTTCGTCACTCGGTTGCTCATCCGGTTTTAACGTGGCTACGCCGTGATTCTCCTTAAGCTTTCTCGCTTCTGGAAGTGGTATAGAGAGTCCGAACGCGATATCCCTGTCGAGATGATCACCTCCAAGAGTGATGCTTTCTGTATACTTCAAGCTTCCGTTCATAAAGGCGGCTATATCGCATGTGCCTCCTCCAAAATCTATCATTGCCACCCCGATTTCCTTTTCATCCTGAGTGAGAACTGCTTCGCTTGAGGCTATCTGCTCAAGTACCATGTCAACAGAAGACGTACCCGATGTTTCTATGCATTTTATGATGTTTCGAGCGGCCGTTACGTCTCCAGTGATTATGTGCACATCCGCTTCGAGCTTTAGGCCATGGATTCCGATCGGGTCGTGTATTCCTCTTTCTCTATCAACAGTGTATTCCTGCGCAATAGCGTGAATAATTTCCCTCTCCGCTGGAATTAGAAGGGCGTTTGCCGATTCTATTACTCTTTCAATGTCTTTTTGCGTTACTTCTTTTTCCCGCAGAGTAACCATTCCGTGTCCGTTCATTCCCTTTATATGCCCACCTGCTATTCCCACTATGACTTCGTTTATCTCATGTCCAGACATATGTTCAGCTTCTTCAATCGCGTTCTTTATGGACTCCACGGTTTTTTCTATGTTGACCACAACTCCTCTTTTAAGTCCGTGGGAGGGGTGGTTGCCGACACCGACTATCTTTATCTCGCCGTCCGGGTTGATTTCTCCTACTACGACAGAGACTTTTGTCGTTCCTATGTCAAGGCCAACTACGGTCGGTGAATGGTTTTTTTTCTGCGCCATTATAATTTTTTTACGAGTCGTAGCTTATTACGCCTAGCTCTCCCGAACTTATGTCTATATTTTTTTCCACTAGGTTTTTCTTGCGAGAGTGAGATATTATCTTCTCAACTTTGTACCACTTGCTTCTTATATTATCTTTTCCAAACGTTATGAACCTGCGATCAAGGGTTAAAAGCTTGATCCCGAATTCTTTTTCCACAGATATTTCGGAAATTTCCGACCAGCCTAGAGCCGAGCTTGACTTGGAGAGATTGAGAATTTCGATTGCCTGGAGCATAAGACCCGAACTGATTTCTTCCCTGCTTGAGATTACCGGGAAGTCAAGGCCGTGCGACGGTTCTATTACGCCAAGATTTCTTCCTTCTCTATCCACGTAGTAAGGCGATCTTCCTTCTGTTGTCACTATGCAAAAAGGCTTACTTTCCAATATATCGATTTCTATTTTTCCGTGAAGAAGTTTCTTTATCCTTGCTTTGATTACCCATGGATTTTCAAGAATTTTCTGCTTAGCCTCAGAAGTTGAGAACAGCATGGATGTTCTTCCAGCCCTTATATCGGAACGTTTTATTATTTCATAGGGAGTTATCGTATCGTTTCCCGTAATTACAATTTCCTTTACAGTGAGATGCTTTGACGGCTGAATTGCGAAAAGAACAATTGCGCAAAGCGACAGGAAAAAAACTGCCGATATTCTCTTTGTCATTATGTTCATACCGTTGCCGTCTCCCTGCCCATTATTTCAACTTCAGGCTCAAGTCTTATGTTATGTTCTGCCAAAGCCTTTTCCCTTGCCCTTTCGATGAGCGCGATGATATCGCCGGCTTTTGCTTTGTTGAAATTCACGATAAAATTTGCGTGGATTTCCGAGAACTTGGCTCCGCCGACGCAAAGCCCCTTGAATCCGAGTTCTTCAAGCAGTCTTCCCGCGCTTACGGTAGGCGGGTTTTTAAAAACCGAACCTGTGTTGGCCATTTTGACAGGCTGAGTCCTGTTTCTGTACGCTAGGTACTTCCTCACGTTTTCTTCACTTTTTTTCCTGTCTCCTCTGCGTAGTTCAAACACCGCTTTTGTAACTATGGCTCCATAGGGCAGATTGCTTTTTCTGTACTCAAAATTTATTTCTTCTCTTGGCAGTACTTTTTCTTCTCCTTCGTGCCATATGTATACTTTTTTTACCGCATCCTTTATTTCTCCTCCATTCGCACCGGCATTCATGTAGATACTTCCTCCCACAGTTCCCGGTATGCCTGCGGCGAACTCAAAACCTGTGAGTCCCAGTCGTATGGAATTGTTCATTATGAATGAAAGCATGGCGCCGCATTCGGCTTCAATGTGAGTACCGTCTATATTTACTTCCTTGAGTTTTCTTGTACTTATCACAATGCCGTCAATTCCCTGCTCGGTTATTATGGTATTGGAACCAGCTCCGAGGACAGTGACCTTCTCCCCTTCCTCATGACAGCTTCTGAGCAGATTGAGGAGACTTTTCATGTTGCGGGGATACACAAGGTACTTAGCTTTTCCCCCGACCTTTATATACAGATATTTTCTCATGGGATAGTTTTCCTGTATTTCAAGGTCTTTTTTCTGAGTCGCGTTGTTCATGATAGTAGCTCTGCGATCTTATCTCCGTACTTCCAGACATTCCCGGCGCCCGAGGTAAGAAGAATGTCTCCTTTCTTGAGTTCATCTGCAATACGGTCTGCAAAAATGTCAGGATCATCCACGTAGCGTGCATTTAAGTTGCCCGCTTTCCTTATGTCTTCAACCAGTTTTTTTGAAGATATTCCTTTTTCCGGTTTTTCCCCGGCAGGATATATATCAAGAACGTACAGGTGTTTTATTTTTCCTAAAACATTTATGAAGTCATTGTATAGAAGCTTTGTCCTGGAAAATCTGTGGGGCTGAAAAAGTAGAATGGGATCTTGGCAAAATGCCGTTTTGAGAGCTTCCACGGTAACTTCTATCTCGCTTGGGTGATGCCCGTAGTCGTCTATTATCTTTATACCTTTTTTCTCACTTTTTAATTGCAGTCTTCTCTCTGTACCCCGGAAATCGGCAAGACCCTCTTTTATCTTCTCGAAGCTGAAACCAAACTCCATTCCCACGGCTATTGCGGCTAAGGAATTAAGGGTGTTATGGGCACCTAGGGTGCTGAGTTCTACTTCTCCAAGCAGGTAGCCTCTATGGTCTACTTCGAAGGATGTATGCAGTTGCGAAAAGCGTATGTTCTTCGCTACTAGGTCTGCTGGGGCGGCTATTCCGTAGGTGAGTATTTTTTTGTTGAATTTTCTGCTTATCTCGGCGGTTCTGGGGCAGTCGGCGCATGCCACGGCGAGCCCGTAGAAGGGAATTTTCTGCAGAAAGTTCGAAAAAGCAAGCTCAAGGGTTTCCATGTCTCCGTAGTAATCAAGGTGTTCTTTATCTATATTGGTAAGCACTGTCACTACGGGAGAGAGTTTTTCAAATGATCCATCACTCTCGTCGGCTTCCACTACCATGAACCGACCGGTCCCCAAGTGGGCATTTGAGTCGATGGTCCGTAGTTTTCCTCCCACTACTATGGTCGGGTCCGCGCCGCAGTGAGAGAGTACAGATGCTATCATTGAGGACGTTGTGGTTTTTCCATGGCTTCCGGCTACGGCAATGCCAAACTTAAGCCTCATAAGCTCCGCGAGCATTTCCGCCCTTGGTATGAGGGGAATTCTAGCAGCGGCAGCGGCAATCATCTCCGGGTTGTTCTCATTTATTGCAGATGAATATACGACCACTTCTTTTCCTTTTACGTTTTCTGATTTGTGTTCCGTGTGAACTACGGCTCCTAGCGAAGCTAGCCGCCGCGTTATCTGGGTTTCCGCAAGATCAGAACCGCTTACCTCAATGCCCATATTGATCAGCACTTCGGCTATGCCGCTCATTCCTATGCCGCCTATTCCTATGAAATGGATTTTTTTAATTTTTCCGTACATTGACTTGACCGATTATCCGCTCAATTTCGTTTACGATATCCCTGGTGGCACGGGGCCGCGCGAGTTTTTTTGAATTTGTCGCCATTCTTTCAAGAGTTCTCTGTTCAAGCACTTTCTCCATAGCTGTACGGAGAACTTTGATTGAAAGCTCTTTTTCCTCAACTACAACCGCCGCTTCGCCTGATTCAAGAATTTTGGCGTTTTTTAACTGATGATCGTGTGTGGACGAAGCAAGGGGAATAAGTATTGACGGTATGCCGAACGCCGTTATCTCAGCTAGTGTTCCGGAGCCTGCCCTGCAGATCACAAGGTCTGTTCTCTCATAGATCTGGGATATATCGTCTGTGAATCCGAACACTTCGGCAGCAATACCGAGCTTTTGGTAAGTTTCGCGTACGCTTTCTGCTTGGGCTTGTCCGGTCTGATGGGTGACTTTTACCTTTGCATTGAGTTCTCCAATAGCTAGTGGGACAACTTCGTTTAGTTTTTGGGCTCCCTGACTTCCCCCGAGTACGAATATATTATTCTCTGTCTTCTGGCGGGTTTTTTTCTCCATGGCTCCAAGCAGAAGATCGCGTCTTATGGGATTTCCAGTGAGGACCGCCTTTTCTGCCGGAAGATGCTCTTTACTTTCTTCAAAAGTTATGAATATTCTGCCGACAAACCTTGAGAGAATTCTGTTAGCGAGTCCGGGAACGGAATTTTGTTCGCAGACAGCGGTTGGTATGGAACTGATGGAAGCGCAGAGCAGGGTAGGTCCAGATGCGTATCCACCGACTCCTATCACTGCGTCGGGTTTGAAATTTCTTAGTATTTTAAAGGAATTTAGCATTGCTCCGATTATCGACATCATTGCCTTCAGTTTCTCGTAGAAGCTTTTCCCAACAATTCCTCTTGAGTTTATAAATTCGACTCTATATCCCTTTTCTGGGAGAATCCTTTTTTCTATGCCCTGCTCCGTGCCTACGAACAGAACCTCGCTTCGGTTGTTTCTCTCAAGTATTTCCTCCGCAATTGATATTGCGGGGAAAACATGTCCACCTGTTCCTCCTCCAGCTATTATCACTTTCATCTTTTCCCCGTGCTGAACCTTGAGACACTAAGGATGATCCCAAAGGCCGCAAGCGTCGATACAAGAGAACTTCCTCCGTAACTTACAAGAGGGAGGGTCAGTCCCGTAGTGGGAAAAAGACCTACCGCCACTCCCATGTTGAGCGCTGCCTGTAGAGTTATGAGTGTCGTAAAACCGAATACCATATATCTTGAAAAAGGATCTTCCGCCCTCATGGATATTCTTACGCATCTTACAAAAATCAGGAGGAAGAGCCCTATTAGAGTTACTACCCCTATGAATCCGAATTCCTCGCCTATTATTGAGAAGACGAAATCGGTGTGTGCCTGTGGAAGAAAGAGAAGTTTCTGAGAACTGTTTCCGAGTCCGCTTCCGTATATTCCCCCTAGACCGAATGCCATGAAGGACTGAACAGCTTGATATCCCGAACCCAAAGGGTCTTTCCATGGATCAAGAAATGACATTATTCTTTCCATTCTGTAACTCTCATTCATTATGGCCAGGGCAAGAAGCGCCACGGCTCCGATTCCGATGCTCAGCAGATATCTTAGCTTGGCTCCTCCGACAAAAAGCATGATAAAAAGTATCGCTAGAACGACAAAAGAGGTTCCAAGATCCGGTCCGGCAAGAATAAGCCCCACATAAGCACCCCCAGCGAGCAGGGGAGAGAAAAGACCAATCCAGAAATTGTCCATTTTCCCCTCTTTTTTAAACAGAAAGTGTGCTATATAGATGATCAGCATGTATTTGCAGAACTCTGAAGGTTGAAAGGAAAATCCCCAGATCGAAAGCCACCTTCGTCCTCCGCCTACCTCCTTTCCTATATCCGGGATAAGTACGATTACCAGTAAGGCGAGTCCTAGAAGGTAGCCTGGATAAACCAGATTTCTTATGAAAACCGGTTTTAAATGCATCAATATCACCATTAATGCTATTCCCACTACAAGATGTATGACGTGCAGTTTCAAAAAACGCATGGAATTGTTGTAGGTTTCAAGCGAGAATATTGAGCTTGAATTGTATACTGCCAACACTCCGACCCCTGCGACTATTAGCACGAGCCCGAGAAGCAGTATGTCAAAATCCCTGTTTTTGAAATCAAACACTTCTCACTATCTCCTTAAACAAATTTCCTCTTTCCTCATATGAACTGAACATGTCAAAACTTGAGCATCCGGGCGAGAACAAAAGCGTATCTCCAGCCTCGGACAGTTCAAAAGCGCTCTGTGTTGCCTCTCTCAGAGAATCGGTACATTTTGTCTCCGC
>RKRQ01000074.1 GCA_007571325.1 Candidatus Dadabacteria bacterium
CCACGAGGGAGCGTAAACCCCCTACACGCTTTCCAGGCGTGCACCTTCGGCCACTCGGTCATCTCTCCACATGTTCTTGCTCTAAACTCCGCGGATTCTCTTTCGGGAGCTTTATAAACAAATCTCTACAGTTTGTGAAAAACTCCATCTACTTTAACAAGAAAATCGGATTTGTTAAAATACAGAAATGCCGAAGAAATGGAAGCTTCAGAAAAGCACGGAACTTCACGATTATAAAATTTTCTCAACGAGAAAGAAAAGCAGTATTTCACCCAGAGACGGTGTCCTACATGATTTCTACGTAGTGGATGCTCCTGACTGGGTTAACATTATCGCCGTTACGCCTTCTAGTGAGATTGTTCTGATAAGACAGTTTCGTCATGGTACAGGAGAAATCACTCTTGAGATTCCAGGTGGAATGATTGACCATGGAGGAACTCCTCTTGAATGTGCGCGCAGAGAGTTGCTCGAGGAAACCGGATTCACGTCTTCTCTGTGGAAGCAGATAGGATGTGTAAGACCGAACCCGGCATTTATGTCAAATTCCTGTTTTACCTTCCTTGCTTCGGAATGCGAGCAGGTATCAGAACCCTCATTTGACTCTACCGAAGATATAGACACTTTGCTTGTTTCTACGCGGGAAATAAAGCGATACATAGGGGAAGGAATCATAGACCACTGCATAGTGATAGCGGCATTCGGATTTTATTTCTCGGGGAGTTAATCTGTTGATTTCTCGTGGTTTAGCGAGAATAATAGTCCTTGGTCTTAAAGGGCGGGTGGCGGAATAGGTAGACGCGACGGCCTCAAAAGCCGTTGGGCTTTGGCCCGTGAGGGTTCGATTCCCTCTCCGCCCATAAAACCCCCTTCTATAAGAGTTTTACGAGTGTATAATTCCCGCTTTATCTAAGTACCGGATTCAGTACCTGGCCATGTCGGAATCATATTTCTCTGCCCACTCGTCTATACCACCTTTTAGGTTCTTTACCTTGTTAAAACCATTTTCTACAAGGAAAGTTGCCGCCTTCATGCTTCTTCCTCCGTGGTGGCAGTGAATGACTATATCGTCTTGAGGGTTAAGTTCGTCTGTTCGGTCCTTGAGTTCACCCAGAGGAATCAACTTTGAACCCTCAATGTTGCATATCTCGTACTCATGGGGCTCCCTCACGTCAATAAGAACGATATCGGCCTTGTTGTCTTTAATAACGCTGAATTCCTCAACCGTTATTTCTTCCACTTTTGGTGGTTCCTCTTCAGTTTTCTCGCCTCTCCCTATTCCACAGAACTCTTGATAGTCTATAAGTTCTGTTATAGAGGGGTTCTCACCACATACTGGGCACTCGGGATCTTTTCTGAGCTTGAGCATTCTCGGTTCCATATTTAGAACATCAATGAAAAGGAGTCTTCCTATAAGTGGCGTTCCTTCACCGATTATGAGCTTTACAACCTCGGATGCCTGCATGGTTCCTACTACTCCGGGCAGTATTCCCAGCACTCCTCCTTCGGCACAGCTCGGTACGAGTCCCGGCGGAGGGGGTTCGGGATATAGACACCTGTAGCAAGGCCCTCTTTTTGCGTCAAATACGCTTACCTGACCTTCGAACCTGAAAATACTTCCATAGACGTTTGGAATTCCGAGGAAAACGCATGCGTCGTTTGTAAGATACCTAGTGGCGAAATTATCCGTTCCATCAACAACCACATCATAGTTTTTCATGATTTCCATTGCGTTGTCCGAATTCAGCATTTCGTTATAGGTAACGATGTTGGTATCGGAGTTAAGCTCAACAAGACGGTCTCTAGCTGATTCCACCTTGGGCTTGCCAACGGTTTTTTCGCTGTGAATTACCTGTCTTTGCAGGTTGCTGAAATCCACAACGTCAAAATCCAGTATTCCCAAGGTGCCAACGCCAGCTGCCGCTAAATAAAGAGCGAGCGGAGACCCGAGCCCCCCGGCACCTATACAGAGGACCCTTGCGTTTTTGAGTTTCTTCTGTCCCTCAATTCCAACTTCAGGCATTATCAGGTGCCTGCTGTACCTTGTTATCTCCTGATTGCTCAAGTCCATTTTCGGTACCTTCCTTTGAGTCTGAAATCACGAAATATCCAATCATAAAGCTAGTACATGATTCGCATATTTTCAAACCACTGAACGCAACTGTCCCTTCAGCTTGAGAAACGGGAATCTCCCCTGGAAAGCGGATAACCAGATTCTAAGTCTCTTAGGAAGTCTTTACAACGTTAGTTGCGGTGGGTCCTTTCTTACCTTGAATAATTTCAAAGTTTACTTCATCACCTTCATTGAGAGTTTTGTAACCGTCACCCTCAATAGCGGTGTAATGAACAAAAACATCATCCTGAACTTCTGCTGAAGTTATAAATCCATAGCCCTTAGAGCTATTAAACCATTTTACAGTTCCCTGCATTATAATACCTACCTCTAAAATTATTTATCTGTGGGATTATTCCACAGCTATATTGCTTTGTCAAACGATATTTTTCGTATTCCAAATAAAATATTGTTTGTATGCGCAAACTAATTCTGGTTCTTATGGTTTTTCGCAGTATACTTAAGCCCATCTCGAATCTGCTGAAAGCGGATTCTTACGCAGGTATAAATAGGATGGAAGATAGAAAAAGAAAAACAATCTATATTTTCTGCATAGTGATATTTTTCCTTGGAGGAGCTCTTTTCTTCTATAATGTCGTTAAGAGTTTCAAGGGGCTTGGCTCAACGCTTAACGGATACACTTTTCCTGGAACTCACTCTGTCTGGCTTGAAGAAAAGGGGCTTTATTCAATTTACTATCAGTACGAGAGTATTTATCAGGAGGAAAAGGCA
>RKRQ01000019.1 GCA_007571325.1 Candidatus Dadabacteria bacterium
TTCTATTGGAACCATACTAACAATACCTCCTGTATGAAATCACAAACATTCCTATGCCCACAACATACATCCGGGCTTCTTTTACTTTTTATCACAGCATAATATCCATTGTCAAGCTTGACTATGTGGAACAAAATGCAGGAATCAGCCAATATTCTTTTTAAGAAATTGCCTCTACGGCTCTTAAAGGTTAATAAAAATGGGAATTACCAATTTAAGTTGACAAAATATTCTAACTAACTAAAATCATTGAAAATTATTTATGTATATTGGAAATGATTTCATCTCTTAATTCAAGAGCCAAAACATCTAAAACATCCCTTTGCGCTACTCCTTTTTCGTAGGCAATTTTTTTGACTTCTTGTTTCATGTTTTCAGAAAGCTCTGGGTTTTCTCTCATGTATTGAAAACAGTATTCTTCTACTTCGTAAGGACTCTTCCCTATCACTTCGACAATTTCTTTAACCAAACTTTCTGCAAGACTATTTGCCCATTTACGAGCAGAGATTTCTTCTGAAATATCCTTTCCTAATTTTGTTAAAGTTAAAGGACTTGCACCTTCAGCAACTGGGGATCCTCTTTTCAAGAAGAGATCGAGAATATCTTTTAAACCCCTTTCTAGTGCATCTAATCTAGAGTTTACGGACCCCTTCCACTCTCCTTTTTCCTGACCTCTATCAGAAATAGAAATTAGAGAGTTTATGACAGTGAAAAGAGCGACAATTGCTAAGAAAACCCAAGTATAATTTTCCATATCCATAGATAATTATATCTATTCTTCTTAGTCTTCGTAAATAATTATTTCTTCCCCTTCGGGTGGTACTCTCAGCAGAATACTGACGGCATTCTCAAAACTTACATCTGACATTTCTGGGTAATTAGGTTGTTCTTTATCACTCTCACTCATATCAGCACTTCCTCTAGTACACTTTATTGTACTTACTGATAAAACGATATTATCGCAGTCTTGCTTTTTATGTCAAGAATTTTTAAGAAGCCATAAATCCTGTTTTCTTATTCAGTCTGCGGTCAGAATGAAGTCCATATCATTAAGAAGACCACCAAAGAAAAAGACAAAATAACCCTATAAGCGCTACAATCAAACTACTTTGAGGGAATAAAATCCAAAGCAGCGGAGTTTATGCAGTATCGGAGTCCGGTCGGAGGAGGACCATCCTTAAAAACATGTCCCAAGTGTTCTCCGCATTTGCTTGATACCACTTCAAAGCGCTTGAGTCCAAAGGAGTTGTCAGGAACTATCCTGACGGCGTCTTTGCTTATGGGTTTCCAGAAACTTGGCCAACCAGTTTTCGAATCGTATTTGTGCTCTGAGGAAAAAACATGCTCTCCGCAGCCAGCGGTTACGTAGATTCCCTTTTCCTTGTTGTAAAGCAGGTCTCCAGAAAAAGGGGCTTCGGTGCCTTTTTTCCAAAGCACTTCATACTCAAGAGCGGAAAGCTTCTCTTTCCATTGCTCGGTCGTAAGTCCCATAATTCCCTCAGGTGGTTTTTTTTCACCCGGTTCTCCACTTGCAAGATAAACCGGCAAAAAAATAAGGATCGCAACCACGAGAACAGTTAAGCCTATTGCGCGTATAATCTTCATAACCCCAATATAAACACCCCCGGCAACCATGTAAAGTATTTCCAGATCAGGTATCTAAGAAGCAAAATTTCGTGCGAAGAACAGCGGAGGAAATGAACATGCGGAAAAAACTTGAAGTTCTCAGAGCTTACGACGAAAAACTCATAAGGAAAATTCCCGTAACAAGCAAAAAGGAAATGGAAAAAGCACTTTCCACCGCCAGATCTCTTGCCGATAATACTTCAAAAAAAATTCCTCTCCCGCAAAGAATAGAGATTCTCGAGCAAACGAGGCTGTTTGTCGAAAGAAACTACAACCGTATCGTAATGGACGCTGCCACGGAAGGCGGAAAACCCCTTGTTGACACCAAAGCTGAGATTACAAGGGCAATAAATGGAATAAAGGTAGCAACTGAATTTCTCTCAAGCCTAGGGGGAGAAGAAATACCTATGGGGACGAACTCCGCCTCCCTTAACAGAATAGCTTTTACTCTTAGAGAACCTATAGGCGTGGTGGTAGCCATCTCAGCCTTCAATCATCCCTTCAACCTCGCAGTTCACCAAATAATACCTGCAATGGCTGTCGGCTGCCCGGTAATCATAAAACCTGCACTCAATACACCTCTTTCCTGCCTTAATCTGCTTGAAGCTCTCTACGAAAGCGGCCTCCCTGATCAATGGGCCCGTGCTGTTATCGTGGATGATACGCTCGCAGAAGCATTAGCCACAGATAACAGGGTCAACTATCTTACATTCATCGGCTCAGCGAAAGTGGGATGGCATCTGAGGTCGAAGCTAGCTCCAGGAACTAGGTGCGCTCTTGAACACGGTGGAGTAGCCCCCGTGATAGTCAACCATGATGCCGACATCCCCGACATGCTTCCTCTTTTGGCAAAAGGCGGGTTCTACCACGCAGGCCAAGTCTGCGTTTCTGTGCAAAGAGTATTCGTACAAAACTCAGTGGTAAAAAAAGTTGCCGAAGGACTTAAGCAACTCGCCCTCGAAATAAAGGTCGGAGACCCGATGAATGAAGATACGCAGGTAGGTCCTCTAATAGATCCCAGGGAGGTTTCGAGGGTTCACACCTGGGTAAAAGAAGCTTTGAACAAAGACGGGAAACTTCTTTGCGGAGGCAGAAGAATCGGAAAAACCTGCTATGAACCCACGGTAATTCTTAACCCGAGTCAAGACTGCAGACTGTCGCGCGAGGAGATTTTTGGCCCCGTCATAGCTGTTTACCCTTACGAAAAAATAGAT
>RKRQ01000005.1 GCA_007571325.1 Candidatus Dadabacteria bacterium
TTGACATTATCCTTAATTTTTTCGTATGCGTCTATTATTTTCATGACGAGAGGATGCCTTATGACGTCTGTTTTCGAAAAGTGTAAAAATTCTATCCCCTTTATTCCGTCGAGAATATTCATAGCTTCAATTAGTCCTGAGTTCTCTTCCCTTGCCAGGTCTATCTGGGTGATGTCTCCGGTTATAACAGTTTTTGAGCCGAATCCGAGCCTGGTGAGAAACATCTTCATTTGTGTCGCAGTTGTGTTCTGCGCTTCATCAAGTATTACGAACGCATCGTTTAACGTCCTTCCTCTCATGTAGGCTATCGGAACGATTTCTATTACGTTTTTCTCGATCAGTCTGTTCGCCTTTTCAAATTCCATCATGTCGTAAAGAGCGTCGAAAAGGGGTCGCAGGTAAGGATTTACCTTTTCCTGAAGGTCGCCCGGGAGAAATCCCAGTTTTTCTCCCGCCTCTACCGCGGGACGCGCCAGTACTATCCTGTTTACCTTCTTGTTAGTAAGTGATGAGATGGCCATGGCCATGGCCAAGTAGGTTTTCCCCGTCCCGGCAGGTCCTATGCCGAACACCATGTCATTTCTTTTTATGGCGTCTATATACAGTTTTTGATTTATCGTCTTGGGGCTTATTATTTTTTTCCGGACGGATATGCAGACCGTATCGAGGAATATTTCTTCAAGGGAGGCGTGTTTCTGATTAAGAAGTCTTTTCGCTATCTTTATGTCTGAAGGCTGAAGAACATAACCTTTTTCGATAAGAGAATACATCTGCCCCATAAGCATGCCCGCTTCCTCTGTCCTTTCCTCGTTCCCCTTAAGAGTGATCTTGTTGCCCCGAGTGTGGATGCTTATGCCGAATTCGTTTTCTATTTCCTTAAGATTCGAGTTGAATTCACCGTAAAGCAGCTTTACGGCTTCTATGTTCTTAAGTTCAAGTTCTTTGATTCCGTCCATAGGCACTTGGGCTGCAGCGCGCGGGAGAAATTACACTTTATGTTTATGGTTCTCTTCTCCCAGTCGATTAAGACTATCTTCCCTTGTTTTAAGTTTTTTCTCAACAGTTTCATCTCAGGTGCGGTTATCTGCAAAGCCTGTGCGTTTTTCAGGATATGCAAAGCGGGTCTGGATGGATCAGTTCGTATCCCAGCGTTTTTTTGAGCTTTTGGTTTGATACTATCTTGTATTCTGGAGCGGTCTCTGTTTTGAAAATCGGTGGTTCGATTCCGTATTTTAGGGCTTCGCCCGAGTAGTACTCCCTTCTTGTGGGATGTTTGTCGCAGGTGGCGTTCAGTATCGTGTTTCTTACGTCAAGAGCTATTATCCGGTGGACGATTCTTATGCAGTCATCGCGGTGTATCAGGTTAAGAGGACAGTCGGGGTTTAACACGAGTTTTTTTCTTCTGATCGATTTTATTGGAGCCCTGTCATAGCCTATGAGTCCTGAAAAGCGTATCACGGTCGTATCGATTTCCGGGTGATCCATTAAAAATTTCTCCACACGCATAAGAGCTTTTCCCGACGGTTTGTCCGGGTAAAGAGAGTCCTGTTCTCTTACGATTTCGTTTGTGTTTGGGTAAACCGAGGTCGAACTGGCGAAGATGACCATCTTGTCTTCCGGGTTCGGTATCGCTTCTATCAGGTTTCTTATCTGTTCTTCGTGATATGTCTCAATGTCCTCTCTTCGCTCTGGAGGGAAATTTATGAAAAGAACATCCGAGGAGAAAAATTGCTCAGTGTTTTCGCCTTTTACCTCGGGGGCGATATCTATTAGGTAAGGTTCTATTCCGTTTTTTATAAGAGAAGGAAACTTCTCGGGGTTTCTTACGGACCCTCTGACTGAGAAGCCTGCTTCTTTAAGGAAAAGCGCAAGCGGTTCTCCGAGCCACCCGCAGCCCAGAATGCTCACGGTCTTCACTGATCCCGCTCCGTTTCCCGTTGCGGTAAGTCACTCATAATTTCCGTCCTCTGTTCTTCTGAGTACCCTTCCCAGTTCGCTATCTCTTCGCTTGTTCTAAGACATCCGACGCAAAGCCCCGTGTCTTCATCCATTATGCATATTCCGTTACAGGGAGAACTGATTTTTCCCAAAGCTCTATCCTCCGCAAAAAAGCCTCAACATCTCAAGATATTTTTCACTTGTTTTGCTGACTATGTCGGGCGGAAGCTCGGGAGCCGGAGGTCTTTTGTCCCAGCCTGTTTGCTTTAGGTAGTCTCTTACGAACTGCTTGTCGAAACTGGTCTGCGATTTTCCCGGAGCATATTGCTCTAGTGGCCAGAACCTTGACGAATCAGGCGTCAGAGCCTCATCTATTAAAATGAGTTCTCCTGCGTCCGGGGTTATCCCGAACTCAAATTTCGTATCGGCTATTATTACGCCTTTTTCTTCGGCTTCTTCGGCTGCTGTGGCGTAAATCTCGATGCTTGCGTCTCTTACCCTGCGGGCAAGCTCTCCTCCTATCATGTCGCGCACGTCTTCAAACGTTATGTTCTCGTCATGTGTTCCCTGCTCGGCTTTGGTCGAAGGGGTGAAAATGGGTTCTGAAAGCTTCTGCGACTCAACGAGCCCCTTTCCAATATCTATGGCGCAAACAGAACCTGTTTTTTTATACTCTTCCCAGCCCGAGCCGCTTAGATAGCCTCTGACTATGCACTCAACGGGAAGCGGGTCGGTTTTTTCCACCAGCATGGAGCGACCGGCGAGAGTTCCTGAGTGATCGTTGAAGGGTTCGGGAAAATCTCCGGGGTCGGTTGAGATCATATGGTTGCGGACGATGTGTTC
>RKRQ01000047.1 GCA_007571325.1 Candidatus Dadabacteria bacterium
TTAGGAAATTGTAGCACAAGAGCCTGTGTTTCAGCCTGTAGTCAAAACATAAACTGCGTGTTGCGAGAAATCCCTGATGGGTTAGAATCTAGCCGGAACTTTTTATTCGGGGTGTAGCGCAGCTTGGTAGCGCACCGGCTTCGGGAGCCGGGGGTCACCGGTTCAAATCCGGTCACCCCGACCATTCCCAGAGATGAAAGCTAAAATACTGCTCTCAAACGATGACGGGGTAAATTCAGAAGGTCTAAAAGCGCTTGAAAACGCACTCTCCCCCTTGGGGGAAGTTTACACCGTGGCTCCTGACCGGGACCAAAGCGCTTCAAGTCACTCGCTTAATCTTGTGAGACCTCTGAGGGTCGAAAGAATTTCGGAAAGAGTATTCTCCGTGGATGGAACTCCCACGGACTGTGTAAATCTGGCTGTAAATGGAATTCTGGGCGACTGGAGACCTGATCTTCTGGTATCAGGGATAAACAAAGCGGCCAACATGGGAGATGACATAACCTATTCAGGAACCGTAAGCGCCGCAATAGAGGCAACTCTTATGAAAATCCCGGCCATAGCGGTATCGCTTGCGGCGAAAAAAGACTTTCTGTTCTCAACAGCCGCACATTATTCAAGAATGACCGCGGAATTCGTTCTTAAAACCAGTCTGCCCGAAAATACTCTGCTGAACGTAAACATACCTAACCTTCCCTTGGAAAAAGTTAAAGGTATCCGGATTACACGCCAAGGAAAAAGAGTCTATGAGGCTCCAGTAGTGGAGAAAACTGATCCTAGGGGAAAGAAGTACTACTGGATAGGAGGAGATGAAATTGAGTCCGTTAAAATTGAGAATTCTGACATAGTGTCTGTCCTTGAAGGCTATGTCTCCATAACACCCATAAAACTTGATATGACTAATTATGAGTATATTGAAGAGCTCAGAGAAAAATTAGAAAACCATGCTTAAAAGCTTCTATAACTGGGTTCTGGGTTGGGCGGACAGAAAACACGGTCCCTTTGCGCTTTCTCTTGTCTCTTTTGCTGAAGCATCTTTTTTTCCTATCCCCCCAGACCCGCTTCTTGCAGCCCTTTGTCTTGGAAATCGCAAGAAATCATACCGTTTCGCCATCTACTGCTCCGTTTTCTCCGTACTGGGAGCAGTTGCAGGATATCTGATAGGATACTGGGTATGGGAATCTGTCGGCGGTTTTTTTCTCTCCCATGTCATAACCGAAGATATATTCACAACAGTCAGTGAAAAATATTCGGAAAACACATTTGAAGCTGTCTTAGCCGGAGCCTTCACATTTTTACCTTTTAAGGCGTTTACGGTAACGGCGGGAGTCTTTAAAGTCGATCTTCCAACTTTCATTGCCGCCTGTGCAGTGGGTAGAACGGCCAGATTCGCGATAATCGCCTGTCTTCTGTCAGTTTTCGGAGCAAGAGTCAAATCGCTTATAGATAAATACTTTAATATATTTACGGTTATATTTTTCATACTTCTTCTGGTTGGAGTGCTACTCCTGAAGAAACTTGCCTGAGATATATAGACTCTGTATGGACAGGGGCCAGCAGGGATATACAGAAAACAATTTGGCATGCGACTTGCCGCATAATATATATGTTTCATCAGGACCTGTTTTTAAACCTTGATAATGCATACTGTCATGGACGTTAGAAAAATCGTTTTAATTCCAGGGGATGGTATCGGTCCAGAAATTACCGAGGCGACAAAGGACGTTATCGCAGCTTCTGGAGCCAAGATCGAATGGGTTATGAGAAAGGCCGGCGTATCGGCTATAGAAAAATACAGGGAAGTCCTTCCGAAAGTTACTCTAGATGCAATAAGAGAACATAAAGTTGCGCTTAAGGGCCCTTGCATGACGCCCATAGGCGATGGTTTTTCATCGGTAAACGTAGAGCTCAGAAAAAAACTTGATCTGTACGCGGCCGTTAGACCGGTACGCAGCATCGAAGGCGTGAAAACGAGATATTCCAATGTGAACATAGTAATTGTGCGCGAGAACACTGAAGGTCTTTACAGCGGCGTTGAAAACACTGTTTCTCCCGGAGTCGTCATGAGTATGAAAGTCGCAACAGAAAGATCGTGCGAGAGAATCGCCAGGTGGAGTTTTGAGTACGCAAAAAAAAGAGACAGAAAAAAAGTAACGGTGTTTCATAAAGCCAATATAATGAAGATTACGGACGGTCTTTTTATCAAAAAGTCAAGGGAGATAAGCGAACAGTACCCGGATATTGAGTATGAAGAATATATTATAGATGCCGGATGCATGAGATTAGTTCAGGACCCGAGCCAGTTCGACATCTTGCTGCTTGAGAACTTGTACGGAGACGTTATGAGTGATCTCTGCGCCGGTCTTGTCGGAGGACTCGGCGTGGTTCCCGGAGCCAACATAAGTGATAAATATTCGGTTTTTGAGGCAGTACACGGGTCGGCGCCGGACATAGCGGGACTTGAAATAGCGAACCCGCTCGCTCTAATAATGTCGAGCGTGATGATGCTGAGATATCTGGCTGATTCAGAGGGAAGAGAAGATATGGGGGAAGCTGCGGAAAAGATAAAAAGAGCTTACAATATGGCCCTTTCAAACGGTGATAAGACCCGGGACTTGGGAGGCAACCTAAAAACGGCTGATTTTGCCAGGATTCTTGTACAGAATATACTGAAGATATAAACAGACTCTGCTTAAGCGCAGCAAAAACTTGTAAGCTCCGATGAAAAGGAATAGAAAGATCCATTTTTCGGTTTTTCTTCTGATCTCAACCCTGCTGAATCTAATATTTCTTCAGCTTCTTTTCTCAGAAGTGCTTCCCGACCCAGAAAGTCTTAAGTCTCCGCTTGAAAAAACATATATAGAACTTATCGAACTACCCGTTACGGAAGAAACAGAACCTCCCGACAAACCGGCGAGACTCGCCGACAAGTCCCGTAAAACGGACAAAGAAACAACAAGGGATGACACGACAAAGCTCTCACGGTCCTCTCCCCAACCCGCAAAGAAAAATACACCGCAAAGAAAACCCACAGGAGCTATTGAACCGGGAGAACAGGAAAAGAGCCGGGAAAAGTTCTCTCCTGAAAAAGACCAGGTCTCCATGATACCGCGAGGAGAAAGAGAAAAACCCGAAAAAAGAAAAGCCGTTCCTAATGAACTGTCCGCAAACAGTCCCGGAGCTTCCGTTTCCAAAATAGTCAACCCCAGCATAACGGACGTTCCCTTCGACTATAACACCGAAGAACAGCTTATGGGCACCAAGAACGTTGAGAAGGAAATTACCGTGGACCTTAACACCACAGAATACAAGTACATTTCTTATTTCACTAAGCTTAAAGAAAGAATTTACCAGATATGGAAGTATCCAAAGGAATCGCAGGCGAGAAGGGAACAGGGAAATATCCGAATCGTTTTCACTCTTAGAAAAGACGGTTATCTTGAAAATGTAAGGATAATTCAGTCTTCAGGCTTTAAGAATCTTGACAGGGAAGTGTTGCGTACAATAAGAGTAGCTTCCCCCTATAACCCATTTCCTGAAAGCTGGGAGGAGGAAAAACTGAAAATACCAGCTTCTTTCGATTACAAACTCCCTACATGGATCAGACGCTACAACTGATCCCGCTTTCTCAGAATATGCTCACCCTAGAGCCCGAAGCATCGGATTCTCTTATCTCGCCGATAAGATAAGCCACCTCGGAGAAATCCTCAATAAAGGAAATCGCTTCTTCCGCCTGCTCCCGCGGTAACACAGCTATCATTCCCACACCGCAGTTAAATGTTGAGTACATCTCGTCTCGGCTTATTTCCCCGGTTTTCATTATCAGGTCAAAAACAGGAGAATCAGGCCAACTCCGGCTCTTAACTTCTGCAGAAAGTCCTTCAGGAATAACTCTTGAGAGGTTTCCTGGAATCCCGCCGCCCGTTATATGCGCAAGAGCTTTTACGTCGAATTTTCTGCAGAGATCGAGAACAACACCTGAGTATATAACTGTGGGCTCGAGAAGTTCCTCTCCAAGGGTTTTTGAAAATCCTGGGGGTTTGGAATCCATAGAATACCCTCCGATATCAAAAAGCACCTTTCTTGCAAGCGAATAGCCGTTTGAATGAAGTCCGCTCGAAGCAAGTCCTATGAGCACATCACCTGTTCTTACCTGTGCGCCGTCAATATAGAGATCTTTTTCTACCACTCCGACGCAGAATCCCGCAAGATCAAACTCACCCTGAGAGTAAAACCCCGGCATCTCCGCCGTCTCGCCTCCCATAAGTACACACCCCGCTTGAATACATCCTTCACAGACTCCTCTCACTACTTCGACCGCCTGCCCGGAGTCAAGATTTGAGGTAGCCAGGTAATCAAGAAAAAAAAGAGGGGTCGCTCCACACGTAATTACATCGTTAACGCTCATTGCTACCAGGTCTATTCCTATGGTATCGAATTTCTGAGCCGAAAAAGCAGTTTTGAGTTTCGTGCCAACCCCGTCTGTGGCTGATACAAGCAGAGGTTGCCGAAAAGCACCCGCATTGAGTGGAAATGCGCCCGCAAAACTTCCAAGAGGGCTTATTTCTCTTGTTCCGTAGGTCGACTCAATTAGAGGTTTTATAAGCTTTACAAACCTCTCGCCTTCTTCCACGTCAACTCCAGCGCTTTTGTATGTAATTTCTTCGGACACGAAAAAAGAGGCGGTATGCTAATCAATAGTCTTTATAGACAAAACAGAGACCGTCTCGACTGGAACATCTCCCGGCCTGGTTTTAACGGCAGCGATTTTGTCAACAACTTCAATTCCGTCAACTACTTTTCCAAACACTGCATAACCAAAATCACGCTCACCATGGTTAAGAAAAGAGTTGTCCCGGTGATTTATAAAAAACTGAGATGTAGCGGAGTCTATAACCGCAGTTCTAGCCATCGCTATAGTGCCACGGTCATTTTTAAGACCGTTGTCGGCCTCGTTCTTTATAGGGGCTTTAGTTGGTTTCTGTTTCATGTCAGCGGTAAAACCACCACCCTGTACCATGAAATTATTTATCACCCTGTGGAATATGGTTCCATCATAAAAACCTTCTTTCACATAGGAAAGAAAATTTTCTACTGTAATCGGGGCCTTTTCTTCATAAAGTTCAAGTTTTATATCACCTTGCGAAGTTGAAATCAGAACCATTGGTTTTCTCCTTTCTTTCTTACCGCTTGATTCAGCGGATGTATTTTTGTTACTCTTGTAATCAGAATAACCCTTCCCAGGAAAAGCTATCAAAACAAAAATAAAACATATGGCAAACACAGCTAAGTTTTTCATTTGAGACCTCAGGATTGTAATTTAGTAAGAAATAAAATCTATATTATTTAAAAACAGGCGGGGAAGAACTGTCCGAGCATCCAAGCGTCTTTTTTTCCCATCTTCTGTAATGATAGCATAAAGAAGCGGAACAGTGAATATCCAGTGAACCCTTATTTCTTGGTCTTAACCACCATTGATGTGTTTACAGCGCCAAGGACTGAAGGAATAATTTATCCAAGTGTTTTAAAAACCCTTATTAACGCCAGAAACGGAGACAAGACCAATGAGCAGACCGGAATTTGGAGTAATGCTAAGACAGCAGAAAATAGATTTTGAAGAAATAAGAACTACGGCGCAGCTATGCGATTCAGCGGGATACGATTCCGTATGGTTCTACGATCATGTTCTAGGCCAGGGAATAATAGGAATCGATATCTACGAACCATGGACTCTAATGTCCGCTCTTTCAACTGTAACAGAGAACATAAAGATCGGAACTATGGTACTCTGCAATCTGTTCAGACACCCTCCCCTGCTCGCCAAGATGGCTTCAACACTTGACGTTATAAGTAAAGGACGAGTGGAATTCGCAATAGGAGCCGGTTGGTTTGAAGAAGAATTCCTCGCATACGGATATGACTTCCCCTCAACCAAAGACAGAATAGAGATGTTAAAAGAAGCAGTTTTGATAATTAAACGGATGTGGACGGAGGAGACGACCACTTTTACCGGCAGACATTATACGGTGGTAAACGCACCGTGCAATCCCAAACCCGTTCAACACCCCCACATACCCGTATGCGTCGGAGGTTCGGGAGAAAAGCTTCTACTGAAAGTAGTAGCAGAACTTGCCGATGAATGGAACTGCCCCGCATCAAGCGCAATTGATTTTGACCGTAAATACTCAATACTCAAGAAACACTGCGAGGAAGTCGATAGAAATATAGAAGATATAAGAATATCACAGCAGACTGTCTGCGTATTGGTTGAAAGCAGAGAAGATTTACCTGAAAAACTCGAAAAAGCTCAGAGACGTTACGGATTTTTTGGAAACATAGAAAAACTCGGAATCATAGGAACCCCTGAAGACTGTATAGAAAAAATCCGTACAGATATTGATAAGGGAATATCCAAATACACGATTTTTTTCTCTGACGTAATGAACCCTAGGACCATAGAGCTTTTCGCAAAAGAGGTGATCCCAGAATTCAGATGAAAGTTACTATGCATGAGGTGTTAAAATTACCTCTTTGAAATAATTTTAATGAGGGAAGCAGATCAACGAAAATCTTGGAGTCCTTAAATTCTTCCCTTGAAATTTAACTAAGATTCTATAGATTAAGTTCATAGTTAAGGTTAAACCTCATGAAAAAAGCAATATTATTGGGAATATGTATTTTGCTATTTTCCGCTGGCGGTACGGCCAAGGTCTTCTCCACATGTCCGATGAATACAAATAACACCTCCGTTGAAATGTCAACGGAAGGCGACATTGACATGCCTTGCCACAAAACAACAGATTCAGAAGATCGAAGTTCCAACCAGTGTGAAGATTGTGATTGTCAGCATTGCGTTCAGATAAACGCTTTGCCGGTACAAGAATCAAAAAACCTTTATGGAAAGACCGCTGTTGGAATTTTCACCGATAAGTTTCCCGCCTCCTACCAGACCGACACTCTCCTGCAACCTCCAAAACACCTCTGCTGAGCAGTTCACCCTCTCGGGCTATATACACGATATGAATTAAGGTGGCCTTGCTTCGGCATGGCCAAAACATTTTGAATTATCAGGAAAAACTATGAAGTCAGCAATTTTTATTTTATGCTGCATGGTCTCGTTGGGATATGCTTTCCAAGCTCTGTCCCGCCCCGTGTCATATCCGGGTGGCTGGACAGTTATGCAGAAAAACGACAAGAACGTGCATTCTGTCCATCTCCATTATTCGCCTACGGCGAGGTATTCAGTCGGATACAGGACCGAGTACTGGCGTGACGAGGGTTGGCAGTTTCAGGGCGTGCAGTTTAACTACCTGGTGAAGCGTCATAACGCACAGGATTCGCAGGCAAACTTCTATCTTAAAGGCGGGTTAGGCATAGCATACGATAATTTTGGATTACCCAACGAAGAAATTGAGCCTGCCAGTTTTATTGACATTGCTGTTGATTGGGAAACCCGACGTTACTTTACAAGCTATGAAAACCGTCTTTATTACGCAGCAGACATAGACAGATTTTTCAGGCAGAAAGCCCGAGCGGGAATCGCCCCGTACTTGGGTGATTATGGTGATTTCCACACGTGGCTAATGTTGCAGACTGACCACATCGCGAGCGAGGGGAATGAGGTAACCTTTACGCCTTTCGTACGGATTTTTAAGAACGAATATATGGGCGAGGTCGGAATTAGCAACAAAGGTGAAGTTCTTTTTAACTTAATAATAAGATTTTAAGGAGACAATTATGAAAACACTAATTATTGCAATTGCGTTTGTGGCTATTTTCTTTACGTCCCCAAGCCATGGGGCAGATGTAGAGCATAAACATGAGGGTCAAGCGCTGGAGCCCTCCACTAGCTTCAGTACGGAAAAAGCGTCCTGTGAAAATATCATTAACATAAAGGTGAACGGTCTCGTATGTGATTTCTGCGCACGGTCCCTAGAAAAAGTTTTCCTCAAACGTGACGACGTTGCCGGCATAAAGGTTGACCTCAGCAAGAGTTCTGTAGTAGTCGCCACGAAATCCGGATTGACCATTGACGATACGTCACTTAAAAATCTTATCAAGGACTCCGGTTATAACGTGACCACCATTGATAGAGGGTGCAAAGATGAATAACCACAGTTATGAATACGGAACAAAGCAAGGTCTGCTTTCCATGCTCGGTCTGCTTACATCTGCAGGAACGTTGGTGTGCTGCGCTCTCCCGGCATTGTTAGTGACGCTCGGAGCCGGTGCTACCCTATCGGGGCTTGTAGCAAACGCTCCCTGGTTAATCACATTATCAAAATACAAAATTCTGACGTTCGGAGTCTCAGGCCTGATGCTCATAATCGGAGGGGGAGCGCTATTTTACTCAAGGAATGCTTCGTGTCCGATTGATCCCATGCAGGCAGTGGCATGTGTCAGATTAAGGAAAATAAGCCTCTGGACATACTGGTTATCCGTGCTTTTATGGTGCGTAGGCTTTTTCTTCGCCTTCATCGCCGTGAGGATTTTTTACTGACCCTTTGGAAATATATTCGGTCAGGAATTTTCCTGTCCTTCAAGAGACTCAAGAACCATTTCAGCAAATTCGCCAGCGAATTCTCTTATTCTGCGCGATATGTGACTCTGTGAAGTAGCTCTTTGATAAGTATCCGCCATTTTCATCATCGTATAGTAAAAATGATAGTTCATCTCTCCAACTTCCATTCTTTTGGTCCAAAGATCTATTACCAGAGATTCTTTTTTCTCAGCGTCCCACATGGAAAGAAAAACCGCCTCACAACTTTTTTCTCCCGGCTCTTCGGATTGTGAAGCATCCCAGAAAATTTCTTCGGGAACATTGTCGTCCCCTAGTATTACCTTCAAGTTGATTTGGGCATCTTTGGACATGAAAAACTCCTTGACAGATAGTTTTTATGAGAAATGGAAAACTCCGCGCGGAAATTATATACGGTTTCAATCAAAGAATCTCAAGAGACAGTTTGTCGCACTTTGGTCATGCGTGATGGGAAAGAAATATTTGTTACCAAGGAAGTTTACCCATTAAAGGAGCTATCTTGGTACCAAAAAGAGCTACGGTAGCCACTATTCCTATGAAGGCCGCTATACCGATAGCAACTTTCACGGCAAAAAACAGAGTTATCTTGTCGAGTTGCTCAGGAGTAAGCTTCATCTAATGTCCTCCACCTTTCGATTTACCGTCAAAATATGGGTCGCCGAAAGGTATTACCGGGAAGCGGTTTATAAAAATAAGAAATGTCGCTACAAATCCCGCTAGAAAACCCATAGTAATAAGAAAATGATTGATTCCGAAAACCAGTTCATCGGTAAGCGAAGGAATGACCAGTAGAAACTTGTCCATCCAGAGACCCGAGAAAGAAACGGTAGCGATAAAAACTGCTATCGGAGTAACTATCTTGTGGGTACGGGGCAGAAACGATACGAAAGGAAATATAAAGCAGCAGGTAAGAATAGCCCAAGCGAGCGAGCGGAAAGGTTCGTCCACCACTCTTTTTATTACAAAACCGGTCTCTTCCGGCATGTTCGCGTACCATATGGTAAGAAGCTGGGAAAACATCAAGTAAACCCAGAAAAGAGAAAAACCCTGAAGTATCTTCCCCATATCCCAGTAGTGATTAGGGGAAAGATATTCATCAAGACCCAGATAACGTTTAAGGGGAACTGAAAGTATTATTGTAGCCCCTATAGCAGCTATAAGGCTCCCCATAAAATAATATGGTCCGAAAAGCGTGCTGAACCAGTGATGATCAAGTGACATCATAAAGTCCCAGGCAAAAAGGGAGAAAACAAGAGCGTAGACTATAATTACCGCAGGGGCCAGTTTCTTTAACTTTACTATGCTCTCTTTGCCTTTAGTATCCTGTTCGATAGATGTTCTAAGATAAAAATAATTCAGGACAAGGAGGACCGCAAAACCTAGAACGTTTCTTGCCATCACAAAATTTATATTAAGCCATATATCCTTGGGGCTGTGATAATGATGAAGCGCGTAGGGAAAGATAAATTCTTTTCCGATAAAAAGAATAAGCAGGAGAACAAAAGAAACCACAGTGAAGCTGGCAAAGCCTTCGCTTATGCGGAGAAGCCCCCTTCCCCATCTGGCGTTGGTTATCCTAAGTATGCAGGAAAAGACAAGTCCACCCTGGGCTACACCTGTCCAGAAAAGAAAATTTACCAAGAAAAGCTGCCAGACCTCCTCGGCGTTCTCCCCTCTCGCGTTAATAACAAAAGCCCCTATACCCACGACAGCCAGAGCGACAAAAACCTTCAACACCCAGCTGGGTATCTGGTTTCTCTTTGCGAGTATTTCCTGGTTTATGGACTGATCCATTGTTCTATTGATTCTCCTTAACAGAACCCGGGTTCTGAAGCTTCCTCACGTAGTTAACCACATGCCACGCATCCTGTTCCGATATATTCTCGCTGTATGAAGGCATCATGACCTTGCCCCCATAGCGTATATAGGCGTAGATATAACCATCGCTTCTCTGCGCTACAGCCGGAGTAGTAAGGTTAACAGGGTAAAAACCGAGTCCTTTCTTTATTATGATTCCGTCCCCCAATCCCCCAGGACCGTGACACACGGCACACTGCTCTTTGAAAACTTTCTTTCCCCTCGCAATTGAATCATCGTTTCGGGGCACAGGTCCCCTTTTTATCAGTTCAATCTTCTCCCTGTCTTCAAGCTTTGTTTTCTTACCATCTATAGAGATTGAATTGCGCGGGAAGATCACGGGCTCCTCATAAGGCTGAATCGAATCCTGAGACCACATGTCCCACGACCACGGGAGCGAATAGGCTGAAGATAGGGAGAGCACCACCGCAAAAGCAATCGCTGTACCTACTTTTAATCTCCCAGAGAAATTGGAAACTTTTGGTTGTTTCAGGACTGTCCGAAAAAACTTTCTATGCTTCATCAAACTTGATTTCTTCAGCTCCCGTAGAGTTTAATATAGCTTCAACAGCTCCTAGTTTCTCCTTTTCGCATATAACCGCTATACCGAATTTATCGTCGGAAAAGCGTTCGTCATAGAGCCTCACCGGAGTTCTTTTCCTTATAAGGGAATTTATTATCAACCCCAAAAAAGTTGAAAGCGCGCCGAAAAGCACTGTAAGCTCAAAAACAATTACCATGTAGGGAATTATCGAAACTATGGGCTTGGCGCTTACAGCTATGGGCCAAGAACTTGAAGTCAGAACCGTAAAACCAATTCCGCATGTCGCCCCCAGAAGGCCTCCGAAAAGAGTGAAAAACCGTACCGGACTTTCCGGCAGATCAATTGCTTCCTCAATTTCGTGGTTTGGAAACGGGGAGAACACTCTCATATTGCTGTACCCCGCATCTTTGAGTTTTCCCACGGCTTCAAGAACTGAATCCTGATATGAATAAATTCCTACTACGCCTTGATCCATATCTTGCTAACCTCCCTTCTTCGGCACCGGAAGTATTTCCTTCATCTCCGCTATGGAAATCGCTGGAAGAGTTTTTACAAACAGCAGGAAAAACATAAAAAACCAAGCAAAACTTCCGATCGTTATACCGGCTTCCACAAGCGATATCTTGTACACACCCCACGCTCCAGGCTCAAAGTCTCTGGAGAGTGATATGACGATGATATTGAACCGCTCAAACCACATACCTATGTTTATCAGTATGGAAATGACAAAAAGAGCTTTTATGTTCTTTCTTACCTTCTCCCACCACAGCACTATGGGAACAACGCAGTTGCATATAACCATCGTCCAATAAAAAAGCGCATATTCCCCGGTCGCCCTGTACACAAATTGCCCCCATTCATAGGGACTTCCGCTATACCACGCCATAAAGAATTCCGCTGCGTAGGCGTAAGCGACTATGCAGGAAGTAAGAATTATCAGCTTTGCCATACCGTCGTAGTTATCAAGCGTTATATAGTCTTCGAGATGAAAAATTTTCCTTATAGGTATGGTAAGCGTTATAACCATGGCGAGTCCCGAGAAAATAGCGCCTGCAACGAAGTACGGAGGGAATATGGTTGTATGCCATCCCGGAACATTACCCATGGCAAAGTCCCATGACACAACACTGTGAACCGATAGGACAAGAGGAGTGGCAAGAGCCGCGAAATAAAGATACGCCCTTGTGTAGTGCAACCATTCTCTGTTTGAGCCCTTCCATCCGAAGGAAAGGATTGAATATATTATTTTTCTCGGAACTTCTTTCACTTTGTCTCTTATCGCCGCGATATCGGGAATCATGCCAATGATGAAGAACAGCGAACTTACTGTAAGATAAGTGCTTACCGCAAATACGTCCCAAACGAGAGGGGATTTGAAGTTTATCCACAGTTCCCTTGAATTCGGATAGGGAATCAACCACAGGAAGTTCCAAGGTCTTCCCAGATGAATTATAGGAAAAAGTCCCGCCGTAAGAACCGCGAAAACCGTCATGGCCTCAGCGATTCTGTATATGGACATCCTGAACCTTGCACGGAACAAATAAAGTATGGCTGAAATGAGAGTCCCCGAGTGTGCTATTCCTACCCAGAAAACAAAATCGGTTATGTAAACTCCCCAGAAAACCGGGTGACGGTAGCCGGCAACTCCAAGTCCCGTGGCTACCTGATAGAAAAAACATAAGGCGCCGACACCTACAAGCATCACAGTGGGAATAAAAAGCGCCCACCATTTCATAGATGGCTTGTCGAGCATCCTGACTACGTCTTCGGTTATTCTCGCATACGTTAACGGGGTCTGCTGCGTCTGGCTCATTACACTCTTTCCTGTTTAACTTTCTTAAGATAGGTGATCGCGGGTTTTGTGTTTATCTCTTCTAAAACCTTGTAGCCCCTTTCGTCCTCGGACAACACTGATGCTTTGCTTTTGTCATCAAGCAGGTTGCCAAACACTATGGCATTACTCGGGCACGCCTGTTCGCAGGCTGTCAGAACTTCTCTGTCGCGGAGAAGCCTTCCTTCATCCTTGGCAAGGTCCTTTCCGTAATTTATCCTCTGCACGCAGAAAGTGCATTTCTCCATTACCCCCTTGGACCTCACTGTTACGTCGGGATTAAGCTGCCAGTTAAGCGGCTCGGGGAAGTTGTAGGTATACCAATTAAATCTTCTTACTTTGTAGGTACAGTTATTCGCACAGTACCTCGTTCCCACGCAACGGTTGTATATCATTCCGTTCAGACCCTCGTGGTTGTGATAAGTGGCGAAAACCGGACAAACAGGTTCGCAGGGAGCGTTTCCGCACTGCTGACAGAGCATGGGTAAAAATCTCACGTCAAGAGTCCCATCACTGTTTTTCTCAAAAAATCTTTCTATGCGAATCCAGTTCATCTCGCGGCGCTTGGCAATCTGCTTCTTTCCCACGAAGGGAATATTGTTCTCCGCATAACACGCGGTAACGCAAGCTCCGCATCCAGTGCACTTATTCAGATCTATTGCCATTCCCCATCTGTATTTCGAATATTCTTTTTCCGGATAGAAGTCAGGATGTTTCGAGTGTTTTTTATGCGCGTCTTTATGACCGATCTGGTCAAGAGCAACGGTCTGAGCTACAGGCCTATCTCCCTGGGTTTTTGTGTACTGGGTCCTTACGAGCAGGTCTCTTTTCCTAAGGGATGAAACGTTAGCCTTGGTTGAAAGCAGAGAAAGTCCCCCCGAAAGCGCATCGGTAGCTGCCGGCAGCAGAGCAAAAGGATTCACTCCCCTCCCCTTCGCATACCTTCCGTAGGAAGTGTGTCCCTGCCCTAGGGGAACAGCGATAGTATCGGGCCTTATTCCCTCGTAAACAAAAACCTGCGCTTCAAAACTTCCCCCTGGAATATCCACCTTTACATAAGAACCGTCTTCAAGACCCATTTTTGCCGCGACGACAGGGTTTATCTCAAGCCACGAATCCCACACTGAAGTAGTGATAGAGTCGGGAAGCTCCTGTAACCAAGGCTTATTAGCCCCTCTTCCATCCATGAATCTATAAGATGGATATGCGATCAGGTGAAAACCCCCTTCTCCGGCAAACTGGGGGTCTTTAAAGGAAACGGCTTTGATCCTAGAAGACAAAGTGACTTTAACAGACCGCGGAGTAAGCTTCACCATCCCGTTTACAACAAGATTCTCCCAGAACTTCTCGAAATCCGTTCCCGGAGACAATGCCGCCGCTTTTTTTCTCCAAGATTTTCTCAGGTAGTCGTAGTATTTTTTCTCGGCGAACGTGTTTTCAAGAGCCCCGACGTTCTTTGAGACCGATATAAGGGTATCCCCGGCTGACCTAGTATTGAAAACAGGTCTCATAACGGGCTGTACGATTCCGATCACGCTTTTTTTCGGGCTGTAATCGCCCCAGCTTTCAAAAGAAGTGCTTTCGGGAAGTACAAGATGCGCTTTCTCCGAAGTCTCGTCAAGGAATGAAGAGAGACTTACAACGAAAGGGACTTTTTCAAGCGCTTCGGCGACCTTTAATTCTCCTGGAAGCGTAAAAACAGGGTTTACATTATGGACAATGAGAATCTCCACCTTGCCCGACCTCATCTCTTCCACAAGCTCTTTTATGTCACTGAAAGTGTTTGCGTCTGAGATTGAAAGCGAATCGGAAAAATCAACCGTCTTACCTATATTTCCGGCAAGGTAGTTAAGTATGTTTATGGCAACCATAGTCTCGGTAGCATTTGATCCAGTGTTCGCTACCCCTCCCCCTATGGCAAGGCTATGTGAAGTCGCAAAGTCACGAGCGATCTTCCCTATGGTTTCTTCAGGTACATCTGTTAGCTTCGCAACCTTCTCGGGTACATATCGAGAGACCATTTTCGCTATCGGACCGGGGGAAACTTTGTTAAGACCCTTTGAAATCATTACATTGGCAATTCCAAGGGCAAGATACTGCTCGGTACCAGGTTTTGCCGCAATCCATGTATCGGCATTTGAAGCAGTCATTCCAGAGCGTGGTTCTATATGTACAATCTTGCCGGTCTTTCCATGATCTACGTCTCTTAGTTTTGAATATCCTATGGAGTTTGAAACCGTGGAAAGCCATGTCTCAAGATAATCTGCTCCGAAGGAAAGAAGATAGTCTGCTTTGTCTATTCTGTAGGAAGGAATCTCATCTCTTGCGAAAACTATTGAGTTTGCTTTTCTTATGGATTCGTGGGAAAAAGTTTCGTAAACGTAATGTTTTCCTCCGAAGGGCTTTAGGAACTGGGCTACAAGATCTGGATAAGTTCCCGCCATATTGCTGCTCAGGTAAACGATCTTACCCGAACCGATAGAATTCAGTTTTTCCGCAAGTATTTCTTCGCCCAGTTGCCAACCTATAGGCTCCAGCCTCTTTGTTTCAGTGTTGTATCTGAGCGGAGAACGAACTCTGTCGGGATTGTAAAGACCCTGAAGAGAAGCCTGGCCCATGGCACACGTTTTTCCCATGTTTATGGGATTTTTCGCATTACCTTCAACCTTTATTGCGCGACCTTCACGGTTTTTCACCACAAGACCACAACCAGAGGAACACTCTCTACAGGTTGTAGAGTAGAATTTCGGTATTCCTGGAATGACATTTTCAGGAGGAATGACGTAAGGAATTATCTGCTCAACGGGCTCAGAACAGCTGCTCGCGACGGCGGCCGTGCCACCCACGACTCCAAGAACTTTCAGAAAGTCCCTTCTTTTCATGCCATTTTTTTCTTTCTTTTCTTTCCGAGACATTTATCCCCTCCGGCCTAATAATGACAGGTCAGACAATCCTTCAGTTCAGTCTTATGTTCTTCGTTATCCGCGTTTTCTTCATGGCACGATATGCAGAATCCCATGGTCAAGTCTTTTGCCTTGTGTACCACATCCATTTTCTCCACTTCCCCATGACAGGTACTGCATTCAAATCCGCGCTTTATGTGCCTTTTATGGTTAAAACGTACGAACTCAGGCATTCCCGCTGAGTTTGTACCATACATCCCTGTGACTTTTACCCAAGGTATCGGTTCCTGTCTGTTCCAGTAACCCTTAACCTTGTTTATTTCTTCCCTTATATTGATCTTCTGTCCTTCCTTAGTGGTGTACTCGACATCTCTTCCCGCAACATAGGAATGACATCCCATGCACTTTTTCACCGAAGGAATACCCGGGTGGGGAGAGACTTCCGTGTAACTGTGGCAGGTCTGACACTCTATCTGATTGTCTCCCGCATGTATCTTATGACTGAAAAGAACGGGTTGCGGCGGACCTTTTTCTCTACTCTCCGCACTCTCTGCGTAAAGAAGACAAAAACCCGCCGTCAAAAGTAAAATAGCTATAGTAATAGGCAGAAATCCCTGTCTCTCTCTCTTCATCTCAAACTTGCTTAAAAACGGGTTAGTCAATCAGGAAATAATATTTGATCGGCTAGTATTATTAGCACTTTGTTTTAATCTGTCAAGAACTGAAAAACCACCAAGGAAAATCAATTAATCTGAAAGAAAAAGCTTAGCACAAGCGGTCCAGTTCGCAAGAATTACCGCTGTGGTTTACAAGAAAGTTCCTCCAAAAAGGCATCTGACGAGAATTTGCCCCCGAAAAACGGAGAAAAACATTTCTCTCCGGTCTGTCTAAGTCCTGAGAAGGAACCACCCTCAACGTCAAGTTCTGGAAGATGGGGAAGAACTCCTAGTATATTCACAGAAAAAACATCCGTAAGAACAGCCGGGTTAGTTGCGGAAGCCAAGTCCGCAGGCTCTGGAAAACCATTTATCACAACTCCCAGAACACCAAGTTCTCTCTGTTTACCGTATTCAAGCGAAAGAACCGTATGGTTAAGGGTACCGAGTCCAGGACGAGTGACGATAACCAACGGAGCCTCAAGGTCAACAGCAAGGTCAGCCATCATATAACTCTCCGTAATCGGTACGCACAGACCCCCCGCACCCTCAATTAGGGTTACATCGTTTCGGGATATATAATCTCGGGTATGTTCTATTATTTCTTGAAGGGGAATTTTTACTCCTTCAAGCGTAGAGGCACGGTAAGGGGAAAGAGGAGCTCTCAGGCGGCAGGGGGAAACTTCGGAAAGCACACAGTCCCTACCTAAAAACCCGTAGATAAACTCGGCGTCGCTCAGAGCCTCAAGCGCCGTTCCCGTCTGAAACGGCTTTATTACCCCTGTAACAAGACCCTTCTCGGACAGAAAGGCCGCAAGCGCCGCTGTAACTACGGTTTTGCCCACCCCAGTATCGGTGCCGGTAATGAAAACGGCTTTGGGAAGGTCTCTCATCTTGGCAAGAAAGTTACAAACCCAGTTCTTTTACCTTGTCGATCACTTGTCCGGCATGAGATGGAGCTTTAACCTTTTTCCAGATGTACGCTATTCTGCCGCCTTTCTCTATAAGGAACGTAACCCTGCGGGCGGAGTTGAAATTGCTTTTTACCCCGTACAGATTCACTATTTCCCTGCTTTTGTCGCTCAGCAACGGGAAATTAAGCGAGTGCTTGTCTCTGAAGCTCTCATGGGATTTTACTCCGTCCGTGCTTACCCCCAGGACCTGCACCCCAAGGGACGCAAGTTCTTCATCGTCGCGAAACGAGCAAGCTTCCTTCGTACAGCCCGGAGTATTGTCCCTCGGATAAAAGTAAAGCACTACAGCGCTTTTTGAATAAAAATCGCTTAGCCTTATCTTCTCCGCACCGTAGGTTTCGGCTTCGAAATCAGGAGCTTGGCTTCCTATATCGAGATTTTCTCCCATTTTTAACCTCCTTGTTTGTAGCAATCCGGAAAATCAGAACATCCCCAGGCTTTCCTTTGCCGCCTCACTCATTTTCCCCGGGTCCCAAGGAGGATCCCACACGATCTCAATGTTAACCTCAGAAACCCCTTCAAGCTCTTCGATAAGGTACTTGGCTTCAGCAACTATCTGCGTCGCGGCGGGACATCCGGGAGATGTCATTGTCATATCTATATCTACCTGGGAACCTTCCACTGCAACCCGATAAACAAGTCCCAGATTAACTATATCTATGGGTATCTCAGGATCATATATCTCACCGAGAACCTCCATCACATCATCTTCGCTGACTCTGGGTTTTTCAGCCGCTTCGCTCATATAAGCACATCTCCTCTAAATTAAAAATATCATTTTCGGGCCTGTCACTCAACTCTACACTCAGGACAAAAACCATGCGCCGCTTTGTATTCGTAGTACTTGCCACAGTGAGAGCAGAGCCTTACCTTTGGTCTTGTGATAAGCCAGAGAGGAAGAAATAGTATCAGGAGGAAAAAAACTCCTAGGAACCACAGAAAAGCCTTTGCGTTAGTCTTGCCCCTGCTTTTCGCATCTGAGTAAACCCAGTAAGCTACCAAAAACGCAATTAATACTCCAAAATATTCCATTCAGTCACTTTCCCTTATCGTATTGCCCTTATGGCAGCCAGCGCCGCATCGTAATCGGGCTCGTTTACTATGTCGCTCACGTACTCTAAGTGCGTAATTACGTTGCTGCGATCCAAAACGAAAATTGCACGGGCAAGAAGTCTGTTCTCCTTTATGAGCACACCGTAGGCCTCACCAAAAGAAGCGTGCTGGTAATCTGACGCCGTCCTCACTCTTTCAATTCCGGCGGCCGCACAGTATCTGCTTTGCGCAAACGGAAGGTCCATGCTCATTGTCACTATATGGACCGAGTCCGAAAGTCCCGCCGCTTCCTCGTTAAACCTTCTGATCTGAACGTCGCAAACCGGTGTATCCACTGAAACTACAACATTAAAAACCTTTATGCCATCGCCGAAGTCCCCAAGTGTTATCTCGCTTCCCAAGGTTTCCACACATATGAAATCAGGAGCCAATTCACCTTGTTTCAATTCAGGGCCAATAAGAGTAAGAGGATTGCCTTTCATTTTTACTACGTTTTCTCTTTCCATTAATTTCTTCCTCCTTTAAAGTTGCTTTTCCTCAATGTCCAGATTTATTTTCCTAGCCGTTACATTCGCATCGTAAATGGATATCCCGGTGATAAAAAGTGTCACAAGAGAGTACCCGACAACCAGAATAAAGGTGGCGCGGGGAACGTTATCAAGTGTTTTAGCATCCGCAAATTTAAGAAAAACCTCAAGGGGTTCGCGTGAAAGCATGTTAACAACAATAACCAGAACAAATATTGATATGGCCTTAACAAACTGCCCGTTGTAGAGTTGGCCAAGCCCCGGAAAAAATAGTGACAACAGAACTGCAAGCCAAGGTTTTTTCTTCTTCACCATGCGCATTCCAAAGAGAAACTCTATCAGCAAAGAAATCCGCGAAGAGCCTCCCCCGGACTTTTCGCCTTCATTAACATCTCTCCTATAAGAAAAGTATCTATACCACAGTTCCTAAGTCCCTCTATATCTTCAACCGATGATATGCCGCTTTCGCTTATTACGATTTTTTCTTCCGGCACCATGGGGGAAAGTCTCTTGGACACGTCAAGGGAAACATCAAATGTCCTGAGATCCCTGTTGTTTATGCCGATTATCTTGCTTCCTGCCAAAATCGCAGTCTCAAGCTCTTGTTCGCCGTGAACCTCAACAATGCAGTTCATTCCCAAGGAATGCGCAAGAGAAAGATATTCTTCTATTTCTTTTTGGTCCAAAACTGCGACTATTAAGAGTACCAAGTCCGCTCCGTGGAATCTCGCCTCATAAACCTGGTAGGGGTCTATAGTGAAATCTTTTCTCAGAATCGGAAGGGTTGAATGAGCTCTTATATCGGATAGATATGAAATATCACCTTTAAAAAACCTGTAATCTGTAAGAACCGAGAGCGCAAACGCCCCCGAGTCTTCATATTCTCTAGCAATGGAGAAATGATTGAAATCATCTCTTATAACGCCCTTGGAAGGAGATGCTTTCTTTATCTCCGATATTATTTTTAACCCTGGAGTCTTTGCGTAAAGAGCCGTAAAATCAATGGCAGGAGGTTTTTGTTCGGCAGCAGACACAAGCTCTCCCATAGGGAGCTTTTTTTTTGCCTCTTTAAGTTCCTTTCTCTTGTGAGCAATTATATCATCAAGAATCATTCGGTCAGTCCCGGCTGGTAATTTCGATCAACATCTCAAGCTTCCCAAGCGCAGCCCCACTAAAAAGAGAGTCTTTTGCCAGCAGAAAAGCTTCTTCAAAACTCCCCGCCTTACCCGAGACGTATATGGCCGCCATGGCATTTAAAAGACTCGCGTCCGTTTTCGCGCCATTTTCCCCTCCTCTCAGAACAGAAAGGGTTATTTCGGCATTTTCGGCCGCATCCGCTCCCCCGTTTAATTCTTTCTGAAGACGGGTTTTTAAGGATAAGTCTTCAGGACGCAAATCATATTCACTGATTTTACCATCGCGAAGTTCAGCCACTTTTGTGCTCCCAGTAACGGTTATTTCATCCATACAACCCTCTCCGTGGACCACCATGACGTTTCGCGAACCCAGGTTTTTAAGCACCTCGGCAACCGGAATTAAAAGGCTAGGAGAATATACTCCCATAACCTGATTCCTTACACCCGCGGGATTTACCACGGGACCTATAAGGTTAAAAACGGTCCTTATCCCGAGTTCTTTTCTGCACTTAGCGACATTTCTCATTGCGGGGTGATATACAGGAGCAAAAAGAAAGGATATACCGGCTTCAAGAAGACAGTTCTGCGCCAAATCCGGGGAAACATCTATTTTCACTCCCAGAGCTTCTAGCACATCCGCACTTCCAACTGGACTTGAAACCGACCGGTTACCGTGTTTTGCGACTGTAACTCCGGCCCCAGACACTATGAAGGCCGCCGTGGTGGATATGTTAAAGGTACCGCTTCGGTCTCCACCGGTTCCGCACAGGTCCACAGCTGTTTCCCGGTCACAGTCTATCTTTTCGGATTTTGAGAGAAGAGCCTTCGCCACACCTGTTATTTCAGAAACGGTTTCCCCTTTCATACGAAGCGCCGTCAAAAAGGCAGCCATCTGGCTCTCGGGAAGCTTCCCTTCCATCATAGAGCCAAAAACTGCGGAGACCTCTTTTTCCGAAAGATCTTGACCTTCTACAAGTTTTGAAATCACTTCAGTTAACATCGCCGAACTCGCCTTTCTCCATGCCTTTTCCTATCTTATCAAGAATACCATTTACAAAAGCGGAGGAGGTCTCGGACCCGAATTCCTTAGCCACTTCAATAGCTTCGTTTATAGTAACAGGCAAGGGGATATCGCTCAAGAAAACGATTTCATAGACCGAAAAGCGTAGAACATTCCTGTCTATCATGGACATTCTTGAAACTTTCCAGTGTTCAGAACACCTATTTATGATGCTATCTACCGCTTCAATATTTTCCACAACGCCCCGGGAGAGCATAGATGCGAATTTGAGCATTTCCCCATCCGCTGTCGGGTAATGAAATGAACTAAAAGATTTAAAATCGGAATGGAAATCAGATGTCAGCACGTAGCCGCCTCTGGACGCCGAGTCAATCTGATAGAGAAACTGTAGGGCAATCTTTCTTGATAACCTTCTCGTCCCCATGTGGAAAATCTAAGAAAGCGCCTTTATGACATTAACCATCTCAAGTGCGCTAAGCGCGGCTTCACTTCCCCTGTTTCCGGCCTTGACCCCCGCTCTTTCGATAGCCTGTTCGGTTGTTTCTGTCGTTATTACTCCGCAGCAGACAGGCACTCCGGTCTCAAGAGCCACAGCGGAAAGATCCTTTGTTACTTGAGAAGCAAGGAAATCAAAATGGGAAGTCTGTCCTCTTATTATAGCCCCGATTGCCACAATGGCATCGTATTTCCCCGATAGTGCCGCCTTTTTTACCGCCAAAGGCACCTCAAAAGAGCCTGGCACCTTTATTATGTCTATTGAACTCTCGACCGCACCGTGGCGAACCAGAGTATCGACTGCTCCATTCATCATGGGAGTCGTAACAAAACTGTTGACCCTGCTTGACACAATTGCGAAGCGGGATTTTCCGGCGCTCTGTTTTCCTTCTATTGTCTCAGGCATCTGCTCCCCCTTTATTTTGATATAGAAAGAATACCGTAATCCGCGTTTTTTCCCATTGCAATTTCTTCTTCATAATCTGAGATCTCTATGGGGACGCTTCCGACTATTCTGAGTCCAAATCCCTCAAGCCCCTTCACTTTTATAGGGTTGTTGGTAAGAAGTCTTATATCGCGCACACCAATATCCCTGAGTATCTGCGCTCCTACTCCGTAATGCCTGAGCTCCGCTTTGAGTTCCTGTCTTTCCAAGGGAAGCGCGGGACCCTCACTGATCTTCCCATCCGAATAACGCATTATCTTCTTTGCAAATCCCCCGTTGCTTGATTCTTGATTTATGTAGACAAGCACCCCTGAGCCATTTTCTTCTATGATCCTTAAAGACTGGGTAAGCTTCGCTCTACTGTTGCAGTAAAGCGAACCAAATATATCGCTTATGGCGCAGTCGGAGTGTACTCTAACAAGAGTGTTTTCCTCGGAGCCGGGGTTACCTTTGACAAAGGCCATGTGCTGTAGGCCATCTATCTCATTTTCAAAAGCTATGGTCTTAAAAACTCCATACTCTGTAGGCACCTCCGCTTCGGCCACCCTGCGCATAAAGCTTTCCTTGCCTATCCTGTATCTTATCAGATCAGCTATGGTGGCAATTTTTATACCGTGTTTTTCTGACAAGGTCATGAGATCCTCAAGGCGGGCCATATCACCGTCATCCTTCATAATCTCACAGATAACCGAGGCAGGATGGAAGCCCGCAAGCCGTGATATGTCGACAGAACCCTCAGTATGACCGGCACGGACGAGTACACCGCCTTTTTTCGCTATCAACGGAAAAATGTGTCCAGGACGCACGAAATGCTCAGGTCTTGAATCTTTTGATATAGCCTGCCTTATGGTTGAGGCCCTGTCATGAGTCGATATACCGGTTGTAACCCCTCTTTTCGCATCTATGGGGACGGTGAAAGCCGTGTGTTCCGGAGCCTCGTTGTACTCAGGTTTTATAGGCTGAAGCGCTAGGCGGTCAGCGTCATCTTGGGTAAGGGAAAGACATATAAGACCCCGACCGTGGGTGGCCATAAAATTAATCACTTCTGAGGTGATGTTCTCAGCAGGTATAACGAAATCCCCTTCGTTTTCTCTGTCTTCGTCATCAACCAGTATTACCAGCTTGCCCTGTTTTACGTCATCAATGATTTCTTCAATAGAGTTCATTTGTTGTATCTCTATGCTATGGCGGAGAACACCGCAGAATGTGAGCAATATTCTTAAGCAGGATATAAATAGACCGCGTTTCTGTCAACAGGCACGAAGGTTTTCAGGTACGGAAAAGTCCAACCTTTTCTTTTATCTCTTCCATGTTCTCCTCAGCTATTTGTTTTGCCCTAAGAGTTCCCTCGTGGAGTATATCCCTTACCTCATCCGCCCTCTTTTCATACTGCGCTCTTTTTTCCCTAATGGGTTCAAGAAGAAGATTTATAGCACGAGCAAGTTTTTTCTTCACTTCCACATCTCCCACCTTTCCAGTTCTATAACGATCCTTGAGATCTTCAACTTCCTCCACATTGTCGTTGAAAAGATCGTGATAGATAAAAACGGGATTGCCTTCCACGGTACCGGGTATGTCAGCCCTTATTCTCTTCGGGTCGGTATACATGCTCCTTACTTTACGCTCAACTTCTTTTTCGCTGTCACTCAGGTATATGCAGTTGTTAAGGCTTTTGCTCATTTTCCTGTTCCCGTCAGTACCAACAAGGCGCGACGCTTCACTGATAAGTGGTTCCGGCTCCCCGAAATAATTGCCGTAGAGAAAATTAAACCTCCTTGCAAGCTCCCTTGTAAGTTCTACGTGGCTTAGCTGATCCTCACCTACAGGAACCTTGGTTGCCTGGAACATGAGTATGTCAGCCGCCATCAGCACCGGATATCCAAGAAGTCCGGCAGAATAATTATTCCCCACCCCCATATCCTGAATTTTCTCTTTCAGAGTGGGAATTCTCTCAAGCCTCGGTACCGGGCAAAGCATTGAGAGTATAGTGAAAAGTTCCGTTATCTGGGGTACTTGGGACTGTACGTAAAAAACAGAGCACTCAGGGTCCATTCCCACAGAAAGCCAGTCACACACCATCTCAACAGTGTTTTCCTCAACCTCAACAGCCCTGTCGTAATGCGTGGTCAGCATGTGGAGATTGGCAACGAGAAAAAAGCAGTCATATTCGTTTTGAAACCTGATTCGGTTTTCTAGCGAACCCACCAAGTGACCCAGATGAAGCTTCCCCGTTGGCCTGTCTCCGGTAACCAGAATAGGTCTTGAATTCACTTTAACCTCCAAATCAACGTGTGCCGGTAATGTTACTTAAACAGCTAAGATACTCAACCGATTGGAAACTACACCGGTTTTCTTTGTCAACTTTCCTCGTATTCCGCTGCGAAAACGGACTTTGTACCACTAAAACCTTATTAAAGATTGACATAGAAACTTTATATGCTAAATTAAATGAGAATATTTCTCACTTAACCTAATAATGAGCAGAGCTTTAATCTTATTACTAACAATCGCTTTTCTGGAAACACAGCTGTTTTCCCTTGCCCATGCGGCTGAACACAGCTTTGGTGAACAGGAACAGGAAGAATGCGCTTGTGAAATCTGCCTGAGCGTCAATTATCAGAATTGGACAAATCTTGGAACAACAAGTGAAATCTGCTACTCTGACCATTCCCGATACGTCACGTGGGCATCCTCTGACGTTATCATAAAATGCAATCCGTACAATGAGGGAATAACCCGCGGGCCTCCTACCCTCTCTTAACTAGAAATCAGTTAAAAACTTTTTGAAGATTCCCCACATGCCTTGGGGATAGTGTTTTTTTATACAAGGAGGAAAAAAAAATGAATAAATTACGTTTCACGGCTATGACTGTGATTTTCGCTGTTTTGGTGCTCTCTGGCTCATCCGCCTTTGCCGCTTCCGATGAGGAGATAGAAGCCCTCAGAAATGAAATACGGGCCATGAAGTCGGAGTATGAAAACCGGATTTTAGAGATGGAGAAAAAACTTAAAGAAATGGAGACCAAGAGCTCTAGGGCTGAAACAACTTACTCAAAGAGCAAAGATAGAAGCTTTCCAGGCAGAGCTATTTATAATAGAAACCTTAATCCCGCAATCGGCGCTATATTGGGCGGACGCTTTGCTTCCTTTTCTTCTGATGAGGGAGATATTCCTGGATTTGTTCTGGGACACGAAGGAGAAAGGGGAACGGAAGGAATTTCTCTTGGGGAAACCGAACTGAATCTTTCGACAAGCGTCGATGATAAGTTTTATGGTCATATAACCACCGCCCTTGTGGACGAAGTAGACGGAGTCGAGATTGAACTTGAAGAAGTCTATGTGGAAACCCTTCCAGGTGTTGGACTCCCAACGGGAGCAACCATGAGAATGGGGCGAGCATTCTGGACTTTCGGATATCTAAACGAACACCATGCTCACGCTGACGATTTTGCTGATCGTCCACTTCCCTACAGAGTATTTCTCGACAACGGATTCAACGATACAGGAGCACAGATTTCATATGTGCTTCCAACTGATTTCTACATTGAAGGAGGAGGAGGAATATTTAGGGGAAATGATTTCCCATTTGCGGGAGGTGAGGGAACTGACATAAACTCCTTCAGCGCCTTTTTAAGGCTAGGCAGTGACATTGGACAGAACTCATCATGGAGAGTCGGAGCCTATATGTTAGATGGAGAAGCAACCAGCCGTACCGGCGGACATGGGCATGGAGAAGAGCACGCTCATGAAGAGCACATGGAGGAAGAAGAGCATGGTCACGAAGGCGAAGAAACCCATGAAGAGTTTTTCAGTGCAGGCATGTTCACAGGCGATACGAGGCTCTATGCAGTTGACTTCCGCTATGTATGGGCACCAACTGGAAACATCCATGAGAAAGAATTACTTCTTCAGGGCGAGTACTTCTGGCGCGATGAGAAAGGCGTTTACACCCTTACTGAAGATGAAGAAGTTCACGAAGAAAATCTTAACGGAGAAAGCAGTGGCTGGTATGCGCAGGGTGTTTTTAAGTTCGCACCGCAATGGAGAATCGGAGCTCGTTATTCTCAACTTTATTCACCTAAAGATTCTGACATAGAGCATGACCCTTACGCTGTGGCGGTAATGGGTGACTGGTCAAACAGCGAGTTTTCACGCTTACGTCTTCAGTACAACTACGAGAAACTGGGAGAGGACCTCAGCGATAACCAGATACTGCTCCAGTATATAATGAGTATCGGAGCTCATGCGGCACACAAATATTAAGTATTAAGGAGGAATAAAATAATGAAACACTTTTTAATATTTTTTTCTTTCATATTGGGAGTCCTGTTCCTCCTGAGCCCAGCATCTGCTGTTGCCAAAGTAAATGTATTTGCCTGTGAACCGGAATGGGCAGCCTTGGCAGAAGAGATCGGCGGTGAAAAGGTAGAAGCATTTTCGGCAACTTCGGCCACGCAGAATCCCCATTACATAAGGGCACGTCCCAGCCTTATATCCAAAGTGCGAAATTCGGACTTGCTGATCTGTTCAGGAGCAAGTCTTGAGATAGGCTGGCTGCCAATTCTGCTTCGAAAAGCAAGTTCAAATATGCAGCCCGGTTCCATAGGCTACCTTATGGCAGCAAATATAGTACCGCGTCTAGAAGTTCCAGTTGAGGTTGATCGCAGCATGGGAGACATCCACCCAGAGGGCAATCCTCATGTGCACCTAAATCCATACAATCTTATACTGGTAGGAAAATCGCTTGCGGACAGTCTTGCCAAAATCGATGCTGAGAACGCATCTTTTTACAAGAATCGCTACAGGGATTTTTCATCTCGCATGCGTAAAGCCATTTCTCGATGGGAATCTGAGGCCAAGTCACTTAAAGGAAAGCCGATTATAGTTCATCATAAATCGTTTAGTTATCTGCTTGACTGGCTTGGAATGGAACAACTGGGGGCACTTGAGCCAAAGCCTGGGATTCCACCAACAACTTCTCATCTGAAAAATCTGCTTCAACAGTTAAAAAACAACCCGGTGGATGTGATTATTCGTACCCCTTACGATCCAGATAACGCCAGCAAATGGTTATCGGAGAAAACAGGAACAAAGGAAATAATCCTTCCGTACACAATCTGGGGAGACAAGCAAAGTGGTGACCTTTTTGCGCTTTTTGAAAGAATGATAGCTTTGCTAAAAAAAGTTTAGTTTATGCTACTTAACAATGAGTTATTGGAAATCATAATGCCGGCCACTATAGCCGGCATTATGATTTCACTTACGCATGCACCTTTAGGCGTTGAGGTGCTTCGCCGCGGGATCATCTTCATTGATCTTGGTATAGCGCAGATCGCAGGGCTCGGACTTGTGGTAGGCAATATGTTTATCCATGATCCATCTCCCTGGACTACCCAGCTCTTAGCCCTCGGCTGTGCGACTGCTGCGGGACTGTTTTTCCGCAAAACCGAAACGACCATGCCCGAGCAGCAAGAAGCAATAATAGGGTGTACCTTCATTCTTGCCGCATCTCTAGCGCTTTTACTGCTTTCCGATCATCCACATGGTGGAGATGAGGTAAAACATTTGCTTTCGGGGCAGATGCTGTTTGTTACATGGTCAGATGTATTAAAGCATGTTCCTGTCTATGCCTTTATACTATTTATGTGGTTCTTCAAACCATCGATGAGAAGCAGCTTGGGATTTTATCTGCTATTTGCTCTTGCAATCACCTCGTCAGTACAACTAGTTGGAGTCTATGTCGTTTTTGCGAGTCTCATACTGCCAGCTTTAGCTGCAGTAAAAGTTGAAAGGCCATACCTTACGGCATGGATCTGCGGAGTAGTAGCGGTTTTCTCAGGTATAGTTTTCGCAGTGGCGCTTGATATGCCTGTCGGACCTGTCATTATCCTCTCATATACCATGGTAGCTCTGATCATACGAGGCATTAGAAAAGCGACAAACAAAGGGACTTCCTATTTTCTATAAAGCAACAAAAAGAGCAGAAAGTCCCATAAGCTTTGTTTAGAAATACATACGCGTAAGCAGACCGAAGGTACGAGGCTGACCCACACGATAAGCAAGACGCGCACGTCCACCACGCTCGCGGTCAAATGAAAGTTTCGGATTTTCGTCCGTGAGGTTTTTCACATACAGCATGAACTCTAAGCTGCTGTACACCAATCCTGCACTCAGATTGATCAGATGATATGGGTCCAGCAACAAATCTACATCGGTTACCGCATTGGCTGGCATACCAGCATACGTCAATTCGTGCCTGAAGCTACCAGCTCCCAGCTCTTGATCACTAGGTTGGGTAATCTGGTCTCCCACGTACTGCCATGAGGCAGAAAAATAGCTTTCCTTAGAAGTTAAGATACCGGGAAGAGTATATGTAGCAGATGCAAACAACTGCCACTCTGGAGTGGATGGTAATCGGTTGCCTTCTCTCACGCCACCTAAAACACTATTGTCAGCACCTCCCCGTACTGTACTGTCAAATTCCGCTTCCACATAGCTGCCTGCAAAGGTAAGCAGAAGATCATCCGTCAAATAAGCACTCAACTCAACTTCTGTACCTAGAGTATGAGCTTCAGGAACGTTAAAAGAAATACGTGACGAACATGATCCCGCATCCAGAGTAACCTGCAGATTTTCAATATCCGCGTAGAAAACCACGGCGTTCAGCATAACGTTACCGTTAAACAAGGTTTTTACTCCGGCTTCATAGTTCCACAAAGTCTCGTCATCATAACTCTGGAAAGCTCCGAAAGTCTCTATATCCGACCCCTTACAAAGATCTCTGTTAAGAGGATCATTCACTCCTCCAAGACGAAACCCTCGCGAAGCCTGCGCATTAAAAGTGACTTGATCGTTAACGTCGTAACTAGCCATGAAACGAGGAGAAAATCCATCGGAACTAGTTTCATCGCTCACGTTATCTGAGTTTGAAAAAATACCGCCCGATTTAAACGTCCTTTCTTCTTTCCAGTCATACCAACGTAAACCAGCAGTCAGATCAAGACGATCAAATAAAGTGTAAGTTGCTTCACCAAACACAGCTTTCTGCTTAATATCATAGGTCAGATCGGATGCATAAGGTGTATCTATGTCTGGAAAGCCATTGCGAACTCCGTCAGAAGTTCCCTCTCCCAGGAAAAAATCAGTGGTAGCATCATATCCCGGGGTAGGAAGACGTTGGGTGTAATCTCTTTTTACATCCGAATAAAAAACACCAGCAAGCCACTGAAGATCACTGTCGTTGTTAGAACTGAACCGCAGTTCATGAGTCATCTGCTCTAAGTCGGTTGTATCACGTAAATTAGACGGTAAAGCAATTTTATCGTCTGTAAAACCAAGAGCATCGACTCCTACGCTACCAGTTAAAGCACTAGCATCACGACTGACTAAAATATCTCTTTTTGTGTAGCTGAATGTATAACTAACGTCAACAATATCATCCACACTCCAGTTAGCTGTCGTATCAAATATCAGAGTATCTTCTTCAAAAGCTTCATCACGCAGCAAGAACTGCTGACGCTCGCCAAGCTGAACAGGTGGGCGTGTAGTTGTATATGGATTGGCAAACAGATTAAATACTTCATCTCTGTTAAAACCGCCAAGATCAATCTTCTGATATACAACACGCGGTGTGATGGACAGATTGTCTGTTGGCTTTATCAGTAATGCAATGCGACCACCGTAACGTTCACCGTCATTAACGTCCTCATCTGTTCTACCCGACTCACGCAGAGCATCAATAAATCCACTGTATTTTGTGCCATAAACGACAACGCGAGTCGCCATACCTTCACCTAAAGGGACATTCAGAGCTGTCTTGAAATGACCCCCCTCTGAACCTCCATCTATGGAATTAAGATCAACTTCAGCTTTTATCTCGGTTTCGCCTAATTGTGGTTGGTTAGTGATATAACGAACGGTACCTCCTATGGAACCGGAACCAAACAGCGTTCCTTGAGGTCCTCTTAACGTTTCTACTCGCTTCATATCGAACAGATCAATATCTGGTGTAAAAAGCGAAAGAGAGATTGGAGTTTCATCTAAATAGACTCCAACCTGCTCTTTTACCCCTGGCTGGTCGCGAACTATCTGTCCTGAAGAAATACCACGAATATTTACAACACTCTGACCTGGACCCAAGTTCTGTATAGATAGACCTGCCACATTGCGGGACAGATCTTCTATATTGGTAGTATTAAGACGCTGAATATCTTCTTCAGTCTGAACATTAAGTGAAAAAGGCACGTCTTGTGTTAGTGACTCTCTCTTGGTAGCAGTTACCAAAATTTCCTGCAATCTGCTGACATTTGGAAACAGGTTCTTTTGTTCATCTTGAGCAACCGCACTCGTAGAGACAGATAAAAACAATAATACGATGGCAATAAGCTCTGAAAAATATAGATGTTTTCCCATATAATCCTCTCATCAAAATCTTTTTAAGTCCTAAAAGTATGAAAAAGCATACGCTAGTTATTCTAACCCTGCTCTATAGAAAATCTAGGGAATGACCAAACATATAAAAATCAAAAAACTGTTTTAACTTTGGGGTCCACCTCTATTTGAACCTGTCAAAATAATTTACTAGGTTAAATTGCCTCTTTATTCAAATATTGTTCTGTTGTTTCAATAACTTTGTGCAACAGAGCTGGACTGTGATGCAATACTTTGTGAAATCATGAGGTTACGCAAGCTCAGACCGGAACTTCAATCAAATGTCGGTCTCGATAAGCCGTCCCCTGCCGCAATCAGACTGCCGGACAGCAATGCATCATTACCCGGTCATGCTCAAAGAGGGTAAAGCCGGGAGGTTCAGACAGTCTTCACCCGTTAGGTGTCGATACCAGAGTCAAAGCCCTTCAGGGCAGGTACTGGATACTGTTACTCCCTTTAGCTTTTTTCTCGTCTTCTTAGCAGTCTCGAGGAACATGATCAGGCCAAACAGGAAAAGGAACAAGCCCGCCGTAGCAATGCTGCCGTTGCCGCTGTCGCCACCGCCGATGCTGCAGCCACCTTCACCGGTGTTGCCAGGCGGCAGATCAGTATCAGGTGGTAGGTCAGAGTCAGTATCGGTGTCGGTATCTGTACCATTATCAGT
>RKRQ01000030.1 GCA_007571325.1 Candidatus Dadabacteria bacterium
ATGGTTTCCTCTCATCCTATGAACAGGCTTCTTCAAGGTGATGTGGGAAGCGGAAAAACCCTCGTCGCTCTTGTTTCAATACTCCGCGCGGTTGAATCCGGTTATCAGGCTGCGCTTATGGTTCCAACGGAAGTACTTGCCGAACAGCATTTTCGAAACATGAATTTAATGACGGAGAATTTAGGAGTAAGGATAGTTCTTCTTAAAAGTGCGCTTACAAAAGCGGACAAGTCCCGTGTGCATGAAGAGATAAGGACCGGACAAGCGGATATCGTAGTGGGAACCCACGCTCTGATTTCCGAAGCGGTGGATTTTAAGGCTCTGGGGTTTGTGGTTATAGATGAGCAGCATAGGTTTGGAGTCGTTCAGAGAGCTCGACTCGTAAGCAAAGCGCAAGTGCCCGACGTGCTTGTTATGACCGCCACTCCGATTCCGAGAACCTTGGCTATTACCGTGTACGGAGACCTTGAAGTCTCCGTTATTGATGAGCTTCCTCCTTCAAGAAAAAAGGTGAAAACATTTGTTCTTGGGGATACGCAGAAGAACCGAACGTGGTTTTATGATCGGATAAAAAAAGAACTTAAAGAGGGTCGCCAAGCCTATTTCATCTATCCGTTTATAGAAGAATCTGAGAATGAGGACTTTAAGAGTGTGAGGCACGTGACAAGAATGGTTAAGGAACTGGGCGAGGAATTCTCCGAGTTCCGGGTTTCCCTCCTCCACGGCAGGATGAAAAGCGATGAAAGAGATGCCGTAATGGACGATTTTCTCGCAAAGCGGTGCGATATTCTCGTTTCCACAACGGTGATAGAGGTGGGAGTCGATGTTCCCAACGCCACTATAATCGTTATAGAGAACGCGGAACGCTTCGGTCTCTCTCAACTTCACCAGATGAGGGGAAGAGTAGGGAGGGGAGAGTTTGAATCAGTCTGCTATATAGTGCATTCATTCATGTCGGGAGAAGAGTCGGGTGAGAGGCTCAAGATAATGGGTGAGACCTCAGACGGATTCAGAATCTCTGAATTTGATCTCGCCAACAGAGGTCCCGGGGAATTCATAGGCACGAAGCAGTCGGGGCTTCCTAATTTTAGTTTTGCCAACCTTATAAGGGATTCTGCGTTGCTAAGCGAGTCAAGGGATTCTTCCCGAGAATTAATGGATAAGCTGGGTGGTCGTGCGGAATACGAAAAACTTTTCACTTACGTGACGGAAAAATGGGGTGAAATGCTTGAACTGGATACTAACTTGTAAAGTTCAAACGCCTGTCGTTTCCTGGCTCGTTTTCTCTTACCGTGAAATTTTCGGGAGTTAACCTTCGATAAGAAGAGCCTCCGGGTCTTCGATAAGTTCCTTTATCTTTACGAGAAACTGTACCGCTTCCTTTCCGTCTACTATCCTATGGTCGTAGCTGAGAGCTGTGTACATCATTGGTCTTATCACCACGTCTCCTTTAACCGCGACGGGTCGTTCCTCTATTTTATGAAGTCCCAGTATCGCTACCTGCGGCGGGTTCAGTATCGGGGTGCTCACAAGGGAACCGTACACTCCTCCGTTGGTTATGGTGAAAGTACCGCCGAAGATTTCATCAAGCGAGAGAGTGTTCGCATTTGCTTTCGCGGCAAGCTCCTTAACTTCCTTTTCTATCTCTGCGAAGGTTTTTCTGTCGGCTTCTCTTATGACGGGAACGACGAGTCCTCCCTCCGCTCCCACGGCCACTCCGATATCATAGTAGTCTTTGTAGATTATTTCATCGCCCTGTATCTCGGCGTTTATCTCTGGAAACAGTTTTAGCGCTCCGATAGACGCTTTTATGAAGAATGACGAAAAACCGAGTCCCACTCCGTACTTTTCCCGGAAAGCCTCTTTTTTCCTTGAGCGAAGATCCATTACGTTTGACATATCGACTTCATTGAAAGTGGAAAGTATGGCAGCCGTCTGTTGAGCTTCGACCAGGCGTCTCGCTATAGTTCTGCGACGTCTTGACATCTTTACCCTTCTCTCCTTGGTGGCTGTAAGCTGGGACAGAGATGGAAAAAGTTCTGGTGACACAGGAGTCTCGGGAACTTTTTCTTCCGAAGGAATCTCCTGCGGAATCTCTTCTCTGTTTTTCTCCGATTCAATATGTCTTTGCACGTCGTCTTTTGTGATTCTGTTTCCGGCGGTTGTGACTTGAGAGAGATCAACTTCGTTCTGTTCAGCGATATTTTTTGCCACTGGAGTCACGCGGGTTTCAGGCTCTTGCTTCTGTTGCTTTTCCCGTAGGGATACTTCCTCTGACGCTTCGGGCAGGACCTTGATTTCCTCAGAGGTTTCTTTGTTGTCCTCTTTTATTTCGGATACGTCAATGGTTCCCAGTAAGTCTCCTACCTCGACGTCTTCATCAGCGTTTTTCGCTATTGAGACGAGAGTTCCCGTCGCTTCGGCCGCAACTTCAAAATTCGCCTTCTCGGTTTCAAGCTCTACAATGGTTTCCCCGAGCCTTACCTTGTCGCCTTGCTTCTTGTTCCACTTTATTATTGTCGCTTCTATTACGGAATCTCCCAAGTGGGGAACAACGATGTTTTTGGCCATTTTCTCTCTCGCTTGAGCTTTTGCTTCAAATGTCTCTGTGCCAGGTTATGCCGCTTTCCTCATTTCCTTCCACTACATGGTCTATGCTGAAAGCCTGTTTTATAAGCAGTTCCTGGTTGTATTTGTGCATGGAGGAAAGTCCTTCTGAGGGGCTTGAGTAGCGTTTCCTTCCAATGTAGCTAAGAGGAAATTTCTTCTTGATGATTTTTCTTCTAAAGAAAGGCAACATGTACTTCCACGCTCCCGAATTCTGGGGTTCCTCTTGCACCCAGACCACCTCCTCAAGTTTACCATATCTTTCCATAATAGCTCTTACCTCTTCCTTGGGTCTTGGATAAAGCTGCTCGATTCTTGCTATTGCGATTTCAGGCGACTTGTTTCTGAGTTCGCTTGAAATCAGGTCAACATATATCTTGCCGCTGCAGAATATGAGCCTTCTGACTTTTTTCGCCTGCCTTTTACTCATAGGGTCGTCGATTACCGGAAGCCATTTTCCCTCAGAGAGATTTTTTAGAGACGAGTTCATCAGAGGGTTTCGTAAAAGTCCCTTGGGCGTCATTACGACAAGGGGAAGAGGGTCTTTCCCAAGCAGCAAAGCCTGGCGACGGAGCACATGGAAAAACTGCGCCGATGAGGTGCAGTTCACTATCCTTATGTTGTATTCGGCGGCCGACATTAAAAACCTTTCAAGTCTTGCGCTTGAATGGTCCGGTCCCTGTCCCTCGTAGGCGTGGGGGAGCAGTAGAACAAGAGACGGGGTTTGCCCCCACTTCGCTCTTGCCGATACAAGGTATTCATCAACTATGGTTTGCGCTCCGTTTATGAAATCTCCGTACTGAGCTTCCCATATGACAAGGCAGTTTTTTCTCTCAATGCAGTATCCGTATTCAAAACCCAGGCAGGCATTTTCGCTGAGCGGGCTGTTTTTTATCTCAAAAGACGCTTTGGCTTGGGGGATTCTCTGAAGAGGGATGTCAATTGCGCCGTTTTCCGAGTCGTGAAGTACCGCATGGCGATGACTGAAAGTTCCTCTCTCGCAGTCCTGTCCCGTTATTCTGATAGGGATGCCTTGTGAAATTATCGATGCGTAGGCGAGCTCTTCCGCCATTGCCCAGTCAATCGTCTTTTCGTCGGGATCATCGAGAAGGTTTTTTCTTCTGTCGCGTATCCTGGCGATTTTCGAATTTACGGCAAACCCTTCTGGAACCGAAAGAAGGGAATCGTTAAGTTCGCACAGGGTTTCATCCGGAACCTTCGTGACTGTTTTTTTGGCTATCCCTCGTTCCGGGGAAGGTGCGGTTGATTCCTCAGGAGATTCCTCAGGAGAGATTGATTCAAATTCCTTTGTAATCTTCTCTATATGCTTTTCCTTGATCTCCTCTACCTGCTTTTCCGTTACGACGCCTTTTTCCAGCAGCTTTTTCGCCCAGATATTCATCACCGTTGGATGATCGTTTATCTTTTTGTATATCATGGGCTGAGTGAATCCCGGCTCGTCTGCCTCGTTGTGTCCGTACCTTCTGTAACCTACGAGATCTATGAGAAAATGTTTTTCGAATCTGGAAGTATAGCCGAAGGCCAGACGTATGGACTCTATACAGGCGACCGGGTCATCCGCGTTTACGTGGACAATTGGTATTTCAAACCCCTTGGCCAGGTCGCTTGCGTAAAGCGTGCTTCTGCTGTCGTTGGGAAGCGTTGTGTAGCCGATCTGGTTATTGGTGATTATGTGTATCGTTCCGCCGGCGCGGTAGCCTTCAAGAGAGCAAAGATTAAGCGTTTCCGCGTTTATACCCTGTCCCATGAATGCCGAATCCCCATGTATCTGCACCGGTACCACCGCGGAGGGGTCAAATCGGGGAGCGCCCGGAGCGTTGTCGCTTATGCCGCATGCTCTTGACATTCCCTGCACTACGGGATTCACCGATTCTAGGTGGCTCGGATTGGGGGCCATTGTTATACTCATGTTACTGTCAAGCATCTCTCCCTTGGGGATATTCAGGCTTACGGCTTCGTGGTACTTCACATCCCCGGTCCACCCCATGTCGTCGGTAAAATCTCTTATAAGAACAGGGTCCTTGAACTTAAGTAACGTGTACTTGTAGTTTTTCTCCATCACGTGATGCATAACGTTCAGCCTTCCGCGATGCGCCATTCCAAGAATTATCTGGTGTATGTCGGACTTGATAGCAAGGAGTACCAGCTCGTTTAGCATCGGGACCAGAGAGTCTACGCCTTCTATTGAGAACCTGAATTTTCCGGGGAAGATTCTGTGGAGGAAATTTTCAAACACTTCTACCTTGCATAGGGTATCGAGAAGCTCGACTTCATCCACTGGGTTTAGGGGAGGGCGGTAAATGCCCGATTCTATGGCGTTTCTCATCCACCTTCTCTCTTCGGCTTCATAGATATGATCGTAATTGTATCCAATGGTAGACGAGTAGATTTTTCTCAGTTTTTTTATTCCGTCGAGCGCGTCAAGTGAGTTTTCGGAAATGGGCCATCCTATAAGGGTTGAGGGAAAATCCCTTATTTCTTCTTCGTCAAGCCCGAATGTTTCGGCATGCAGGGTCAGGTCTCCGTGGAGAGGGCCTCCGAGAGGGTCTATCTTGCTTTCCAGGTGACCGTGTCTTCTTATCGCCTGTGCCATGTTCGCTATGGCAACTGCTTTGTTCACGTCTTTTACTGATGATTGCTTGAAACCGTTTTTCTCAATTTCCGGTTCCATCTCAACATGGAGGGAGGAGTATTTATTTTCGGGTTTCCAGTTCTCAAAGATGGCTTTGGTAGCGGGGTCGACCGAGGAAGAGTCTTTTGCGTAACGTTCGTACAGATCCATTACGTAACCTGAATTGAGCCCGTGAAAGTTTTTCCAGATGTCCATGTTCTACATCCCCTCGGAATTAGAAATAGAGGATACTAACTCACTGAAAGCCCCTCACCCCGCTCAACTTAAACCGACTAAGATCATAGCATAAAAAAATATAAATCAAACAAGGATTTTTCACACGGTCTTAATATTCAGCGCATGCGTAAATATCGTATGTGAGGATTTATGCTCTTGGTGTATCTCCGAGCATTTTACAATCAAAAAGTCCGTTGAGTGAATCAGGCCACGTATTAACTATTTCCTTCTCTGAGAGGTGAAAACACTGAAGATTCCAGGTGCTCACAAATGTGCGGTTTGTGTCTGCAGATCAGTTCTCAGGTTCTCTGTCAATAGACTTTATTCCCGCTTCGAGAAGCTGCTCGGGGGAAACTTCGGACGGAGCTTCTGTAAGTGGGCAGGACCCCTTCTGCGTCTTGGGAAAAGCTATTACATCTCTTATGGATTCTTCGCGGGAGAGAAGCATGAGAATCCTGTCAAGACCAAGTGCTATGCCTCCGTGGGGAGGAGCTCCGAATTCAAGGGCTTCGAGGAGAAAACCGAACTTTTCCCGTGCCTCATCATCCATTATTCCTATAACTTCAAAGACTTTCTGCTGTATGTCTTTTCTATGAATTCTTATGCTCCCTCCGCCTATCTCCACTCCGTTTAGAACTATATCGTAGGATTTTGAAGCTACATTGCCCGGAGAACTTTCTATATTCTCCATGTCTTTGTCCTTGGGAGCGGTAAAAGGATGATGAACGGCTACGTATCTTTTTTCCTGGGGGTTATATTTAAGAAGCGGAAAATCCACTACCCAGAGAAATTCAAGTTTTTCTTCGTCAACAAGCAAGAGAGTTTTACCGAGGCTCAGTCTTACATTTGACATTACTTGGTTTACCGTCTCAACGGAATCGGCGCCGAAAAACACTATGTCTCCTTTCTCCATTGAGAGAGCTTCCCCCAGAAGCTTGCGCTCCTCTTCTGTCAGGAACTTAACTATCGGAGAATTCCATCCGTCCTCGCCAACTCTTATCCATGCGAGTCCTTTTGCTCCCAGGGAGACAGCATATTCTGTGAGATCATCTATTTCCTTTCTTGTAAGCTTCCCGGCTGCGTTCTTTGCGTTAAGAGCTTTTATGGCTCCGCCTTTTTTCAAAGCTCCGCTAAACACCTTGAATTGTGAATCTTTGAAGATGGACGAGATGTCTTTTAGCTCAAGACCGAATCTGGTGTCGGGGCAATCCGTTCCATATTTTTCCATCGCTTCTTCGTAAGGCATTCTCAAAAAAGGAGTGGTTATCTCAATTCCTTTTGTTTCCCGAACGACCGTTTTTGTCATGCCTTCGACAATAGAGATCACGTCGTCTTCTGAGACAAAGGACATTTCCATGTCTATCTGAGTGAATTCGGGCTGGCGGTCCGCTCTGAGGTCTTCATCCCTGAAGCATTTGACTATCTGGTAATATCTGTCAAAACCCGAAATCATGAGGGTTTGTTTCAGTATCTGGGGTGACTGGGGAAGAGCGTAGAACTGCCCTTTGTTAAGTCGGCTGGGAACGAGAAAGTCTCTTGCGCCTTCCGGAGTCGATTTAGTAAAATAGGGGGTTTCGATCTCAAGAAACCCGTTTTCGTTAAGATAGTTCCTGACCGCAGCGGTGACTTTGTGACGAAAGATTATGTTATCCCGCATAGGGGGTCTTCGCAGGTCGAGATAGCGGTACTTCAGTCTCAGAAGCTCATCGGCGTTCACTTCGTTCTCTATGAGAAAAGGTATTACCTTTGAAGTGTTAAGAACCCTTACCTGTTCCGCTAAAACCTCGACCTCTCCAGTTTTGAGGTTCGGGTTTACCGTTTCCTCCGTTCTTGAGGTTACGGTTCCTTTTACGGCGATTACCCATTCGTCCCGCAGTTGTTCTGCGGTCCGATGAATTTCCGGGTTGCCCCCAGGGTTAAAAACTATCTGGCAAAGACCGTCTCTGTCTCTGAGATCTACAAAAATCACCCCGCCGTGATCTCTTCGGGACTGTATCCAGCCCATCAGCGTCACTGAGGAATCAACGTGTTCTTTCCGAAGCTCTCCGCAGTAATTAGATCTTTTCCAATCTCCCATAAGTTCAAGCATTTATTCAAGACTCTCTTGGCAGTTTAGAATTCGCTAATGATACTAGATTGTTTTGCATTGGCAAGATACGAATACCATTTTGGTAAAAGAGATTTTGGCAGTTTTTTACGTCTTTACATTCTCCAGGAAGTAATTTGCTCAATGAAGATTATAATTTCCTTCCCGATTGTTTTTTCCCTTTGTTTTACATACAATTCTAGTTTGGAAAGTGCAGTTTTCCCTGCAAACTAAAATCATGGGAGTTATGGATTGATGAGAAAAGAATTTGTTTGTAAAAGAAATCTGTTTTTTTCAGTGGCGGTTCTGCTTTTTTTCTGTATGAACGGCTGTGCGGCAACCAAAGCCCTTATTTTGAAAAGAGCTCTCAGTGTTGAGACTAAAATGTCTGAGACGATTTTTCTTGAACCGGTGTCGCCTGAAAAAAGGATTATATACGTTGACATAAAGAATACGACTGACAAGGACCTGCCTGGAATTGAATATGGAATCAAGGGCAAGATAGCTTCTAACGGTTTTAAGATCACGGAAGATCCTGCCGAGGCGACTTTCATTCTTCAGGCTAACATTCTCAAAGTGGGAAAAACCAATCTTGACGAGGCGAACTCAATGCTTGGAAAAGGTTATCAAGGCGTAGTTGAAGGTACGGTTATCGGAGGAGTGATAGGTGGTGCCATAGGCGGTGATGAAGGCACTGTGATTGGAGGAATTACCGGTGGAGTGGCGGGTTTTCTTCTTGACACGCTTGTAACGGATGACCTCTTCACTATGGTTACGGATATTCAAATAAGAGAGAGTGCCCGCGGGGGAGAGATTATTTCACAAACACAGAGTACTGAGGCAGGACAAGGTACAGCGACGAAAGTCAAACAGACTTCACGCGTTAATAATGTTAAGTGGAAAATCTACAGGACCAGAGTTATCAGTGTTGCCAACAAGGCAAATCTCGATTTTGAAGAGGCAAAACCATATCTTCAGGCAGGACTCGTGAGATCTATAGGCGGGATTTTCTGACTAGTTGTCAATAGCGGGGCCTTTCTCGGTCCTATTGATTAACAACCCCAAAGGGTGTTTGAAAAGACAACGACTCGCCCATGTGCCCTTACGGGCTTGCTAGTTAGGGAAGGAATGTTATATGAACGATATTGAAAATCATTCTTGTGTTATTAGCCCCGTTTGCGCTGATGGCTTTTCGTATTCTGCTAGGGATGCTTGGTTTGCTTTAGTGGCAAACAACAGATATTTTTGATGGCATGGATGCTGACTTAAGAGAAATAAAGCAAGACCTCAGAGACCTCAAAAAGGAAGTTACTGAAAGCTTCAGAGAAATCAGAAGCGAAATCTCTAAACAGACTCAAGAGATTTCTGATATCAAGCAAAGTCAGGGAAGCATTGAGTCCCTTTTGAAAAAGCATGATGAGCAAATAGAAACGCTTGATAGAAGGCTCTAGGTTGGGGTTTTCCTGCTAGCTTCTCTTCCTACTGGTTGGCTAGTTAAAGGGCTCTTTTTCTGATCCCAGCAAGCTTTTAAATTTACTATCATTGCAGTAGCTTTGTTGTATTTTTTGAGAAATTAAAAGAGCGCTATTTATCTAGATGTTCGAAAACAGTATAATACCATTATGGACTTAATTCTGCTGTCACAGCTAGCTTCTCTTATCGTAATTCTGGGTTTTCTTTACAAGGTTTCCAGAGACTCTAGCAGGGACATAGCAGACTTAAGGGAACGCATGGCAAAGCTTGAGGGTGCACTTGAAGGCTTTATGAAAGTGCAACGATAA
>RKRQ01000077.1 GCA_007571325.1 Candidatus Dadabacteria bacterium
GCATCCTCAAAGGTTGTTCGGAATTGTTTTTCTGAAGCAAGTGTTGGCTTAAACAATACATCTCCGAGATCATAAGCATAAAGCTCTTTAACATGCTGTGCTGCACGTGCTTTATAGTCACCTTTGTTAATATACACCTCACCAATGGCAACAATACCATCTGCCCACGCCTTCTGCGCGGCAACTATCTCTTGCTCTGTTATTTCATACAACTTAACATTTTTGCTCAGCATTTTTTCCATAATGCACTCTACTTTTTTAACCAGCATCCTGCAACTGCTCAATATTCCATTCGGGGAATGGATCCGGCAGTTTCTCCCAGCTTTTCCAGTCGGATTTCATTTCCTTTTTCGTGAGAAGGCAGGCCTCCAACTGTTGCCGGATGCTTTCTTCATCCATATCCGTGCCGATAAAGGCCATTTCCTGTCTGCGGTCGCCAAACGGCTCACTCCATATTTCATCCAGCATCTTACGCCATTCTTCATCTTGTGGCCAGCTATCCTGCGGGATGTTTGCCCACCACTCCCCAGCAGCCTGATGGCACAATAATGCCCCGGCAATAGCCAATTCTCCCACCCAATGCATGCAGCTTGCCAGCCAGAAAAAGCCTTTGGCACGAATAACGCCGGAATGGGATTTTTGTGTGAACTCATAGAAGCGCTGCGGGTGAAACGGTTTTTTCGAACGATAGACAAAGCTGGTGATACCGTACTCTTCTGTTTCCGGCGTATGTTCTCCCATCAATTCTTTATACCAACCAGCCATGGTTTCAGCTTTGGCAAAATCAAATAAGCCAGTACCCATAATATCGTTTAGGGCTACCTTACCATAATCCGTATAGATGATGCGGGCTTCCGGATTTTGCGCTTTGACGATTTTGGTCACAATATCCAACTGATCTTTGTAGACCAGATCACATTTATTAATGACATGATATTGGCGAATTCCATTTGATCGACCAGCAGGTCAACCAGCGTACGTTCATCCTCCTCACCTAAAGACTGCCCACGATCTTTCAGAAAATTTACTGAACTGTAATCAACTACCAAATTCGCTGCGTCCACAGCGGTGACCATTGTATCCAGTTCGGCTACGTCCGAAAGGCTTTCGCCAGACTCATCGCGAAAATCAAAGGTTGCGGCGACCGGGATTGGCTCGGAAATGCCTGTGGATTCAATCAGAAGATAGTCAAAACGTCCATCTTCGGCCAATTTTCGTACTTCCTTCAGCAAGTCTTCCCGTAGCGTGCAACAGATACAGCGATTGGTCATTTCCACCAGTTTTTCTTCAGTACGACTCAGGTTAGCACCACCATCACGTACTAGTTTAGCATCAATATTCACTTCGCTCATATCATTAACGATCACAGCAACGCACTTATCTTCGCAATTATTGAGGACATTGTTTAATAGGGTGGTTTTTCCAGCTCCTAAAAAGCCTGAAAGCACGGTTACGGGAAGTTTGTTTATATTGTTGCTTTGAGTTTTTTTCATTCAGTCCCCTCAGGCATATTATGTTAAACAGAGTGATAATTAATAATATTCGATATAGTCCATGCAGATGCTGCTACTAATTGCAGACAGTCACCTAACTCAAATGATCCATAGGCAATGACGGAAGCGAACCATGATAAACTAGCAATGAATTGGCATAACAACGGTATATTCATATTTATCTTAGTTTTTTCTTGAACTAATTTCTTGTGCATCAGCAAACACACTCCTCATTACAACAGCTCAAATCATCTAGATACAGGCATTCATCGCGATATGGTTCAAGCAGTGTCGTATCCATACCCAACTGTGCTCCAATCGCATTAGCAACCACTCCAAATCTTTGGCGAAATTTATAAATGAAACAAAAAATAACATTATCATGACGCACTTGTGGGCCAACCAGAAATAATCCAGGGGTTTTGGTTGATTCGTCTTGTTCATTGAGCAAACAATATGTTTTGTTTTCACTCCAATGAAATAAATCCTTAATAACCTCTAAACTACTTTTGAATCCAGTTGCCAAAACAGGTGGTGTCATCGTCTGATAAGGTGTTGACTTACCTTTAACGTGAATATAATACTTGCCGTCTTCTGACGTCACTTCATCAACATTGGATTCACTAGCAAGCTGAATCCTGTTGTGCGTCATTTCTTGCCGTAATCTCTCCAACGTAAAAGGGGACAAGTTTTCACTGGGGTCAGTTGTTTTTTTATTCCAAGTCGTATTACGCTCCAATACACAAACTTTTTTTCCTAGACGACTCAAATGGATGGCTGCATCAATGCCGCTTTCATAGCCGCCAATAATATATACTTCTTCATCCTCAATATCCTCCCAGCTCTCTACCTTGCTGTTGTGTAAACATAATTCTGAACCAGGAAAAGAATGCAGATTTGGGTATTGAAATTCTCCAGCCGCCCAAATCACAAAGTGAGACTCTATGGGCTTTCCTTCAGTAAGATGAATCTTAAAAGAATCCTTAGAATGAAGTACCTTTTCTACATTTGCGTTTTCAATAACCGGCAAATTAAGATAGTCTGACACATTCCTAAGATATTCTGCATACTCATTACCATTAGGATGCTCTTTTCTAAGCATATACGCTGGTGAAGTTCCTGATACGACCGCATTAAGGTCAAGATGGCCAAAAAAATTAGTCGTAAATGAAGGTGTTATAAATTGCATTTCTCGTGGCCACCTAAGAAAAGTCGCACCGATTTCTTCCCTTTCAAGAACCACCATGCGCTTTACGCCTAAATCATTAAGCATAGAGGCGATTCCAATCCCTGCTGGGCCAGCACCAATAATGACAACATCAAATTTCTTCATCTTTGCAATATGGTTGATGCTTTATATTAAAATGACCTATAGAACGACAGGCTTTTTACTAAAAAATTCATAACAATATCAGGCATTGTCAGCCTCCGTTTTTGTATTATGTTTTCGCCATTCAATTTCAGCGCGGATGTTCTGCACTTCCTGAATCATATTTCGCAGAACAGACTTGACTTCATTCCAGTTACGAGTTTTCAGGCCACAATCCGGATTCACCTAGACCTGCTTCCTGCTGAAGTTTACAGTGTCGCGCACGCATATCTTTTGCTACCTTCAGAAGTTCTTCTTGTGAGAATTTACCTCTCCAGTAAGCCTCTTGTGCTTTTTTCAGTTCACGTTTTAACCCGATACGCGGGAATCCTAAATTTGCTGGTACAACCATGTACTCTCCTTAATTTATTTTATTGGTTTGCCAATAATTTTTGCTGTTCCGTTTTCCTGTACCAAGTAATAAAAACAGTTTGGCCTACCGGTGTGACAGGCTGGACCGGTTTGATCAACTAGGATCAAAACCGTGTCTTCATCACAATCGAAACGGAATTCTATAAGCCGCTGGCGGTTGCCGGAGGTTTCACCTTTACGCCAGAGTTTTTGGCGTGAGCACGACCAGTAGCACACCTGTTTTGTTTCCAGTGTTTCCAGGATAGAATCTCGATTCATCCAAGCCAGCATTAACACTTCGCCCGTGTCGTATTGCTGGGCAATAGCGGGTACCAACCCGGCCTCGTTATATTTAATCTTGTCTACGATGCTTACACTCATGCTTCCGCTATCTCTTTTGGTATGGCCTTTTCTTCCACAATTCTCATCAGAGCATGGAAGAAGCCTTTAATTTGTTCTTTCTGAATGGTTCTCACCGGCAATGTTGATGACACCTTTTACTTGAAGTGAATCCAGCCCAATTTCGCCAAATTCATTAATAATCACCGCCGTGTTTGCCAGTTCCTTTTGCTTTAGCAGAGCGGAAAGAAGCGTAGTTTTTCCGTTGCAGACAAGTCCGGTGATAACGGTAGTGGGAATAGAGCTTTGTAATGCCATCATTTTAATGTTCATCAGCTTTATGTTGATCTAGAGATGTTATGTTATAATATAACATTTTTAATGTCAACAATACGAGGAAATATGCAGCAGGCAACAAACACGGAAACATGAAATCCGTGCTTGAGGCCTACCCGGTTCCCAGACGGGAGGAGGCCATGCACGCGGTTAAGACGCCCATTGCGTGGGAATGACAACACGTGGTGTGCATAAAACGGAAACCAGTACGATAACTAGCCATATGTTAGGACTGTTTCGGGAGGATTCTCGAACACGGACTAAGTTCATGAACCTAAGATGTGCAAATGTCAAACGCACTGTTGGCACAAACCTTCCATCTCGAAAGTTGTTGCATGTAGCTTAAAATCACGGCTCTTGGAAATTTTAGCAATCAACTTTTTATAAGCTTGGTCATGGCTTTCTGTTACTACTTGGCAGTTGGTGCAGATTAGAAAGAAACAAGGCTTTTTTTCTTCCGGATGCGTACACCTTACGTAAGCATTTAAACGATGTAATTTATGTATCAACCCAAGTTCCAACAAAAAGTCGAGCGCACGATAAATAGTGGGAGGTTTTGCGGAAGGATCATTCTTTTGAAGCTCAGTCAACAAACCATAGGCTTTAGCTGGTTGGTCAGAAACCCATATCAACTCAAACACACGTTTACGAACATCTGTCAGTCTAGCACCATGCTGCTCGCATATTCTAGTTGCTATGTCTAAGGCTTCTTCTATCTGCTGTTTATGTTGCTGACATGAATGGGACATATCACTTATGGCTAGTTTTTATTTCTCATGTTAATGAATGTTATATTATAACAAAACAAATATATCAATCTTATCATTAATTGTAATGGTTGAAGCAACATGATTTTTGAAACAAAAAATATAAGAAAGCAATATCTTTTGTAGAATCAACAGATTCGCTTGCAATAAATGCAACGAGACATGCCAGAAATGGGCATTTTTACCTTGCTCCCTGAGAGATCTTTATCTTCAGATATCTAGAAAAGTACCATGGTGGAGGCGCCGGGAATCGAACCCGGGTCCGGAAAAAGTTTCACTAGACTTCTACATGCTTATCCTGTCTTTTATATCAGACGGTGAAATCACCGGCAGGCAGGTTTTTCACCGCAGTCCCGAGTAAAATCTCACTGGAACACGCCCCGGAAATCGCGTACCGGCCAGCCCACTTGAATTACACCTCAGAAAGCCCAGCGGGCATGGCGTTCCGAGACGTCGCAGTTTATTTAGGCTGCGAGTGCATTAATTGGTTCGGCACTTGTCGTGCTTGATCAGTTTTACGAGTTAATCAAGCTCGGCATGCGGCACAAGTTTCCCTGTTTCCCGTCGAAGCCAATCGCCCCCATATTATAAACGTTTCAAAGATCGTCTGACGGCTTTCTGCATATCCCTCTGGGCCTCGCGACGTTTGATATCTTCTCTTCTATCTCTCGTCTTCTTTCCTTTGGCAAGGGCCAGTTCAAGTTTTGCAATGCCGTTTTTAAAATAAATCCTCAAGGGGACAAGAGTATATCCTCTAATACTGGTTTTTCCAATAAGTTTCCTAATCTCATGAGAGTTGAGCAGAAGCTTCCTTTCTCTAGTCGGTTCATGATTAAGTCTGTTAGCAGCATCGTAAGGAGCTATGTAACAGTTGACAAGTCGGGCTTCACCCTCCCTTATGAGGGCGAAACTCTCTTTTACGCTAGCGTTTCCGTTCCTAAGGGATTTAACTTCGGAGCCCTTAAGAACCAAACCCGCTTCATACTTTTCCTCAAATATGTAATCCCTGTGAGCAGTAGGATGGCTGCATATGGTCTTCATTTACCCTAATAATAATCCGCTAAGGCAAAATAACCAGTTTGAATTAAAAATTCCTGGAACTATCAACAAGAAGCGTAACCGGTCCGCAATTCACTATATGAACATCCATGTGAGCTCCGAAAACACCGGTTTTAACCAGAATTCCTCGTTCTTTAAGCTTGGCGACAAAAAATTCGTAATACTGTCTTGCAGAATCCCCACCTGAGGCTTGAGCGTAAGAAGGTCTTCTGCCCTTTCGGCAGTCACCGTAGAGAGTAAACTGGGAAACAACCAATATCTCTCCTCCCGTCTCCCCAATACTGAGATTCATTTTGCCCGAAGAATCTTCAAATATTCTGAGAACGGATATTTTTTCCGCTATATATGCAACGTCTTTCTCCGAATCATCTTTCCCAACCCCGAGAAAAACCACCATCCCCGGCCCTATGCTCCCAACAACAGCATCCTCAACTTTTACTGATGCTTCGGTCACCCTTTGTATGACAGCTCTTATCTTTGGATTCCCCCGTATAGTTCAATAAAAATCATATGTAATGCCTTGGAACCCTTGGTGAAATCCTTGATAAAACTTCATAGGTTATAGTTTCGGCCCACAGAGAAACGTCCTCAATACTCACAAGCCTGTCTCCGAAAAGCACTACTTCATCTCCTACGCAGACACCTGGAATGTCTGTTACATCAACCATTATGAAATCCATACATACAGACCCTATAAGCGGAGCAAGTTTTCCAGCAATGGAGACCTTCGCTTTGTTTGAAAGGGCTCTGGGGTAGCCGTCTGCATATCCTATAGGAAGAGTCGCAACCAGCGTTTCTCTACCAGTAACAAAACTCCCTCTGTAGCCAACTGCAGTACCCGAGGGCACTTTTTTGAGCTGAACTATCCTTGTTTTGAGTTGCATAACGGGTCTGAGATTAACTTCTCCCATCTTACCTGAACCGTAAAGCATTATCCCAGGTCTCACAATATCCATGTGTGAATAAGAGAACCTCTGAATAGAAGCGCTGTTAGCAGAATGCGCGTAGCTGTATTCAATTTCCAGTTCGTTAAGAAATAAAAGACCTTCGCGGAAAATACCAAGTTGATAATCCGTATAGTCACTTTGGTAGATTTCAGAAGAAGCCAAGTGCGTAAAAACACCTTCTAGCGTTACCGCAGGAAGAGAAGCCGCCGAGGCAAAAAAAGATTCCATCTCACCTACCAGTAATCCAAGCCTAGTCATACCCGTATCAACCTTCAAGTGATAACGGACTGTTTTTCCACACCCAACGGCGGCTTTAGATAGAGCTTCGAGCACGTTAAGTGAATAGCAGGCGGGAGTAAGTGCATTTTTTACAACCACCTCAGCTTCCTGAGGACTAATTCCTCCTAAAAGAAATATCTCACTTGTTATCCCAGCCTCCCTGAGTTCTATCGCCTCCGGTACCGTAGCCACTCCAAGCATCTCAGCTCCATTACCAAGGGCAACCTTGCTTAACTCTACAGCACCATGTCCGTAAGCATCAGCTTTGACAATTGCCATAATGCGGACATCTTTCCCTACAAGGTTTCTTACCTCTTTTAGATTTGATTTAAAAGAATCAAGACTGATTTCAGCCCAAGTAGGTCTCATGCCTAGAAATTCTCCAAGAGCCAAGTGATAAAACCTGTTCTAATTAGATGTCTACCGATTCCGCATCCCCCCGGGTCAGCATTAACGGCTATTATACCATCCCTGAAACAAGTTCCAGATTCTCCTTACGCAAGGAATGTAAAAGGATTGAATGCGGCTTAAAACATCAAGTGGATACTGTTCTGTAACTACACTTGGTGCACCTAGCTAGAATAGATACAACGCAAGAGAAAATCAGGTTTTCTTCACAATTTCCCGTATTAAAAAAACACCTTATACGATAGGAGTTCTACCAGAGCCCTACACTTACTCCACCGCCTATGTAGTGTCCTCCGAAATCGGTTTCTACACGAGTAGTGCCAGTCACATTTTGCTTGAACCTTAGGTTTTCCGTAGATGCTAAGTAACGGTAGTCAAGACTTAGTGTTACATCGGGACCGTTGTTATCGCCGCTGATTTTGTAACCTAACCCAGCGCTGACCTGATAAACGTAAACGGAAGTATTAGATTCATCAACAAGAACATTTTCTCCATATCCTGATTTCATTTCGCTTGTAAAATAAGCCGTACCTAACCCAGCACCTATATAAGGAATCAAGCTACTACCCAAGTCTATATCGTAATAAGCATTCACTATCGTAAGGAATCCTGAAAGGTCCCCTTCTAGTTTGTTTTCCCCAGATTCAAGGTGGTTAATGAAAACTCCTAGCGTTTTTACGTCTATTTCTTTAAGACCGTTATTAATGTATCCGCCTTCAGCTTCGATACGCAGTCCATTTCCAAATGCGTAGCCCAGCATTAAGCTTAGGTTATATCCTGGGTCATAATCTGTGATAGAGTCTAAAGGTCCATAATTAATAGTCGGAGAACTCGACAATGTATCACTGCTCAGAATGCTTAGGAATCCACGAACTCCAAGAGTAAACCCACTATCCTTTTTCTCCTCAGTCATAACTTCATAAGAAGGTTCCTCGACTTCATAAGAAGGTTCCTCGACCTCGGAAGAAGGTTCCTCGACCTCATAAGAAGGTTCCTCGACCTCGGAAGAAGGCTCCTCGACCTCATAAGAAGGTTCCTCGACTTCATAAGAAGGCCCTTCCACAGGTGCTTCTCTATCATCTGGTGGGACTGGCAGTCCTCCAGCTAAAACCATGGATGCACCAAAAATTATGCAAAGCCAGACCGCAAGAAATTTTGTTGATGATACGCTGGTTTTTCCAGATTGAAACAATGACCTCATCGCATCTCCCTCCTTTTTAAGTAGTTCCTGTTAAGATTGAATTTTTCTGGGTTTTTATTAGTACTACCATCAATTCTGTATGTATATTATAAAATCCTATCATTGTCAAACTGGATAATACCCTATTTTCATTGGTCCAATTTTTTGAGTGTAGCTTCCTGAATAAAAACTGGAAAAGAGAATTTCGGGAAAAACAGCATGAAACTGAATAGATATGAAACTCGCTGTGTCCTAGTAATAGGAACGATAATAGCGTTGAGACTTCTAGGAATATTCCTCATAGTTCCCGTCTTCAGCATATACGCCGTAAACTATGAGGGAGCAACTCTTTCACACGCAGGAATAGCTTTTGGGATATACGCCCTTACTCAGAGTCTTTTGCAGATACCTTTTGGTGTGGCAAGCGACAGGTTTGGAAGAAAGCCCGTAATAATATCTGGGCTTATAATTTTCTGTTTGGGAAGCGTACTATGTGCTTTTGCGGACAACATATGGGAGCTAATATTAGCCAGAGCGCTTCAGGGAAGTGGTGCTATAGGCTCAGTCGCTATAGCCACTCTTGGAGATTCCACAAGAAATGAGGTAAGAGCACAGTCTTTCATGCTGACCGGAATAATAATCGGAACAGCATTTATAACCTCGCTTATAGTCGGCCCGGTGCTTGCGACCAGATTTGGTTTCGAGAGCCTTTTTTTCATACTCGCAGCCTTAGGATTAATAGCGGTCTTTGTTACGCTTTTAATGTTTCCAAAACTTCCAGAAAGAAAAATAGGGAATACAAAAGAACCTATTCTCAAGTTTAAAGAACCAGAAGTAAGAAAAATTCTTTTCTCAACCTTCATAACATCTCTGACTCTTAATCTTATTCTGTTCATCTATCCTCTAGACTGGAAAAACCTCGGTACCGGACCTGAGGATTTGTGGTTTGTTTACCTTGTAATACTCATTCCAAGTGCCCTTCTTGTTAACACTTATATCAGGATCTCAGAGAGAAAAAGGACTCTTAAGCAAGCCGCTCGATTCGGACTTTTCCTTTTGATAGCCTCTTTCTTGGTTTATCTGTTTCGGCAACCCGATAATATCACTCTCTACATTGCGGGAGCAGCATTTTTTCTCGGCCACTCAATATTTCAATCTATACTCCCCGCATTCGTTACGCAGAGAGCTTCCTCAGAGAACAGGGGGGTTCTATCAGGTTTCTTCAACCTAGCAAGTTTCATGGGAGCATGCGTGGGTGGGATGTCCTCCGGCATACTTTATGAGACTAACGAGTCCTTTCCTCTGATCTTTGGTTTATTATTCCTAGTGCTGTGGAAATTTGTTGGACTTCCAAAACCACCAGATTAATAGAATAATACAACTACGCAGTCACTACAAAGACCTGACCCTATTTCTTCCAAAATCTCCGGACCAAAAGATTAATACAACTTCCGGAGGCCTCTTTCAGTATTCTATGCCATTTCATTTGGTACTAATCTGGAATTCTAAAATCCCCCTATGATAAGCAAGAGACTGGACTTTTTATATTCTTATTCAGAAGTTTCCATCTTAGAAAACTGGAAAAGTCACAAGTTTTCCTAACCGCAATTCCAGCTTGAAAGGTAATGTAGACAGGGTACATTTTAAGTGTATTAGGAAATATGGGGAACACAGTATTGGCTAGACTAAGATTGAAGATATCGTAAACATCCGTATCTATAATATCCAAAGTTCTAATATGTATATTTATAAAATATTACCCGCTCATCTTTTAGTCCTTGAAAACATTTTTGGCTATCTGCGTATCTGCATATTAGAACTGGTTAATTCATCCCAATCCATTAGTTGTTAGGAATCAAGTGCTTATCTAAAAAAACCCAAACAAGGAGGCATTAAGTGTCCACAGACGACCAGTCAAACCTAACAAAAAAGTCCAATTGGAAAAATCTTCTTAGTATAGGTTCTACAAGAACGCGGCAGATGGTTATTTCCACAGCTATAATGTCACTCGTTCTCATATCAATCGCCGAAGTATTTATCATCATCAGAAACGTTCAAGTAATGCTTGAAAAAGAGGAAACCAACTATAATTCGTATCTACTGGCCGATGAGCTGCGCCAGAGTTCTGACGACCTTACACGCATGGTACGCATGTACTCCCAGACTGGTAACACGCGCTATGCCGACTATTACTACCAAATCCTCGAGATACGAAATGGAAAGGCTCCGCGTCCTGAGAGATATCACACCATATACTGGGACTTTATAGCATCAACTGGAGTTCCTCCACGTCCGGCCGGAGACCCTATATCTCTAAATGAACTGATTCAGGAGGCAGAATTTACAGAAAACGAGCTAAATCTTCTGAAAGAAGCCGAAAATGAGTCAAAATCCCTTGTCAATCTGGAAGTTCAGGCGATAAACGCAATGGTCGGCTTTTACAAAGACTCCTCAGGCAATTACACGGTCACGGGAAGACCAAACCCCGGATTTGCACGTAGGCTACTTTACAGTAAAAAATATCTTAAGGCGAGAGAACGTGCTATGTCTCCTCTGGAAAAGTTCTTTGAAGCCATAGAAAAACGAACATCAGAAGAAGTCCAGTACCATAAGAACTTGGAAGAAACAATGGTCTTTATCCTAATCGGAACCATAAGCCTTGCAGCCCTGCTTTCCATCACTTCTATTATATTGATGGCTAGCTCCTCAAGGAAATTATAGAGGAGTCTTCTTATTTACAGATAAGATAGAATAAATTTTTTTGATCCCTTCAATCTAATTCCCAGACTTGAGGGCTTTTTGCAAATTGAAAAAAAACCATCTTTTAGAGTCAAATTCTCAATCGAGACCGTGAATTTTTCCGAATATAAGAACAAAGAAAAAGACTCCCTTTATATATCTTTTGAGGTATTTCCTCCCAGGGATAACTCTGAATTTGAAAAACTCAAAAGTACTCTTAAAAAACTGTCTGAATTCTCTCCCAGCCTTATAACAGTAACACACGGCGCTATGGGAAAGGGAAGTAAACGAACTCTTGAAGTCGCTTCATACCTGAAAAATACCATTGGTATGGAAAGTGCCTGTCATTTAACTTGCATAGGATCTTCTATAGAGGAAATAGACCTAATACTTAAAAGCATAGAACGGGAGAAAATAAGTAATATCGTGGCCCTGCGGGGAGATATTCCCAAAGAAAACGGAGAAGAACTGCTGTCCCAAGGAGCCTTCCAACACGCAAACCAACTCGTGGAACATATAAAAAACTATGATAAAGGAAAACCAAAGCAGTTTTCCATAGCCGTTGCCGGTTATCCGGAAAAGCATATCGAATCCCCGAGTTTTGAGGACGATATAGCGAATCTTAAAAAAAAGGTGGATGCTGGGGCCGACATCATAATCACACAGCTTTTTTTCGATAATCGTTACTATTTTGACTACGTCGATAGGGTAAGGGCATTTGGAATAGATATTCCAGTTATCCCGGGTCTTATGCCCCTGCTTTCATCAAGGCAGGTGATAAAGATATCTTCTCTCTGCGGAACCGCCATACCAGCATATCTGAAAAAGAAACTTGAGTCTGCGGAAAATGACAACAAAAAAGCGGTGGAAATAGGAATAACGCAGTGCAAAAACCAAGTAAAAGAACTCATTGCCGAGGGAGTACCAGGAATTCATTTCTATGTTCTTAACAGAGCCTCTCATATAGAAAGAATTCTGGAGTCAACCTGATGCCTGAAACAAAAAAAATCTTCGATGAGGTGGCAAAACATTACGACTGGCTGAATACTCTATTTAGCCTTGGAATCCATAAGCTCTGGAGAAAAAAACTTGCCGACGAATTATTTGATACAGCATACAATCTTGATATAGCAACCGGTACGGCAGAAGTAGCGATTGAGGTTGCAATAAAACACCCTTCGGTCAGAACAGTCGGGATTGACCCCAGTATGAATATGCTTCGACTAGCGAAAAAAAAGATTGAAGACCTAGACTTCAAGGAAAAAATAGTGCTCGTGTCTGCCACGGCAGAGAATCTCCCCTTTGAGGAGAAACAGTTTGATTCTGTCACAATAGCATTTGGTATAAGAAACACTGTTGATTACAAACTTTCCCTAAAAGAGATAAGAAGGGTCTTGAGGAAAAATGGAAGACTTTTTATACTTGAATTCGCAATTCCGAGAAACCCGATTTTCAAACCGCTTTACATGTTTTATTTTAAAGTTCTGATGCCTCTTGTCGGAAGCATTTACGGTAGAGGAAAAGAATACAAATATCTGGCTGAATCCGCAGCTTCGTTTCCTCAGAGAGAGGATTTCTTACGGAATCTTAAAAACGCGGGATTTCAAGACTGCCGGTACTCCGAACTCACCATGGGAGTAGTAGCACTTTATTACGCAACAAAATAATCATCTTCTGCATGATTTTCTTTCCCAACGGTCAGGGATAGAGCCTACTTATGCTCCATCCTCCTTCAACAGAAGGGAGGTATCTGAAACGATCGTGAAGCCTGTTTTTTCTTCCTTGCCAAAACTCAAAACGCAGAGGTCTCACTATATACCCTTTCCAGAAATCGGGCCGTTCTATGCTTTTCCCTTTATACTCAGACCGAAACTGTTCATACTGCTGCTCAAGCAACTGCCTACTTGCAAGAGCTTCACTCTGCCTAGAAACAGATGCCCCTATACGGCTTTGACGAGGTCTTGACGCAAAGTATTTATCGACCTCCTGTTCGGGCAAGAGTGAAACTTCCCCATCCACTTTAACCTGCCTTTCAAATTCAGGCCACCAGAAACAAAGTGAAGCAACCGGGTTCTCAATTATATCGCGGCCTTTACGACTAAGGGAATTTGAATAAAAGGAAAAACCTCCCTCATCATAGTTCTTGAGAAGAACTACTCTTGAGGACGGAACACCCGCCGCTCCCACTGTTGAGAGGACAAAAGCGTTGGGGAAATCGATTTCAGCTTCCAGAACCTTAGTATACCAAGAATCGAACTGAATAAATGGGTCATCGTCAATATCTTTTCTTTCTAGTCTCAGTTTCAGGTATTGGCGCGAATGAAATCTGTTTTCTTTTGACATCTTACACCAAAACAATATTTTTGAGCGCAGAATCCAGGTCTTCGTGCAAGAACTCATAACCGGAGGAAAGAAGTTTCTCGGGAAAAACCATACTACTGGCAAGCATAGTGCAACGGCCCATTTCTCCGAAAAAAAGTCTTATGGCAAAAGAAGGGACAGAAAACCAAGCGGGCTTTTGTAAAACCAGCGCAAGCTTGGTGGTGAATTCTCTATTGTTTACAGGATTTGGGGATACAGCATTAACGGGTCCTCTTATCCCTTCATGTTCCAAGATATAAACAATTATCCGCGGAAGATCCTCTATTGAAATCCAGCTTATATACTGATCACCACTCCCAATAACTCCCCCCAAACCCATCTTAAAAGGAAGCAGCAAAGAGCCTAATATCCCTCCCCTAGAGCTTAAAACAATACCTATGCGCAGGTTTACAACCCTTATGCCAAGGTCCGAAGCCTTGTTGGCTTCGTTTTCCCACTCGCAACAGGTGTCGGAAAGAAACCCCGAACCGGGTACTGAGTCTTCATTGAGCACTTCTTCTCCTCTGTCTCCGTAATACCCAATTGCCGAAGCGCATATAAAGGTCTTAGGGGGATTTCTAAGCCCTGAAAAAACATTTACTAAGTAGCGAGTACTTAATATCCTGCTTTGACGTATAGAATTCTTCTTCTTTTCGGTCCACCTGCTTACTATGTTCTCACCCGAGAGATGAATGACAGCGTCGAAACCTTCAAGCAGATTTGGGTTTTCAACATAACCGCCTTTGGGGTCCCATAAAATTAAATTTTCTCCTTGGGTCTGCGATCGTACCAGACGCCATATTTCAGAAGAATCTGAAGATATAGTATCAATAATATGGGTTCCAACGATTCCCGTAGACCCAGAAATAAGTACTTTCATTTTACTAAGCTAAACACCCACCCTTAAAATCTCACGAGGCAAAAACCTCAATAAGACGCTCCTGATACCGTCTTACCTCCTTGAAATCAAGAAAATAATGAGGGGCGCTGAGAATGGGAAGGTCAATATATTCTCTGTATTCTTCAACTTTTTCCCTGCAATGTCTCGCATCCCCCACAACAGCAAAGACTTTAACCATATCATCACTTACACCTTTTATCATCGCTTTTACGTCTTTTCTGCGAAAAGCATCTCTTATTCCTTTCACTTCTTCGGTAAAACCATGAAGCCTAAACGGAGGATCATAAGTTTTTACCGTTGCATAGAACGCTATAGTGGCCCGTGCAGCCTCTCTCGCTTCTTCCCAATCATCTGAAACAGCACAGGTCACTATTGAACACTTCATAAAATCTCTGCTTTTTTTCTTTTCTACCAGCTTCTCTTCAAGCGAGGGTGAAACTACTTCTTTTATGTATTTAAGTGAACAGACCACATGTCCAATATAACCATCCGAAACCTCGGCCGCAGCACTAATCATATTGCTCCCTATACCAGCAATGAATATCGGTATGTTTTTTCTAAAAGGCTCAAAAGTTCTTTTATAACCCTTTGTGTTTATATTGTAAAATTCCCCTTCAAAGACAATTTCCCTTTCAGTATGAACATCAGAGGAAATTTTCCTTATCAGTTCTACACATTCTTTTATTCTAGTAACAGGCTTATTACCATAGGAAACTCCATGGAAATTCTCATTTGTTCTTTTTGCTCCACTACCAAGACCTAGTATCAGTCTCCCGGAACTTATTTCATCAAGGTCTAGAGAAGTGATTGAAGTAATAAGCGGGCTTCGTACAAAAGCAAGAGCGACAGACGTACCAAGTTTTATCTTAGAGGTAACGGGAGCAACTACAGACAGCTGCTGAAAAGCGGTCCTATAAAGTTCCGTAGCCCAGACGGAGTGAAAATTCGCTTTCTCCGCAGCGAGCGCAAGCTCTTTAAGTTCTTCAATCGATCCAGCATCAAGTACAAATCCTACTCTTCTCATCAGGCTTATTATAAATAATAACGGGGAATGCGGGGAAAAACCTGTTGAAACCAAAGGGGTGGGTCAAAAGAAATTCTGATAAAAGCAGAGGCGAAGAAATTAATCCTCAGTCTTTTCCGAAGAATCGGCTTGCTTTTGCAGGTCTGAGGATTCAGCCTTTTCATCCGCTTGACTTTCTATGCTTTCCTCCTGCTTTACCAGACCGAGTTCCTCTGCAGATTTTTTCTTTGAACTTTTCTTCGATGTACTCTCAGTCTGCGCTTCAGGTTTTGCTTTTCGCTTTTTTCTTTTTGCCTTGTATTCTTCAGTTACGAGTTCAATAAGGGAAATAGGAGCATTATCTCCTCTTCTATAACCAAGTTTGACTATTCTTGTATAACCACCTGGACGTTCCATATACCTCTGGGCAAGTTCAGAGAAAAGTTTTTCCACAACAGCACGGTCTCTTACATAAGCCAGAGCCTTTCTTCTAGCGTGAAGACTACCATTTTTACCAAGAGTCACGAGTTTCTCAACGACTCTTCTTATTTCCTTAGCTCTGGTATCCGTTGTGTTTATCCTGCCGTTACGCAAAAGGTCGGTAGCCATGTTTCGGAACATGGCTTTTCTGTGTTTTGTCGTAACTCCTAGTTTTCTTCCCGATTTTCTGTGTCGCATCTCTTTATCATACAGATTCTGACTACTGCTCAAGACTCTCAGAATTGCGCTTTTGCTTTTCTCTCTCAAACACCTCAGTGTCTATGGTCATTCCAAGATTCAAGTTCCATTCCTCAAGCTTGTTTATTATCTCGTTAAGGGAAGTCTTTCCGAAATTCTCAATATCAAGAAGCTGCTGTTCTGTCTTCTGAACCATTTCTCCGACATATCTTATTTCCGCCTTCTCAAGACAGTTTATGGATCTTTTCGACAGGTCTAAATCCTCTATTGGAACAAAGAGTTTGTCCTCGGTTCCGCTTATGCCCAAGGGTTCTTCCTCTTCCTCATTGTCCAAAAACTCTTCATCAAAATTGATAAAAATGCTTAGCTGTTGCTTGAGAATCTTCGCACTGTAAGCAAGCGCCTCTTCGGGAAGAATGGTGCCGTTCGTCCATATTTCAACAGTTAGTTTCTGATAATCGGTTCTCTGCCCCACCCTAGCATTGGTAACTGTATAATTGACCTTCTTAACAGGAGAGAAGAACGCGTCGACATGTATCAATCCTATTGATTTATGCGTCTCTCTTCTCGATACAGGCTCATAGCCGCTCCCCATTTTCACCGTGAGTTCCATTTCAAGCTTCGCTCCATCTGCCAAGGTTGCTATATGCTGTTCGCCGTTAACCACTTCCACCATTTGGTTAGTGATTATGTCGGATGCCTTAACTTCTACAGGACCCTCCATACTCAGAGTTACTGTTTGAGGATCATAGGTATGCATTTTGAGATCCACGTTTTTTAGATTCAGTATAACATCTGTAACATCTTCCATAACTCCAGGTATGGTGGAAAACTCGTGCGACACACCTTCTATTACGACGGCAGTAATCGCGGGACCCTGTATTGAGGAAAGCAGAACCCTTCTAAGCGCATTGCCAAGGGTAACGCCATAACCCGGCTCCAGAGGTTCGCATATAAATTTGCCGTAGAAAGGAGTCGATACCTGCTCATCTCTTTCAAGCATTTTTGGATATTGTAAATCTCTCCAGTTTTTCTGAAAATTCTCCAAGTTTCTTCCCTCCGTCTGTACCAAACTTCTCTAAACTCTTGAATAGAACTCAACAATCAACTGTTCATCTATGGGAATCGTTACGTCTTCTCTCTCAGGAAGCTTGGTTACAACACCGCTGTAATTATCCCTGTCAAGTTCAAGCCACTGGGGAAATCCTCTTCTCTCAAGCCCTTCAAGAGATTGGTTTATATGCGGGTTGTTCCTGGTTTTCACCTTAATCTCTATCTTGTTCCCCTGCTGTACACTGAAAGATGGTATGTCAACCCTCCTGCCGTCTACAAGAACATGTCCGAGCCAAACCAAGTGTCTGGCTTCGTTACGTGAACTCGCAAACCCAAGTCTGTAGACCACATTGTCAAGTCTTCTCTCTAGAAGCAGTATGAGCATGGCACCGGTAACTCCACTTCTTCTCGCGGCCTCGGCAAAATAACGGCTGAACTGCTTTTCCGTCAAACCGTAAATACGCTTGACCTTCTGTTTCTCCCTCAATCTTATTCCATAGTCGGAGAACTTGGAACGGCCAATGGAAGCTCCATGAACTCCAGGGCCACGGTTAGGTCTTTTCTGTATAGCGCATTTCGACGTATAACATCTCACGCCCTTAAGAAAAAGCTGTTCGCCTTCTCTTCTGCAAAGCTTGCACGATGGTCCTCTATACCTAGCCAATTACCTTCTTCCTCCTCGTAAACATGTGTACATTACCTTCCCCATATTCCTACACTCTTCTCCTTCCAGGAGGTCTACAACCGTTATGGGGAATTGGGGTTACATCTTTTATCATCACTACTTTTACTCCTGCAGCCTGAACAGCTCTTATCGCCGGTTCTCTTCCGGGACCCGGACCATTCACGTAAACATTAGCGGATTTAAGCCCCAGGGTCTTAGCTTTTTTCGATGCGTCATCCGCTGCCACCTGAGCCGCGAACGGTGTCCCCTTCCTCGTTCCCTTAAATCCCCTGTTGCCACCACTTGACCAAGCTATTACGTTTCCCTTAATATCACTGATAGTGATTATCGTATTGTTGAAAGTGGCATGTATGTTTACCACTCCATGTTCAACAAATTTTTTTGTTTTCTTTTTGGTGAATTTCTTACTCATATGGAAAAACCTTTCTTATTTACCAGCCTTTTTCTTCTTGGCTATCGCAGTACCCCTGCGGCCTTTTCTCGTTCTCGCGTTTGACTTGGTTTTCTGTCCCCTCACCGGAAGTCCCGTTCTATGCCTCACACCCCTGTAGCACCCTATTTCTATGAGGCGCTTTATGTTGAGCTGAACTTCTTTTCTAAGGTCTCCTTCAACAGTGTACTCCCCTTCAATTATCGTCCTTAGCTTTGTTACTTCTTGGTCATCAAGATCTCCAGACTTTTTGTCCACGTCTATACCAGCCTTGGCAAGTATGAGACCCGACGTTGTTCTTCCTATACCGTAGATATAAGTAAGACCCACCTCTACTCTCTTGTTAAGCGGTATGTCAACCCCTGCTATTCTAGGCATTAAGCGATATCCTCCTGCTATACTATCCTTGTCTCTGCTTGTGCCTTTTGTTAACACAGATCACCCGAACAACCCCCTTGCGCTTGATGATCTTGCACTTGTCACATATTTTTTTTACCGATGCCCTGGTCTTCACTCTGTTTTCATCCCCGTGTTTACTTTTTGAGTCTGTAGGTGATTCTTCCTTTTGTAAGATCGTAAGGAGATATCTCAAGCTTTACCCTGTCTCCGGGAAGTATCCTTATGAACCTTGTTCTCATTTTGCCTGATACATAGGCCAGCACTTCGTGATTGTTCTCTATTTCAACCATAAACATCGCGTTAGGCAAAGCCTTCGTTATAGTTCCTTCAAACTCTATTTTTTCTTCTTTCTCCATTACTCCTTCCTAGTGAATTCTTTCAGTAAGAATTTCAGGACCATTATCTGTAAGAGCCACCGTATGCTCAAAATGAGCGGAAAGTTTACCATCATAAGTAACAGCCGTCCACCCATCTTCAAGTATCTTCGTTCTTTCCGACCCCTCATTCACCATGGGTTCTATGGCCATAACCATTCCTGAGCAAAGCTTTACTCCTTTCCCCAAACCATTCCGGGGAATGAAATTCGGTATCTGCGGTTCCTCATGCAACTCCTTACCTATACCGTGTCCGACAAAATCCCTGACTATCGAAAAACCCTCGCCTTCAACATAAGTCTGTATCTCTTTTGATATGTCCAAAACCCTGTTTGAGTTCTTCACCATATCTATACCTCTGTAGAGGGAAGTCCTGGTAACCCGCAGCAGTTTCTCGGCAACGGGACGGACTTCGCCGACCGCAACGGTTATTGCCGAATCGGCGTAATAACCGTCGAGCAGCACTCCAAAATCTATTCCTACTATGTCTCCGTTTCTGAGCACCTTTTTCTTGGAGGGAATCCCATGAACAATTTCTTCGTTAAGCGCAAAGCACACGGACGCGGGATAATTCGCGTAACCTTTGAAAGCTGCCTTATAACCTCCTTTCAAACACATTCTCTCCGCAATCTCATTGAGTTCCCAAGTAGTAACTCCTTCCTTTGCTTCTTCCTCAAGACTCATAAGCACCTCGGAAACCACCCTTCCAGCAACTCTCATACGTTTAAGTTCTTCTTTATTCTTCAAACAAATCATTACTTCAACTGTTTCAGAACGCCGTCTATCCTCTCAGCGATATCTGATATGAGTCCCCCTCCGGCAACCGCGTGCAAAACACCTATCTCCTCATAAAAACCCTTAAGAGGAGAAGTCTGGTCCTTATAAACCCTTAGCCTGTTTCTTATCACATCCTCGGTGTCGTCCCGTCTGCCTTCTATTTTCTGGCGTTTGGTGATTCTCTGCACAACTTCTTCATCTGAAACTTCAAGAGAAATAACTGCATCAATACCTATTCCCGCATCGGTGAGAATACCATCCAGAGACCTTGCCTGCTCCAAAGTTCTCGGAAAACCATCCAGCATAAAACCTTGTTCTCCAAGCTCAGAGATCTTCTGTCTTATTATTTCCGTCACAACCTCATCGGGCACAAGTTCTCCTTTTTCCATAAACGACTTAGCATAAAGTCCAACCTCAGTCTCATTTTTAATGGCTTCACGCAATACATCCCCGGTCGATATATGCTCAACCCCATATTTTTCCTTTATGAAATCAGCCTGTGTACCCTTTCCCGCACCAGGCGGTCCAAACAGTATCAGTCTCATAGTTTTTTTAGTACTCTCCTCCCCGTCAGAACCTGTATCTCTGGGGTCCTTTCATACCTCTCTTTTTTATAAATCCTTCATAACTGTGAGTTATCAGAAACGATTCAATTTGCTGCATGAAATCAAGCGTCACACCTATTACTATCAGAAGCGATACACCCCCGAAATAAAACGGCAGATTGAAAGGTTCTCTCTCAAGAAATACCGGTAACACGCAGACTGCCGCCACATATATAGCTCCTATAAAAGTAATTTTTCCCAGGACATTTCCTATGTATTCCGATGTTTTCTTGCCCGGTCTTATGCCGGGTATGTTTCCGCCGTTTTTCCTAAGATTGTCCGAGAGGTCGTTCGGATCATATATTATTGAAGTGTAGAAAAAAGCGAAGAATATTATCAGTATGGCAAAGATCAAGTTGTATACAAACACGTTCTGAAATACAAGATCTGATAAACTGCGAAGAGCGGGAATATCAGCAAACGCAACAATAGTAGCCGGGAAAATAAGAAGCGAAGAGGCAAAAATCGGCGGTATAACTCCTGAAGGATTGGTTTTAAGGGGCAGATGAGAACTTTGCCCTCCCATAACTTTTCTTCCCACAACTCTTCTGGGATATTGAACCGGTATCTTTCTGTAGGAGCGTTCAAAGAAGACTATAATAGCCATAAGAAGACCGAGAAAAATAAAAATAAGAAATACGCCGAGAACAGTTATATCTCCCGTACCCACAAGTCTTGAAAGGTTCCAGAAGGCTCCGGGAATACTGGCGATTATAGATGCGGCGATAATAAGGGATACGCCATTTCCAATTCCGTTTTCCGTTATTTGTTCTCCAAGCCACATAACGAAAAGTCCGCCTGCGGTAAGGGTCAGAACGGCCGTAAGCTTGAACATGAAACCGGGATCCATAACAGCGCTTGCAACGCTCACAGCACCTACTCCGCCACGCTCAAGGGTAACGGCGAGCATAAGCCCCTGAATAAGGCATATCAAAACGGTGCCGTACCTTGTGTACTGATTTATCCTCCTCCTTCCCGCATCACCTTCCTTCTGCATAGACTCAAGTGAAGGAAAGGCTTTTACAAGAAGAGACATAATGATTGATGAAGTAATATAAGGCATCACTCCCAAGGCGAAAATTGACGCCTGTTCAAGCGCTCCCCCGGAAAACATATTAAGTATGTCAAAGATCGTGCCGCGGGTCTGCTCAAACATTTTGGCAATCTGATCCGGATCAATTCCCGGAATTGGAATGAAGACCCCAGCCCTGTAGATAACAAGCATCAAGGCCGTAAAAAGAAGCTTTCTATTAAGCTCAGGAATTTTGGGAAGTGAAGCAACGTTACTGCTCATACTATCTCCACTTTTCCTCCCGCCTCATTTACCTTGTGTTCTGCGGCCTTACTGCAAGCATTAACCGTTATTGAAAGTGCCGCAGCGACCTGTCCGGTTGACAGAAGCTTTACAGGCTTTTTACCACTTACTATTCCAGCCTCGATAAGCGTCTGGACCGTCACAGGTTCCGAATCGGCGAAACGTTCAAGGTCCTTTAAGTTCACTATCTCGTAATGCTTTCTGAATATGTTTGTAAAACCTCTTTTCGGACTTCTCATTTTCAGAGGGGTCTGACCACCTTCAAACCATCGGGACACCCCTTTGCCCGAACGAGAACCTTGACCTTTATGACCTCTTCCGCTGGTTTTACCCAGGGAACCGGCACCTCTTCCCACTCTCTTCCTTTTTTTCTTTGCTCCCTTGATAGGTGAAAATTCGTTTAACATTTCTTTTTCCGTTCCGGCTCTAAGCACATGTTCTACTGTGCCGCACCATAGTAATTAGGAAGATCAAGGTCCTTTATCTCCTTGTTCCTCATCTTCGCAATTTCCTCGGGAACCTGCAACTGCATGAATCCCTTTATGACCCCCATAACGACATTAAGCGGATTCCTTGATCCAATAACTTTGGAAAGAACATCGTGGATTCCCGCAAGTTCAACTACCGCGCGCACCGCGCCACCCGCTATAACGCCGGTACCTGGAGCAGCCGGCAAGAGCATAATCTTGCTTGACACGTACTCTGTATGGATTCCATGTGGTATGGTGGTGCCATTTCGCGGCACTCTTATCAGACTTTTTTTGGCTTTTTCAACCGCTTTTCTAACAGCGTCCGGAACTTCGTTTGACTTGCCGAGGCCAGCTCCCACAATTCCATCGGAGTTTCCGACCACAGCAAGAACGGTAAAATGGAATCTCTTACCGCCTTTGGTTACTTTTGCAACTCTTCTTATGTGAACTACTTTTTCCTGTAATTCAAGTTCCGCTGGATTTATTTTCTCCTCTGCCAAAATCAAAGCCTCCTTAATTTCTCTCCTAAAACTTCACTCCCGCTTCGCGTATTCCATCGGCAAGCGATTTCACTCTTCCATGATACGAGTAACCCCCTCTGTCGAAACGTACATTGGTTATACCTTTTTCAACAGCCATCTCTCCGAGATGTTTTCCAACCTCTTTGGCTATCTCGGTTTTTTTCATGCTCTCTACCGAAAGCCTTTTTTTCGTTTCAGAAAACATTGTTGACGCCTGAAGAATAGTTGCTTCCGCAGTATCATCTATCAACTGAGCGTAGATGTGTTTTGCTGAGCGGAAAACGGATACCCTTGGTACGTCAGCAGTGCCGCTTATCTTTTTTCTTACGGAAAGGTGCCTTCTTTTACGCGCCAGATTTCTGCTTTTCTTGTTTATCATTACTTGGCCGCTCCTGCCTTCCCAGGTTTAAGCTTTAACTTCTCACCCTCGTAGCGAACTCCTTTACCCTTATAAGAATCGGGTGGCCTTACCTTTCTTATGCGCGCCGCAGTCTCTCCAACAAGCTGTTTGTCAATTCCGTGAATTGAAAGCAGGGTCCCCCGTTCTTCCACAGTCGCTTCTATCCCTTGTGGAAGTGGGAAATCAACCGGGTGGGAGTAACCGAGCGTAAGTTTAAGTTCAGTCTTACTTACAATATCCGCCTTGTAACCGGTACCAGTTATACGAAGGGTTTTTGTAAACCCTTTACTCACCCCTATTACGGAATTATTAATCAGGCTTCGCGTAAGACCGTGAAAAGATTTTATCCTTTTCTCTTCACTCTCCCTAGAAACAACGACTTTCCCATCTTTAAGCGAGGCACGTATTCCTTCGGGAACGGGAACTTGAAGACTTCCCTTCGGCCCTTTTATTTCAATCGTTTCCCGCTTGGGCGTCGCTGTCACACCTTCGGGAATAGTTACCGGCTGTACTCCTATTCTTGACATCGCTTATCCTTAGATCACCGTACAGAGAATTTCCCCACCTATGTTTTTATTCCTCGCGGCGACTCCAGTCATTATCCCACTTGAAGTGGAAAGTATTGAAATTCCCATTCCTCCCCTTACCCTTGGAATATCATTTTTGCCCACATAGACCCTTCTTGAGGGCTTGCTTATTCTTTTTATCTCTTCTATGGCCGCTTTGCCGTCAGGACCGTACTTGAGCCTGACAATCATGGTTTTCTTTACACCTTCCTCGGTGATTTTATAGCTCTCCACATAGCCTTCTTCAGCAAGAACCCTGGCAATCTCGCCTTTTATAACCGAACCGGGAATCTCGACACGTCTGTGACCGGCTATAAAGCCGTTTCTTATCCTAGTTAACATATCTGCAATCGGATCCGTCATTTTTTCTCCAAATATGTTTCTTAAAAACTCGCTTTCCTAACACCCGGAAGATGTCCTTTACTGGCAAGAGACCTGAAACAGACTCTGCATATACCAAACTTTCTCATAAAACCTCTCGGCCTTCCGCAAAGTCCGCAGCGGTTAACCGCACGTACGCGAAATTTCGGGGTTCTCTTTGATTTCTCAAGTAAAGCCTTTCTAGCCATAGTTCCTCTCTTTTTAATTCCTTGTAAACGGTACCCCAAGACCGGCAAGAAGCTCCATGGCTTCAGGGTCCGTTTTCGAAGTAGTAATCATGCTCACATTTATTCCCTTGTTATACTGAACCTTGCTGTAATCTATTTCAGGAAAAACCAGATGTTCTTTTATACCGAGAGTATAGTTGCCCGAACCGTCAAAAGATTTTGGAGAAAGACCCTTGAAGTCTCTAACCCTTGGAAGAGCGAGATTAACCAAACGGTCGAAAAACTCATACATTCTCTCTCCTCGAAGCGTGACCATGCAACCTATTGGCTGACCTTCTCTGAGCTTAAAACCCGCAATGGATTTCCGCGCTTTAGTAATCACCGGCCTTTGTCCCGCTATATCCGCCAGTTCTGAGAAAGCTTCATCTATTACCTTTGTCTGCCTACCCGCTTCACTGAGTCTCCCAAGCCCCATATTCAGCACGATTTTCTCAAGCTTTGGAACCTGCATGGAGTTGCTGTAAGAGAATTTTTCAATAAGCGCGGGGACAACCTCACTCATGTACAAAGTCTTTATTCTCGGAACCATTTTCTCAGATTTCCTTTCCCGTCTTTCTGTTATATCTGACTTTTGCGCCATTCTCGCCGGTTCTGTAGCCAATCTTTACCGGTCTTTGGCTTTCAGAATCATAGAGCATCAAGTTCGAGACATGGATTCCGGCCTCTTTCTCGATTATGCCACCGCTGGGATTTTTCTGCGTCGGTCGGCTGTGTCTCTTTATGATATTAAGCTTTTCTATAAAAGCCTTCTCGGCATCCTTATCAATCCTGAGCACCTTACCAGTCTTTCCCTTTTCCTTGCCGGCAACTACGTAGACCATATCTCCCGCCCTTATATGAAACTTTCTTTTCCCGACAGACATGTTCAAACGACCTCCGGGGCAAGCGAGATTATTTTCATAAAACCTTTGAGCCTCAGTTCACGCGCGATCGGTCCGAAAACTCTCGTTCCTATTGGCTCGTTTTCCTTGTCTATTATAACGGCGGCATTATTATCAAAGCGTACATAGGTACCATCAGGTCTTCTCTGTTCTTTTCTCACTCGAACTATCACCGCCTTGTACACAGAACCTTTCTCCACCTTGGACTTCGGAATAGCCTGCTTGACAGAAACCACAACCACATCTCCCAGCCTCGCATATTTCCTCCCAGAACCCCCCAAAACCTTTATGCAGAACAGCCTCTTAGCCCCCGTATTATCCGCTGAATCCAGATATGTGCTTGACTGAATCATTTCCTTTCTCCAATTATCCGCAGAGCGAAAGTCCCTTCCTATGCCTCTGAAGCCTGACTAACCACCTTGCTCAGTCTCCATCTTTTGGTCTTGCTAAGAGGCCTTGACTCTATTATCACTACCCTGTCTCCGACGTTACACTCATTGCGCTCATCATGGACTTTGAATCGTTTGCTAAGCCTTATCTGCTTTTTGTATCGACCGTGGCTTCTGATCCTCTGTACTTCGACAACCGCAGTCTTATCCATTTTGTCACCTACCACAACCCCCGTTCTCGTCTTTAACTTTCCTCTTACCATAGAATCAACTCTCCGCAGCCATATCCCGCTGTTTTTTTATGGTGATTATCCTAGCAATCTCCCTTCTCAACTGTTTTATCCTAGCGTTGTTCGGATTCTGACTAGTGGCCACCTGCATTCTTACATTGAAAAGCTCCTCAATCGCATCACGGTGGCGCTTGCTTAATTCCTCGGGCGTCAGGTTTCTGAGTTCCTCCGCATTGGTTGCCATCAGACAAGCTCCTCCTCGCTTCTAGTTACTATTCTGGTTCTGAGAGGAAGCTTATAAGAAGCAAGCCTCAGGGCTGAGCGCGCAAGTTCTTCGCTCACCCCAGATATTTCGTATAGGAACTGTCCTCTTTTTACCGGCGCCACATAACTGTCTACATCTCCTTTGCCTTTTCCCATTCTTGTCTCGGCGGGCTTCTTGGTGATGGGTTTATAGGGAAATATCCTTATCCAGAGGTTCGCTCCTCTTTTTACATGCCTTGTAATAGCAATACGAGCGGCTTCTATCTGTCTTGAGGTAATAGCCCCATTTTCCATTGTCTGAAGCGCAAGGTCTCCAAAGGCGAATTTCGTCCCCCGTGTCGCCGCTCCTCTGTTTCTTCCCTTAAACTGCTTTCTATACTTTGTCTTTTTAGGTTGAAGCATCCGTATCTGTAACCTGAGGGGGTTTACCTGCCCTCTCCCTTACCTTTTTCTGTATTATCTCACCTTTGAATATCCAGACCTTTACGCCTATTACTCCGTAAGTAGTCGAAGCTTCGGTAATTCCATAGTCAAGATCCGCTCTAAGAGTTCCCAGAGGCACTCTTCCTTCTCTGTACCACTCTCTTCTCGCTATTTCGGCTCCACCAAGACGACCGGAGACCATGACTTTTATTCCGAGAACTCCTGCCCTCATAGAGGAAGAAAGCACCCTTTTCATAGCCCTTCTGTAAGCAACCCTTCTTTCAAGCTGAAGAGCAACGTTTTCCGCAACGAGTTGAGCGTCAGTTTCTGGCCTTTTTACTTCTCTTATGTCGAGAAATATGCCTTTCTGGGTCATCTTTTGGAGTTCCTTCTTCAGTTGCTCTATCTCCTGCCCTTTTCTTCCTATGATTATCCCAGGCCTTGCCGCGTACACTAAAATCCTGACCTTGTCCGCCGCGGCCCTTTCAATTTCAATGCTTGATATAGCCGCCTGGTAAAAAGTCTTCTTCACGTAGTTGCGAATTTCTATATCTTCTTTTAACAAGGACCTGTACATCTGTTTTTCGGCAAACCACTTGGAATTCCACGATTTGGTTATTCCAATACGAAGTCCTATAGGATTAATTTTTTGGCCCAATTCAGAAACCCCTCTGTTCAAGTACTATCGTTATGTGACTCATCTTACTCTTACGGGCAAAAGCTCTTCCCATCGCCCTGGCTCGAAACCTTTTTAACGTTGGTCCCTGCGTTGCATAAACTTCCTTTATGTAGAGCAAGTCGATATCGCCATATCCTTTCTCCGAGGCGTTGGCAACAGCCGACTTCAGAAGCTTAGAGACAAGAGGCGATACTCTTCTACGGGCTGAAAGCAAAATTGAGGAAGCTTCCTCAACGCTTTTACCTCTTATAAGATCAAGAACCACCCTAGCCTTTTTAGGCGATACCCTGGCATATTTAAGTACTGCTTTAGAAACCATCCGTTATTCTCTGTTATTACTATCTTTTTCTAGCCTTTCTGTCCCCAGCGTGACCGTGATAAGTCCTTGTGGGAGAAAATTCGCCCAGTTTATGTCCAACCATCTGTTCAGATATAAACACAGGGACAAACCTCTTGCCGTTGTAAACCGCGAAAGTCATCCCTATCATTTCCGGTATTATCATTGATGATCTTGACCATGTCCTGATGATCTTCTGGCTTCCAGAACTCTGCGCCTGTTGAACTTTCTTCATGAGTTTTTCGTGTACATAGAGTCCTTTTTTGCTTGATCTTGCCATCCGAAACTCCCGCTATCAATCCATTCCATAGCCAACTCTTCTTGGCTTGACTATATATTTATCCATTCTCTTGTTGTTTCTCGTCTTTTTTCCTATAGTAATCCATCCCCAAGGAGAAACAGGATGAGGATTTCCTTTAGTGGCTTTTCCTTCTCCTCCTCCATGAGGATGATCAACCGGATTCATCGCCACCCCGCGAACCGTGGGTTTTAAACCCTTGTGACGAGACCTTCCAGCCTTCCCCCAGACTATAAGTTCATTCTCAGCATTCCCGATTCTTCCTATGGTAGCCATGCAGCGCAGATGAATAAGTCTTATCTCGCCCGAGGCAAGCTTTACCTGAGCATAGTTGCCGTCTTTTGCCACTATTTGAGCTGCTGAACCAGCGGAACGGACCAGCTTACCTCCGCCCCCAGGCCTTATTTCTATGTTGTGAATAACCGTACCCACGGGGATATTCTCTATCGGAAGGGCGTTTCCGTTTGAAACTTCCACTCCGGGCCCAGAATTCAATTCATCACCCACCTTGAGGCCCGCAGGAGCTATAATATATCTTTTTTCACCGTCAGCATAAGCAAGAAGCGCAATTCTTGCTGAGCGATAGGGATCGTATTCTACCGAAAGAACTCTGGCGGGTATACCGTGCTTATTCCTTCTGAAATCTATTATTCTGTAGCGTCTTTTATGACCGCCGCCTTTTCTAAAACTGGTAATTCTTCCATTCGAGTTCCGGCCAGAATTTTTCTTGAGTGAAACCGTAAGAGATTTGTGGGGTCTTTTTGACGTTATCTCCTCAAAATCAAACCCGGACATAAACCTTCTTCCAGGGGATGTGGGGTTGTATTTTTTTATTCCCATAATCAGACTCCCTCAAACAGATTGATTTCCCCTTCCTTAAGTTTCACGTAAGCCTTTTTAACCGCCGACCTTTTCCCCGTAACCCGCCCGAATCTCTTCACTCTCTTTCCCGGGAGCACTAAAGTTCTAACTCTATCCACTTTAACGCCGAAGACCTTCTCTACAGAATCCTGTATCTCCTTCTTGTTGCATCTTCTATCAACGGAAAAAACATACCAGCCATTTTGCCTAGCTTCGGTACTTTTCTCAGTAACCACAGGAAGCTTTATAATTGAGCGTGGGTCTTTCATGAGAGTCTCTCCTGAATCTTTTCAACACAGTCGCGCACGAGAACTATGTTTTTGTGCCTAAGCAAGTCATACACATTGATTCCTTCATATCTGAGCACTTTCACATCAGGCATGTTTCTTGCGGATTTGTAGAGATTTTCATTATCCGAACCAACAACCACCAAAACCTGAGAAAATTGAAAATCCTTTTTGAATTTCGCTATCTGTCTGGTTTTTATTTCCGGAAGCTCAAAGCTGTCAAGCAGGACTATCGCCCCTTCTCCAAAGCGACTTGAAAGAGCAGAGACAAGAGCACCTTTTTTAACCTTTTTTGGAATTGAATAAGACCAGTCTTTGGGTTTTGGTCCGAAAACCACCCCGCCCTTGCGCCAGATAGGAGAACGTCTGGAACCCGCCCTGGCACGACCCGTGTGTTTTTGTTTCCAAGGTTTCGCCCCACCGCCACGGACTTCACCTCTTGTCTTAGTGGATGAGGTCCCAGCTCTTTTTTTAGCGAGTTGCCAGTTGACAACTTCATGTAGCAAGTGTTTTCTCACCGGAGCTCCAAAAATTTCAGAGGGAAGCTCCATAGTTCCCACTTTTTTTCTGGCTATGTCATAGACATCAACTTGAAGCATTTTTTGCCCCCTTTGACGTATGACGGAGAAAAACCATTCCTCCCACCGGACCTGGAATTGATCCTTTTACGAAAAGAAGATTTTTCTCAATATCTATGTCTACCACCCTGACACCTTGAACTGTTACGTTTTTCCCGCCCATGCGACCCGGCATTTTAAGTCCTTTCCACACTTTCGCCGGATATGAAGCCTGTCCTATGGAACCAGGTCTTCTATGAGCCATGCCGCCGTGGGACATCGGCTGTCTTGAGAAATTGTGGCGTTTTATCGTTCCAGCAAATCCCTTCCCCTTGCTCTTAGCAGTGATATCTAGAACATCCCCCACCTTGAAAATATCAACTTTTACCATGTCCCCCACCTCATAATCTTCTACCTTAGCAGAAAACTCCTTGAGCTTTGCTGTGGGATTCACACCGGCTTTCGCAAAATGTCCCTTCATAGGACGCGTAAGCCGCTGGGACTTTACATTTTCAAAACCAAGCTGAACAGCATTGTAACCATCCAAGTCCTTGGTTTTTTTCGAAACGACGAGGCACGGACCCGCTTCAACCACCGTGGTGACAACTTTTATCATGTCGTCGTTGAAAAACTCGGTCATTCCCCTCTTTCTTCCGATAAGTCCCTGAATCATTTTTATGAGCTCGTAAGTTTTATCTCCACTTCCACGCCTGAAGCAAGATTTAGTTTCATAAGTTCATCTATCGTCTGCTGAGTAGGTTCAAGTATGTCCACAAGCCTTTTGTGCGTTCTTATTTCAAAATGTTCTCTTGAGTTTTTATTCACGTGAGGACCACGCAATACACAGTACCTGTTTATACTGGTAGGAAGTGGAACAGGACCCCCTATTCTCGCACCTGTCCTCTTGGCGGTATCGACAATCTCTTCCGTTGAATTATCAAGAAGCCTGTAGTCAAAAGACTTAAGCTTTATTCTTATTTTAGAAGCTTTACCCATCACTCAACAATTTTAGTTACTACACCTGCTCCCACTGTTCTTCCACCCTCTCTTATGGCAAACCGCAACTGCTCCTCCATCGCCACA
>RKRQ01000022.1 GCA_007571325.1 Candidatus Dadabacteria bacterium
TGGCGGCAAAGCTCCCTGTATCGTTTTTCCTGACGCTAACGTTGAGGAAGCCGTCAAAGCATGTCTCCGTGGAGGCTTTTTCAATCAGGGAGAGAACTGTACTGCCGTGACCAGACTCATGCTCCACGAAAAGATATATGATGAATTTCTCTCCGCTTATCTTGACAGAATCTCAAGGATAAGAATCGGAGACCCTGAAGACCCCGAAACGGAGTTCGGCACGGTAATTTCAAAAGAGCATTACAAAAACGTGATGGACTATATTGAAAAAGGAGTCTCTGACGGGGCACGGGTGATTGCAGGCGGCGAACGCCCCGAAGGGTTTAAGAAAGGGCATTACATATCGCCGACAGTTCTTGAGAACGTCCCGACCGATTCAACTTTGCTGCGCGAGGAAATTTTCGGACCCGTGGTATGCGTCATGCCCTTTAAGACCGAAAAAGAAGCCGTTACAATGGCAAACGACGTTCAATACGGACTTGCTGGAGGAATATGGACAACGGATATAAACAGAGCTCTTCGGGTCGCAAAAGCCGTAAAGGCCGGTTATCTGTGGGTTAATACCTATGGCGGAATAATCCCCGAAACCCCTTACGGGGGTTTTAAGCAGAGCGGGATTGGCAAAGAACTCGGGGCCGAAGGAATAGAAAACTACCTTGAGACCAAATGCGTTAACATTTTTACCGGTGAGAGTACAGGAAAATGGTATAAAGGGTAGAGAATGAACTTCAAGGACATGATCTACGAAAAAAGGGGTGCGGTGGCCTTTGTAACCATAAACCGCCCCCATACTCTGAACGCCTTCCGAGACATAACGCTTCACGAAATGATTAAGGCCTTCATTGATGCCTGGGGAGATGAGCGAATCGGGGTTGTAGTTCTGCGTGGCGCAGGAGAAAAGGCTTTCTGCAGCGGAGGAGATCTCAAGGAGAAAAAAAGGGAAGCGGGAGGAAAAGATGGCCTCCTGGGAGTCGGAGATTATGTTTCCCACCTTCACTATATAATAAGAAACATACCGAAACCGGTCATAGCGTCGGTTAGAGGTTATGCTATAGGCGGGGGAAACATACTCCAGTTCATGTGCGATCTCACAATTGCCTCTGAGGATTCAGTTTTCGGGCAAGTGGGGCCGAAAATTGGAAGCGTGGACCCGGGTTTCGGAACAGCTTACCTGGCAAGACTCGTTGGAGAGAAGAAAGCGAAGGAGATGTGGTACCTCTGCAGGCAGTACTCGGCTTCTCAGGCTCTTGAAATGGGACTTATAAACAGGGTTGTCCCGGCGGAGAAACTTGATTCCGAAGTTGATGCCTGGTGCGAGGAGCTGTTATCGAAAAGCCCTACAGCTATCAAGCTTGCCAAATACTCGTTTAATTCAGAAACCGATGGACTGTTCGGAATATCAGGTATGGGTAAAGCTTCTCTGGACCTTTTCAAAACCACCCCCGAAGCTACGGAAGGAACCGAGGCGTTTATAGAGAAACGCCCGCCCGACTTCTCACCCTACAGAAAATAATTACTCCTCTCCAGCGAGCCCGGCAACACTTCAAGCGCTTGAATTATCGAAACTTTACTCTATAATAGCATGTTTTATATTTTTTGATTCAAGCCATAAATGCAACACATGAGAATATTCAGCGGCACGTCAAACCACCCTCTGTTTGAGGATGTATGCAACTATCTTGAAGTCTCTCCCGGAGAAATGGAAATAAACCGTTTCAGCGACGGAGAGATTTTCGTTGACATAAGGGAAAGCGTAAGAGGTTCAAACGTGTTTATCATACAATCCACATGCCCGCCGGTAAACGAGAATATAATGGAGCTTCTCGTCATCATAGACGCCCTCAAACGAGCCTCGGCAAGGGTTATAACCGCTGTCATACCATATTACGGATATGCAAGGCAGGATCGCAAAGTTCAGCCCCGCGCTCCTATAAGCGCCAAGCTAGCGGCGGATCTGATAGTCGTAGCGGGAGCAAGCAAGATAGTAACCATGGATCTTCACGCAGGCCAAATACAAGGTTTTTTTGACGTTCCTGTTACCCACCTTTACGCTGCGCCCGTAATAACCAATTATCTCCGGGGAAAATACCAGGATGGCGAAACCGTGATTGTTTCTCCGGACGCGGGAGGCGTTGAAAGGGCAACCGAGTTTGCAAACAGAACACATTCGGAGATCGCCATCTGCTATAAGAGAAGACCAGCTCCCAACGTCGCACGTATAAGCAACATAATTGGCGAGGTGAAAGACAAGCACGCCATAATAGTGGATGATCTCGTTGACACGGCGGGAACCGCCACGGAAGCCGCTAAGGTGCTTCTTGAGAAAGGATCCAAGAGCGTATCGCTCTGCTGCACCCACGGCGTGCTCTCGGGACCCGCTCTGGACAGGATAAACAACTCCGACATTGACGAAGTAATAATCACAAACACTATTCCCCAAGAGGAAAACCATAAGAAAAGCGTAAAAATAACCGTACTCAGTATCGCGGACCTGATCGGTGAAGCTATAAGGAGAACGGCTCTCGGGGAATCAATAAGCGCGCTTTTCACTTAAACAATTTTAGGAGAAAAAAACATGGTACAGAGCTCACTGCGGGTAAAGCCCAGAAAGAGAATTGGCAAAAGCGGAGCTAGGGAAATAAGAAAAGAAGGAAACATCCCGGCCATACTTTACGGAAATGGAGAAGACCCGGTACCGCTTGTGGTGCAGCCCGATGAACTTAAGCGAGCACTTTCTAACAGTGCCGGAATAAATACCATCCTAGAACTTGAGATAGAGGGTTCTGATCCCTCTGAAAAAAAGTTCTCGATGGTAAGAGAAGTACAGCGGGATTTCCTTAAAAACAGGGTGATTCATCTTGATTTCCTTGCCGTTGACATGAAAAAGAACGTAAGGGTAAAAGTTCCGTTAAACGTCCGGGGAAGATCCGAAGGGGAAAGAAAAGGCGGCAAGCTGGAAAAACTGATGAGGAACCTTGATCTTGAGTGCCTGCCGGACGATATACCTGATTCTATAGAAGTAGACGTGAATGATCTCGACATAGGAGATTTTGTGGACATAGATAGCCTGGGACTCGCCGAGGGAATAAAACCGCTCAGAGATGGAAGTGAAAGAATCGTTCACGTGATTTCGCAACGTTCAAACGAATCTGCAGAGGAAAAAGAAGAGCAGGAAACCGAAACCGAGGAATAATTTATCTAATCCATGCGATATTTGATTGCCGGCCTGGGTAATCCCGGTTCTGCTTACGACAATACGAGACATAATATAGGTTTTCGCGCAGTGGACCGCGCGGCGGAGCTTCTAAGCACGAGCATAGGAAAGAAAAAATTCAAAAGTCTCTGCGCAGAAGCGGTCTACTTGAATGAAAAACTGCTGATAATAAAACCCCAAACATTCATGAACGCAAGCGGCGAAGCACTTCGCGAAGCAAAGGAATTCTATAGGATAGCGGTCGAACAGATAATTGTGGTTTATGATGAACTCGACATCCCGCTTGGAAAAATAAGAGTAAACAGGGGAGGAAGCTCAGCGGGTCACAACGGAATAAGATCAATAATAGCTTCTCTTGGCTGTGGGGGGTTTTGCAGGGTAAGAATCGGCATAGGAAAGCCCTCCGGAGAGAAAGAGGGCCGCAATTACGTCCTATCAAGATTTTCCGCGGATGAGAGGGAGACGGCGGCAGAGATGGTTGAAGTCGCAGTCGAGGCGACATTTGAGATAATAAGCGGGGGAGTGGATTCGGCAATGAACAGATTTAACAGTCGACTGAACTGAAAAAAATAATTCTCTACTAGGAGGAATTTACCAATGGGTGAAGTGATAGCGGGTAATGTAGGACTTGTAGGAGTTGTGGTGGGTCTTATAGTGCTCCTATATGCGTATTTTGTGTACAGGGGGATAGGAAAGCTTCCTGAAGGAAACGACAAAATGAAAAAGATCGCTTCTGCGATTCACGAAGGAGCGATGGTCTTTTTACAACGGGAATACAGGATAATCGGTCTTTTCGCCGTAATTGTCTTCGTTCTGCTCTCGGTGTTTCTTGGAATAGAAACTGGAGCTGCTTATATAGGTGGAGCGGTCTGTTCGCTTATAGCCGGCTTCTGCGGAATGAAAGCGGCCACGAAAGCCAACGTGAGAACAGCTCAAGCAGCAGCGACCGAGGGACAAGGAAAAGCTCTTGAGATGGCGTTTCGGGGTGGAAACGTTATGGGGCTTGCGGTCGCGGGTCTAGGTCTTCTGGGACTCTCAATCGTTTTTCTTGTGGGAATCGACCTTCAGACCAAACCTGAAGACGCTACTCTTCTTTCCTCTTTCTTAAAAGAATTTGGGGGAGTCATAGGCGGATTCGCAATGGGAGCGAGCACCGTAGCTCTTTTCGCCAGAATAGGAGGAGGAATTTTCACTAAAGCGGCTGACGTTGGAGCCGATCTAGTTGGAAAGGTTGAAGCCGGAATACCTGAGGATGATCCAAGAAATCCGGCTACGATCGCTGATAACGTCGGAGACAACGTCGGAGACGTGGCAGGAATGGGCGCCGATCTTTTCGAGTCTTACGTGGGAGCCGTAATCGCGACTATAGTAATAGCGGCTAGCATGGCTGGGAACCAGCTCGCCATGATGTCGGTCCCACTTATACTGATCGTTATAGGAAGCCTCTCCTCTCTTGTGGGATCCAAGGCGGTAGGATGGCTCAGGGAAGGAGAACCAAGCGCCGTGCTTGAAAGATCTACAATATTTGCCGCCATAGTATTTTGTGCGGTTTCCCTGCTGGCACTGTATGGACTCGCACAGGTGGAAAGCCTGCCAACAATGGGAAAACAGGGGTATATAAGCATATGGATCACTTCCATAGCAGGTCTGCTCGCTGGAATACTGATCGGTAAGATCACCGAGCATTTCACCTCAGGTCCTCCGATCAAAAAAATAGCAAACGCCTCGGAGACTGGTGTCGCCACCAACATAATTGAGGGAATTGCCGTAGGAATGTACAGCACCGCTTATCCAGTAGTCATAATCGCCGTGGCTATAGTCGTTTCTTACTGGTTCACCGGACTTTATGGAATCGGAATAGCCGCGGTCAGCATGCTCGCGACCATAGGAATAACAATGTCAGTCGATGCCTACGGTCCGGTTGCTGATAATGCGGGCGGGATAGCGGAGATGTCGGAACTCGGTACGGACGTAAGAAAAATTACTGACAAGCTTGACTCTCTGGGCAACACAACCGCAGCCATAGGGAAAGGATTCGCTATCGGCTCTGCCGCTCTTTCGGCTCTTGCGCTTTTTGCTGCCTATACAAACGCCGTCGGGCTTTCTTCAATAGACATTACTCAACCAACTGTGGTAGCGGGAATGCTGATAGGCGGAACGATACCATTTCTCATAGGAGCTCTTACAATGGGTTCTGTGGGAAGATCAGCTCAGAAGATGGTTGAGGAAGTAAGAAGACAGTTCAGAGAGATAAGCGGACTACTTGAAGGAAAATCCACTCCAGACTACGCAAGGTGCGTGAAGATAAGTACCGATGCTTCTCTTAAGGAGATGATACTGCCAGGGGTCACGGCCGTGGTGATACCGCTATTGATAGGTTTTGCCCTCGGAGAAGAAGCTCTTGGAGGTTTTCTCGCCGGAGCCGTTGTAGCAGGAGTCATGCTAGCTCTTATGATGGCCAACTCGGGCGGAGCGTGGGACAACGCTAAAAAATTCATAGAGGAAGGAAACCTGGGAGGAAAGGGGTCTGAGGCTCATAAAGCCGCCGTTGTCGGAGATACCATAGGAGATCCATTTAAGGATACCTCCGGTCCAGCTATGAATATTCTTATCAAGCTCATGTCCATAGTATCGCTTGTCATAGCTCCTCTTCTTATAATATAAAGCGGATATTTAAAATACGGGCGGGGTCACGGCCCCGTCCGTATTTACACAATTTTTGAAAATCAGTATAATTAGGTTTTTCTGTTGCTCCTGAATTTCAATCAAAAGCACTCAGGGGCCAAAGACCACAACAGGAGGCAGTAAACATGGCTACTGAGCCAAGGAAGTACGAAACGCTTTATCTCTTGAGGCCTGACATTTCCCCCGAAGATATTCTTGAAATCCAGAACAGGGTTGAGCAGAGCGTAACAAAAACCGGCGGGGAGATAATAAAATTCGAAAAATGGGCGGAAAGAAACCTTGCGTACAGAATAGACAACTACACAAAAGGTATATACTACATAGCCGTTTACTCAGCTGAGCCCGAGGCCGTAACAAACATAGAAAGATATTTTAACCTCTCTAAAAACAACATTCTGCGGTTTATGACCACAAAGTACATTGAAGAGGAACAAAAGTCTGCAGGCACTGCAAAGAATCTTCCTCCGCAAGCATCTGAGCAGGAAGACCAAAGCGCTTTCCAGACCCCTTTTTCGACGCCTGAAAATCAAACACAGGAAGAACAGACTCAGGGAGGAAGCAAATCATGAGTAGAAGACCTAACTCCAGGGAAGGCGGAAGAAAATTCTATTCCCGCAGAAGAAGACCCAGAGATCTTTCCGCAGAAGGCAAGCAAATAGATTACAAGGACACAGAACTTTTATCGCAGTTCATAACCGAGAGAAAAAAGATACTGCCCAGGAGAAACACCGGACTTTCAAGGCAGGAGCAGAGGAAGATAGCGACCGCAATAAAGAGAGCACGTTTCATGGCGCTTTTGCCTTATACAGTGACTCACAAGTGATTCCCGGATACCGCTCAACCTATATTCGGAGGTAAACAATGAAAGTAATTCTGATTTCCGATGTGGAAAATATAGGAACCGTAGGAGACGTAAAAGAAGTGAAAAATGGAATGGCGAGAAACTACCTTTTCCCCCGTAAGCTTGCGATAAAGGCAACCGAACCTAATCTCAAGGCTTGGAAAAACAGGATAGAGGCTATAAAACTGCGCAAAACCGAAATCCTTGAAAACGCCAAAGCTCTTGCGGAAAAACTCAAGGGTCTTGAACTATCCATACAAGCCAAAGCCGGGGAGGAAAACCGACTGTTCGGATCTATAGGTTCTCAGAACATTTCTGACGCGATAAAGGAAAAAGGATTTGAAATCTCAAGAAAGGACATAATGCTTGACAGCAATATAAAAGCACTTGGAACCTATACGGTCACTGTGAAGCTCCACACGGATGTAACCCAGAAAATAACCATAAACATTATTAAAGAAGAAGAGTAGAAAAAAGTAAAGCAGAGTCTTATTGACGTTTTTTCGGAGGAAACCGCTATGTCAAACAGTTTTAAAACTCCCCAGTTTGCACCTGTAGGAGAAAAAGAGGTTACGCAGGCCATAGTCAAGGGATTTTCAGATGAATTCAGCGAATACATTACAAGTGACGTGATAATTGTCGGTGCGGGACCAAGCGGATTAGTGGCGGCAAAAGACATAGCGAAGAAAAAGTACAAAGTGCTGCTCGTTGAGAGAATGAACTACCTAGGCGGAGGATTCTGGATCGGGGGATATCTTATGAACAAAGTTACTGTACGCGCCCCGGGACAAACGGTTCTTGATGAAATTGAAGTACCATATGAAGAGGTGTCCGACGGACTTTTTGTCGCAGATGGTCCTTACGCCTGCTCAAAGCTTATAGCCACTGCGTGCGAAGCCGGAGCGAAGATAAGAAATATGACATTGTTTGACGACTTGGTTTACAGGGAAAACGGGAGGGTCGCTGGAATAGTCATTAACTGGACCCCAATAGCAAACATGCCAAAGGAAATAACCTGTCTCGACCCCGTGGCGATAGAATCAAAACTGGTAATAGATGCCACGGGCCACGATGCCTACTGCGTTTCAAGACTATCTCAACAGGGCCTTTACAAAAAGCTCCCGGGTCACGGATCAATGTGGGTTGAGAAATCAGAAGAAGCTCTCGTTGAATACACCGGAGAAATACACCCCGGGTTGCTGGCATGTGGAATGTCCGTTAACACTACTTTCGGGCTTCCAAGAATGGGACCCACTTTCGGAGGAATGCTGTTATCCGGAAAAAAAGTAGCCCAAGTTGCTGTAAACATACTTGATGAGATGGACTGAGCGGACAAACAGAGCACGTTTACGCTTTTACAATTTCCCTGATATCGTCTCTGCACTTGCTGCATAAAGAACCCGTATACTGAGCATTAAGGACTTCTCTCTGCCAATGGGAATTAAAAAGAGAACATCCATTGTTCTCGCAGAATTTTTTTCCTGAAAAATTATGTAGCAGAGGTTGAAGTACATATGCGCTCACTACTTTTGTTATTCTCTCATCTTCATAAGCAATAAACTTTCCTCGAAATATCTCTTCAACTTCCGAGAGGTCTTTTCCCAGTCGTATGTACTCGGACTTGAGAAAATAATATTCCTGAGGTCTTGCGGGACCTTCCACAAGTCCCGAAGTTGAAATAAACGAAGGAAACCCCGATAAAATAACCCTGGCGTGGTATCTTCGAGAACCGTAAGTGCCAAGCAATCTACCCGTAATAACCACATGAAAGCTGTTTTTTATAAGTTCGCCGGGATGTTTTACGAGAAAAAATCTTGAGAATATTCTCTGAACCCAAAAACCATCGTAAAGCTCTTTTTGGAACAGTTCGGAAGAACGCTGATTCTGGAAGAAATCAACGGGTTTTTCAATGTTAGAAACTCTGGCTTTTGCAAGAAGTGATTCAAGCTCTGCTGTCTCTCCAACTCCGAGTGAAAGATAATTAAGGAAATCTCCCCGGAACTTAACTGAAAACCCCAACTCTGTGAGAGAATTAGTTACTTGCTCGATAACAAGCAACTTTGAGGGACTATCGGAATAAATGTATACGGGAAACATCAAGAAAAAGTATGTTAGTTGCTTGCAACAGAGGAAGTAAATTCAGCTATGATCTCAATTTCCACAGGAGAATCCATTGGAAGGCTGGGAACCCCTACCGCAACTCTGGCATGGAGTCCTTTCTCAGAGAGTACATAAGAGAAAAACTCAGAAGCACCATTAACCACTTTATGCTGTTGCGTAAAACCGGGAGAGCTTGCCACATAGCCCGTCAATTTCACAATTCTGCTTAGCTGGCGCATATCTTCTATGTTATGGCTTATTATGGAAAGGCCGTTTATCGCCGCCAATCTCGCCGCTTCATAGCCCTGCTCAACCGTTAGATCAGACCCCACTTTACCCGAGCAACAAAGCTTTCCGTTTTTAATGGGAAGCTG
>RKRQ01000041.1 GCA_007571325.1 Candidatus Dadabacteria bacterium
TTTATTCTTATTCCAAAAAGAGTTATTCCGAAATCCTTGCAGTTCTGTCGCAGAGCTTCTATCTGCTTTGCGGATACAGGATCTGATATGGGTTTACTGCGATCTGTCGTCGGTACATTATGATCCATCGTGGCGTAAGTGAGGTCGGGTCTTCTTACACCTCGCCCTGTGATCCGTAGTCCTTCGAACGCCTGTGGGGAAGTAACCTCGTGAACCAGGTGAAGATCTATATACAGGAGGGATGGCTTGCCCTCTTCTTCATAAACGAGATGTGATTCCCAGATTTTGTCAAAAAGAGTTTTTCCCGCCATAGCTAATTACTCCAGAGAGCTGTTTTTTCGTTTCCGAATTGAGCTCTTTTTCCGAGTTCCTCCTCTATGCGCAAAAGCTGGTTGTATTTCGCTATTCTGTCGCTTCGGGATGCCGACCCGGTCTTGATCTGCGCGGCGTTTGTGGCAACAGCGATATCTGCTATCGTCGAGTCTTCTGTTTCTCCCGAGCGATGAGATATTATATAACTATAACCCGCCTGCTTTGCCATCTCAATAGCCTCAAGCGTCTCAGTAAGAGTTCCTATTTGGTTTACCTTTATGAGTATTGAATTTGCAACGTTTAAGCTTATTCCATCTGAAAGCCTCTTCGTATTAGTTACGAAAAGATCGTCTCCGACGAGCTGAACGGTAGAACCTATTTTTTTTGTAAGCGTCTTCCAGTTCGGCCAGTCATTCTCATCTAGGGGGTCTTCTATGGAAACGATAGGATATTTCTCTATCCATCTCTCGTATATTTTCATTAGCTCTGAGACCTTTACTGCCTTTTTCTCCACATGATATTTTCCTTCAACAAAAAATTCGCTTGAAGCTACGTCAAGCGCTATGGATATTTGTTTTGCGGGTCTGTATCCTGCCCTGCATATGGCCTCTATTATGTACTCTAAGGCTTCTTCGTTTGACTCCAGAGAAGGTGCGAAGCCTCCTTCATCTCCTACCGCTGTAGAAAGATCTTTATTACTGAGTATGGATTTGAGTGCATGAAAGGTTTCTACTCCTGCACGTAGGGCTTCTCTGAAGGTCGGAAAACCATGAGGCACCACCATGAACTCCTGAAAATCTAGGTTGTTGTCCGCATGAGCGCCGCCGTTTATTATGTTCATGAGAGGTACGGGAAGGGTATTGGCATCCGCGCCTCCCAGGTATCTGAAAAAAGAGATTTCTTTGGAATTCGCTGCCGCTTTTGCCGAAGCAAGTGAAACCCCAAGAATAGAGTTCGCTCCGAGTCGGGATTTTGTTTCTGTTCCGTCAATTTCTATCATGGTTTGGTCTATTAGACTTTGGTCGCATGCATCAAGACCCATAAGGCGCGGCGCTATGGTGTCGTGGACTTTTCTCACAGCCCCTAGGACTCCTCTTCCCATGTATCTATGTTTCTCCCCATCTCGAAGCTCAAGTGCTTCATGCTCTCCGGTTGACGCTCCAGAGGGAACTATTGCCCGTCCCAGAGCGCCGTCTGAACAATGAACTTCAACTTCTATTGTGGGATTTCCTCTTGAATCAAGTATTTCTCTTGCTTTTATCTCACTTATTTTTGACATTTTGATTTCCTCTAGATTTTCTATAGTAAAGAAGTTTAAAGTGCCTTCATCTTATTTTCTTACGGTTCTGCGGAATTTTGTTCCATAGGAAACTCTGGCTGTACAACCGAGATATGCAATGTTTTTGTTCTCTTTGGAGAGAAGATTCATTATTTCCTTTAAAACCGGAAGTCCTATTATTTCCTAATCAAAAATACCTGCCTGCTTGGCTCTTTATGGTCTCAAGCCTTTTCTTAAGAGGACTAGCACGCATTTCTCACAACAAGGTGTGGAAAAGTTGTTTGTATTACAATGCAGTTATTGTGGCAACTTAGAATGCAGGAGGACAACAGCCTTACAAACGTATAAAATAACACGAACCAAATTAATTTCTACCCTTCAAAAATCTAGAACAAAGAAGTGGAAAGTCCAGTAATAAGAGTGTCGGACAGCAATCCATCGTTGCCCGGTCATGCTTAAACAGGTAACCAAAAGGTTCAAACTCTAGTCTTCGCCCGGGTAGGTGTCGATACCAGAGTCAGAACCCTTCAGGTAAAGTCTCCCGCCGCCGGCAATCAGGGTTTGGTTTCCGTGCCCTCGCGGCGGGCAAGAGCAAGAGTAAGTACCGTACCCATGACCATGCCGCTTAGGACACTGCCACTCTCTTTAGCTTTTTCTTCGTTTTCCTCCCAGTTTCAAGGAACAGTAGCAGACCACACAGAAACAGGAGCAAGCCCACCGTGGCATTGCTGGCATTGCTGCTGTCGCCACCGCCGATGCTGCAGCCACCGCTGCCTGTGCTGCTTGGATCGGGATCAGGGTCAGGATCGGGATCAGGGTCAGGATCGGGATCAGGGTCAGGATCGGGATCAGGGTCAGGATCGGGATCAGGGTCGGGGTCGGGATCAGGCGCGACGCTTACTATTCCGTTTTCGGTTATGGAACCGACCTCTTCCTCGTTCTCGTTGTAGAGCTTCGGTTCGACAGTGTTTCCGTTATTGTCTTGAAATCTACCATCGTCATTCACCAGTACATCCTTGCCGTCCAGCACGGTAAGGGAGCCATCCGCAACGAACAGCTTTTGCCAGTCCGGGGCGCTGAAGCTC
>RKRQ01000025.1 GCA_007571325.1 Candidatus Dadabacteria bacterium
ATATAATATATTATCCAAGGAAACGTGGCAACACTGGAATAACCGTTATAGAATCTTCCTCCTTGTTTCCGTGCAACGAGTCGTTAGTGATGTCGATATACATCACTGTCTTTCCGAGTCTTTTTCCGTAAGACTCAAGAAATAGATTATCCATGGTAGGGTGTCAGAACTGATTACTGCTTTAAGCAGTCTGTTAGGTTTTGAGTTGTTTTTGAACTGTAGAAATTCTATTTGATTGGTGTTACACTATGTCGTTGCGGGGCCTTTGTGCTCCCGTGTTCTACCAATTTAGGATGATTGTATGAACCTGGAATCCTGCATCGCAATTATTTTTGCCCGTCGCTGGTTGACCATTTTTCTCTCCTTGCTTGTTATGGTGGCACTTGCTGCGGGGGCCACGCGCTTGATTCTTGTGGATGTGGAATTTCGTAACCATTTTGACAAATCCGATCCACACATTGTTGCACTGGAACAACTTGAAGAGACGTATGCGCTGTCAGATGCCGTATTGGTTGCCGTGGCGCCACATAACGGCACCATTTTTACACAGGAAACGCTTGTCGCCATCGAAGAGTTGACCGAGAAGCTTTGGCGCACCCCGTACGCCATCCGTGTCGACTCTATTTCAAACTATACGCATAGCAGGGGGCTCGAAGACGAGTTGATTGTTGAGCCGCTTATCGACGAAGCCAGTTCCCTGAGCGATACAGACATAGAACGAATCATGGATATTGCGCTCGGTACTCGGGAAATTGCCGGGCGATTTACTTCCCGTGACGGAAGAGTTGCAGGTTTGACTGTCAGTATTACACTTCCTGACGAGAATCGTGAAACGGCCAAACGAGAGGTTACCAACTACCTGTATGAAGTTGTCGCCGATGCTCGGGAGAAATATACGTCCATTGACTACCATCTTCTAGGTGAACTCGTTCTCAATCATGTCATGAGTGACGCACTTGACGATGAGACGACCATTCTTGGACCCATTGCTTTTGGAACCATGCTGCTTATGGCCTTGATTCTGATGCGTTCGATATTGGGGACGCTTTCGATTGTGGTGATGATTGTTGCCGTCATTCTATCTTCGCTGGGCTTTGCCGGATGGACTGGCTTGAGGCTGTTTGGTGAAAGCAGTGCCGCACTGTTTGTACTGATGGCTGTGATCGTGGCTCATTCCGTGCACATTATTGAGGGAATGGCTTCGGGTTTACGTCAGGGTATGGAGAGAACAGAAGCAGCGATCAATGCTCTGCGAATGAACGTGTGGCCTATTTTTCTTACCTCGTTCACAACTGCAATAGGATTTCTGAGCCTGAATTTCGTAGATATGCCGCCGTTTAAGGTCATGGGCAACATCGTGGCGTTCGGTTGCGTGTGCGCTTTTTTCTTTTCGGTGATTCTATTGCCCGTACTACTGTCAATGTTACCTATTCGTGCCCGGAAGTTGCGCGAAAAAAAACAGGATTTTTTCGATCGTATCAGCCGTTTTGTCATCTCCTATCGTATGACGCTGCTGTATTCCTTTGGCCTTCTGACTATCCTGCTGGTTGCCGGTATCTTTAGGATTGAGCTTAAGGAAAACTGGCTTGAGGTTCTTGATGAGAGTTACGAATTTCGGCAATCCGCGGATTTCTTGAGCGAGAATTTCCCCGGTGTCGAAACCTATGAATACCCTCTCGATTCCGGCAGAAAAGATGGTATCACAGATATAGAATACCTCAAACAGGTCGATGCGTTTGCGGAGTGGTACAGAGAGCAGCCGGAGCTTGTCCACATGTTCTCAATTGCCGACATCATGAAGCGTCTGAACGAGAATCTTCATGGTGATAACCCGGATTACTATGTGCTTCCAGACGATCCTGAACTTGCCGCGCAGTACCTTTTGCTTTACGAACTTTCTCTTCCCATAGGTCGGGATCTGAACAATCTGATTGACCATGATCGGAGGACAACACGCGCAACGGTCTCGCTGAAAAGCATGTCCAGTCTGGAAAAGATTGATCTGGACAATCGCGCACGCGCATGGTTGCAGGAAAATGCTCCTAACCTGGGAACCGGCGCTACGGGAATTTCAATTGTGGGGTCTTATTCAATTCAGAGAAACATTGAAAATATGTTGCAGGGCACTTTTGTGGCTATGGTAATTGTCTCCTTGCTGCTGTTTGCGGTATTTAGAAACATCCGCCTAGGACTGATCAGCTTGATCCCCAATTTCATTCCGGCTGCCATGTCCTTGGGACTGTGGGGGCATTTGGTGGGAGAGGTTGGAGTTCCGGCGGCAGTCGTCACCGCCATAGCCTTCGGCATCATTGTGGACGACACGATCCATTTCATTATAAAATATACGAATAGTAGAAAAGCAGGGAAATTGCCGTCAGAATCCATTCAAATAACCTTTCGCTCGGTGGGAAGGGCATTGTTTACAACTACCCTGGTGTTTGGTCTGGGCTTCATGGTGTTTGCTGCATCTGGGGTGGTGGCAAACCAAGTGCTTGGTTTGCTTGTGGGAATAACGGTAATCATCGCCCTGCTGGCAGATTTTCTGTTTCTTCCACCGCTTCTTATGCTTCTTGACGAAACCAAGGAAACCAGCAAGCAAATCAGGGAACGATTAAGAAGCTCAACCACATAGACGACATCCCGACAATGGTCAGCAATCTAACAATTTCTCTCAAGTGATATTGGTATGGAACAGCCGAATGTTAGTTATGTAGATTTCGGCATAATCATCCATGCGTTTTTCTACGGGTTATAATACTGGCCATCTGGATAGAACTGCTTGCAATAACGCCTATACTTCCCGATAGGACCGTCACCGCTGCAAAGCCTCGGACGTGGCCGATGTTTTTGATTTTTCCATATGACGACATCCTGCATAACGTCATTTTTCTGAGAGAGAATGAGTATCTTGTTCATGATGCGGGTCCTGAGTCCCAATGGAAGAAATCGCATTCCGAATATTAGTCGCTTCGGATTACGAAGCTGTCGCACTTGGCTCACCAACGTCATTTCAACAAGTTCGCCGTCAATCGGTGTTGCAAGCACCCACAGACGGGTTTCCATGCCGATAAAATCTTCACGAACCTCGACAAACGAATAGCCGAGCCCATGTATATTGGCGACCGCAGAAACTTCGTACTCAAAAAACTTGATACCCGCTATGCTGTGGATACGCTTAAAGTTGAAGGAGCTCCTGAGTAAAGATCCTTCAACTAATACCGAGCCGACCGTCTTCACGCTGTTGTAATGGTGCACATAGTTCAGATGTCCAGTGTCCACGGAGTTCTCAGTAGTTTGCTGAGGGTGTCCTGGGAAACGAATGCTCCAGAACTGTAATCCGCTCCAGTCGGAGTCCGTGGGCGGAAGCTCGGGTAGATTCCATTGAGGTGGCCGACCACCGCTTCCCCACCACGCAAAGATTATGCCCTGAATTTCCCGTGTCTCAAATATCTTCAGCTTGGCGGTCTTTGGCGCAGGAGCGTAGGGTGTCGCCACGCATTGACCGCTTATATCAAATTCGAAACCGTGAAAAGGACATACCAGACAATCGTTGCGTACCTCTCCCCCTGCCTCGGGACTAAGGTCGGCTCCGAGATGCGGACAGATTGCCTCAGCGACACAAACGCTCCCTTCCCCGTTGCACCAGACGACAATATCTACTCCAAGCCAAGTTTTCTTCAAGAGCCCCTGTTTTTCAATCGTTTTGCGACTAGCGACGAAATACCAGCCTTCTGGAAATGGGTAAAGCAAAGCTTCATCCTTACGTGAATTCGGGTTTGGATTCATTGTTGCTATCTCCGTTTATAAAGGTTAAGTACCGAAAGACATCAGTAGTTTCGGAAATTGTATACTTTGGTCAAAAGATAGTCAAACCAGAGTATTATCTCCCCATATGTTGCCGTATATGCAGTCAGTCGACTTAACTGCCCGCCCCGTCATCGAGGCAATCCAGTTTTTTCTTATCCTCTGACATTAAGAACAAATCCAGTCCTAATACGCCAGAAAATGTAGCCGGGGCAATTATGCAGGGACTATCCATTTTTTGCCTGTCAAAGAGCAAAAAGCAAAAAAGTAAGGTTTTTGTCTAAAACAGCCTCTAAAACTTCTATATAGACAATTATGACAAATTTTGTCATAATTTCAATTAAAGCGAGGTGAAAGCAATGCTAATAGAATTTAGAGTTGCCAATTTTAGATCTATAAAAGAAGAACAAACCTTCAGTATGGTGGCCTCCAAAGATAAGGCGTTGATTGATTCCCATACTTTTGAGACTAGTATGCTTAAATATAGATTATTGCATTCAGCTGCCATCTACGGCGCCAACGCCTCGGGGAAAACTAATCTGCTTCAGGCACTTTCAACCATGAGGATAATTGTTGTAGAATCCGCCATTGATAAACATCGTGGACATAAACTCCCGGTCCAACCTTTCAAACTTGATCCCGAATCACTCAAGAACCCCACTGAATTTGAAGTTTTATTCATAGTTGAGAATATTCGTTATAGGTATGGTTTTTCCGCAACGGAAGAACGTATTGTAAGCGAGTGGCTTTTTGCTTATCCGGAAGGACGACCTCAACGCTGGTTTGAAAGAGATTGGGATAATGGAACATGCTTATGGGATTTTGGACCTTCATTAAAAGGTGAAAAAAAACTCTGGAAAGAAGCCACTCGGGATAACGCTTTATTTCTTTCCACAGCTGTGCAGCTTAATAGCCAGAGTCTTCAGCCTGTTTACGATTGGTTTAAAGAAACTTTCCGTTTTGTCGACATAGGAGGATTGCCACCAGATTTTAGTGCCAATTTTCTTCGTAAAGACGAAATATATAAAGGAAAAATTATAAAGTTTCTCAACCAAGCGGACTTGGCGATTAATGACATTGCTATAGAACAGGAAGCATTTGACCCGGATAAGTTAAGAAAGGATATTCCAGAAGAGATGAAGCAGACTATTATCAAAAAACTTACGGGAGAGGAAATATATTATATCAGAACAGTTCATAAGGATTCAAACGACAAATCTGTTGAATTTGGTTTTGATGAAGAATCACACGGAACACAAAAAATTTTTTCCTTGGCAGGTCCACTAATTGATGTTTTGGAAAGGGGCTGCGTGCTTTGTATAGATGAACTAAGTGACCATCTGCATCCGAAATTGGTGGAATTTTTGTTGAGATTGTTTAACAGCGAAAACAACACTGGAAATGCTCAATTGGTGTTCACAACTCACGAAACCAATATGTTGAACCAAGAAATACTGCGCCGCGACCAGATTTGGTTTTGCGAAAAGGATAAAACACAATCAACTCAGGTTTATCCCTTAACTGATTTTCATCCCCGCAAAGGACGTGAAAATTTGGAATTGACTTATCTGTCGGGTGGTTATGGTGGTTTGCCTTACATTTCTGAACATTAAATAAAAAACGTGGCTATAGGAAAAAAACAAAAATCTTTTAAACGCGGTTTACCCAAAAGAAAAATCAATTCTAAAATTCTGATCATATGCGAAGGGAAAAAGACTGAACCAATTTATTTCAGGGGACTTAAAGATCATTTCAGACTAAACGGCGTAAACATCGAGATAACAGGGGAAGGAGTTAATCCTAGGAAAATTGTTAAACGTGCTAAGGATTTCCATTATAGAGAGAAAAAATCAGGTGATTCTTACGATAAAGTTTACTGCGTATTTGATAAAGACCGACATACCGATTATCAGGAAGCATTAAATCAGATAGGTGCCATAAACGATTTTGAAGCATTAACTTCGGTTCCTGCTTTTGAATACTGGTTATTACTGCATTTTGAATACACTACACGTCCTGGCACAAGCGATTCAGTTATTTCAGATTTGAAAAAGCATCTACCAAAATATAGTAAAGGTGATGAAAAAATTTTCGAGCAAGTTAAAGACAAATTAGAAACAGCAAAAGAACGCAAAAAAGTCACTGCAAACAGCCGAAGGAGCAAATACTGATAATCCACCCACTAAAATTCATGAACTTGTAGAGTTCTTACAAAATATCAAACAAATATACCTGCATAACGGACATTCCGAAGAAGCCCAGCATGTTAGGATATAATAATAGGCATATGGGCATGCAACAAGTGAAAAGAAGGAGTGGGGATAAAATACCGAAACCGGTTATAAATAAATGGGTATAGAGTGCTGGTACATTAATTTTCATACTCCCCCTGAACAAATAGCTAAATCCCTGAAATTTGACGGACATTCTGTTTCCCGATGAAAGAATCTGAAACCATGGAAAAGGATCTTCTGGCTTTTTTCACCGATTCCTACGAGCATATACGCCGGCGCCATTACGCAAGAACCAGAAAAAACAAGGCTTTGATAGGTTACGAGCTTGCTCGCGAGAGAACCGTGGTTGTGGACACCCTGATCAGACGGGCCCTTTTACACTATGGTTACCCGGAGCTGAAAGGCGTCTCCATAGTAGCTCTCGGGGGTTATGGAAGGGAGGAGCTTTCCCCATACTCTGACATAGACCTTCTTTTTCTTCACAAAAAACGCTCAAAGGGTTTGGCGGAGGAAGTAGTGGAGCGACTTCTCTATCTTCTCTGGGATACGAAGATGGATGTGGGAAACTGCATAAGGAGTGTCAAGGATTGCGAAGAACTCTCCATGGACAGAAATGATGTCACCATCCTTAGTTCCCTTCTTGACTCAAGATTTATCTGTGGGGACAGGCAGCTCTACGACGAGCTTGAAAATGAAATATACGGCGCGGTGCTTCCCAAGATATCAAACGATTTTATAAAGAGAAAGATGGAGGAAAGAGATATAAGAGGAGAAAAGTACGGGAAAACGCTTTACATACTCGAGCCGAACGTAAAGGAGGGAAGAGGAGGACTCAGAGAATTCCAGACGGCAATGTGGATAGCGCAGGCAAGCTACAAGGCCAAAAGTTTTGAAGAGGTGCTTCAGAAAGGTTTTGTTTCGGAGAAGGAATACAGGGTCATACGCAAATGCCTTAACTTTCTTTTGCTTGTACGCGCGCAGCTACATTACCAGGCGAAAAAAAGGGAGGATAACCTGAGTTTCGAATTCCAGTCCCAGGCGGCAAAATCCTTCGGCTATAGAGGCGGCAAACTTCGCCCGGTGGAAAAGTTCATGAGGATTTACTACCTTCGCGCTGCGGTTGTGGTACAGCAGTCCCGAAGGCTTACGGAAAAATGTACTAGGGTCTACTCGCGAAAAAGACTTACCAGAAAAGCTGTTCATCTTGACCACGGATTTACTATACAGGGCAAACATCTTTCCGTTACGAGCAGAAATGTTTTCAGCGAGGATTTCTGCAACTTTCTGCGCGCGTTCGAGTACGCCGACCGCTATTCGGTTGAATTCAGCGAATACCTGGAACTTCTTATGAGCGAACAGGTTTCTTATATAGACGAGAAAGTCCGAAATGATCCAGAATTTAACAGAATATTCATGAGGCTTCTGCGTTTCGGAAAAGATGTTTCCAAAATGCTTCTCAAAATGAATGAAATACGTCTTCTTGGCCGTTTTATACCCGAGTTTGGAAGAATAGTATGCATGGCGCAGTTTGATTCCTACCATGTCTACACGGTTGACATACACTCCATATTTATGGTCAGGGAAATTGAAAGGCTTATAAATTACGAATATGAAGAAAAATTCCCCTTTCTAACCAAAGTAGCGGAGAGTCTGGTAAAAAGACATGTTCTTTTCCTCGCATGTCTTTTTCACGACATGGGGAAAGGTCGAGGAGGAAGCCATGCGCAGAAGGGGGCCGCGATGATTCCCAAAATAGCCAAAAGACTGGGTCTTGGCGCTTCTGATGCGGAGCAGCTTGAATTTCTTGTGAGACATCACTTGGCCATGGTTCACTTTTCCCAGAGAAGGGATCTTGACGATCCGGTAGTGATAAAACGACTGGCCCAATCCATTATTAATGAAGAGACCCTGTCGCTTCTCTACCTGCTGACTTTTGCGGATATAAGGTCAGTCGGTCCGGACGTGTGGAAGGACTGGACGGGAATGCTGCTTCAGGAACTCTACATTAAAACTCTTCGGCATATGTCGGTTAGCGCTTATCGACGCAAAACCGAAGAGGAATGGATGGATAAGATGATTTCGGAAGTGGTGTCTGATGCCGACGGGGAAATCTCGGAACAGAAGGTGCGTAAGATTCTGAAAGAAATGCCCGTTTCCTATTTCAGCCAGTTTTCAAGACAGAACATTTTTCGACATGTTAAGTTCTTTAACTCCATTGAGGGAAAGTTCGCTACGGAGGTAATTCGCTACGGGGAACACGACGAATTTACGGTCTGTGCTCCGGACAAAAACGGGATATTCTCGGTATTCTGCGGTGTTTTGAGCGCAAACGGTCTTAATATTCTGGGAGCAAGAATCGTAACCACGCTCGATAAGAAGGCGTTTGATATCTTTTATGTGGATAGGATTGACCACCTAAATGAAGAAGAACACGACGAAGTGTGGAAAAAGGTTGAGAAGAGTCTCGGTAAGGTGATCAGAGGAGATATCGAAGTTGACGAACTGGTTGAGAAGAGGAAAAGAAACTATTCTTCTTACGGGAGAAAGGTTCCCGAGTATCCGCCGGAAATCGTGTTTGACAACGAGTCTTCTGACAGGGCGACAGTTATAGAAGTTTACGCCCATGATTGCGAAGGACTTCTCTACAGCATTACAAAAGCTATAGCTGAACTGGGTCTGTCTATCGACTACGCAAAGATTTCGACTAAGGCGGATCAGGTGACTGATACGTTTTACGTGCGTGATTCAAGAGGGCGCAAGATAAAAAGCTCAAAAAAGCTCAGAGAAATAGAGGATTTTCTTATGTCGGCAGTGAGTTAGGGTGGGAGATATTCTTAAATGAGCGCAAAAATCATTGAAGTTGAGTGCGATTTTCTGATCGTGGGGGGTGGGCTCGCAGGTCTTTACGCCGCAGTGTGTGCATCCTCCATGGGCCGATGCGTCGTGGTGACCAAACAGACTCTCGTGCAGAGCAATTCTTACTGGGCGCAGGGAGGAATCGCAGCCGCCATTGATCCCGAAGATTCTCCTGTTTTTCACAAAGAGGATACTGTTACGGCGGGAAGAGGACTTTGTGATGCCCGTGCCGTACAGATTTTGGTTGAAGAGGGAAGGGAACGGGTTACGGATCTTATAAACCTTGGCATGAGATTTGACTCTGACGACAGCGGTCTTCTGCTCGGTCTCGAAGGCGGTCACTCTAAAAGAAGGGTTCTTCACGCAGGAGGCGATTCAACTGGAAAAGAGATGATAGAGTTTCTTATTTCTTTTGTGAGTTCGAGCGAATCGGTGACTATTCTGGAGCTTGTTACCGTTACTGACATAATTTCAAACGGGGAGAGATGCTACGGCGTCTGGGGTTATGATCAAGGAAAGGAAAGCTATGTGAGGATTTTTTCTCCTTCCACAATACTTGCCACCGGAGGCGCTAGCGCTCTTTACAGAAGAACAACCAATCCTGAAGGGGCGTCGGGGGAAGGCATATCGCTTGCCTGGAGAGCGGGAGCCGAGATTTCTGACATGGAGTTCGTACAGTTCCACCCGACGGTTTTCAGCGGTTCAAAAGGAGATTCCTTTCTTATAACAGAGGCTATAAGGGGAGAGGGCGCCCATCTTCTTAATGCTCAAGGGAAAAGATTTATGGAAGGCTACAGCTCACTTCTTGAACTTGCGCCCAGAGACGTGGTTTCAAAGGCAATTCACAGTGAGATGATATCCTGCGGGGAAGATTATGTTTATCTTGATCTTTCCCATCTTGATCCGGAGTTCGTGAGAAAAAGGTTTTCCAATATAGAAAAACTCTGCAGGGACTCGGGTTTTGATCTCGCAAGAGACCGCATCCCTGTGGCTCCCGCCGCTCATTATACCATAGGGGGAGTCAGGACCGGTCTTATGGGGGAAACGAACATAGAAGGACTTTACGCCTGTGGAGAGGTTTCCAATACCGGCGTGCACGGGGCTAATCGCCTCGCGAGCAACTCACTTCTTGAGTGCATGGTGTTTGCCAAAAGATCCGTTGACGGCGCAGCGCGCGTTAGAGGTCTTGGGAATGTTGAAAGGGATTTTAAGGGTTTTCCGCTTGCTGATACCAGAGGAGCCGATACCGAGTTTTTCAACGATGCAAAGGAAGAGATAATCGGGGAAATGAGCACGCACCTCGGGATAGTGAGGGAACGGGAAGGGATGGAGAAACTTGTTGCAAGACTCGAGGAAATTTCTTCGGCAGGTGAGAAGATTGCCGGATGGTTCGGTTTTAAACTCGGGACGATGCTAGATGTTTGCCTTCTTGTTGCGCGGGGAGCTCTGATGAGGAAAGAGTCGCGGGGAGCCCACATAAGGTCCGATTATCCGGAAGAAGACTCAGACTATGAAAAACATCTGATTTTTAGAAAGGATTTGGAACTTTAGGAGTAAATTGTTGAACATGCGCGAAAGTTACCCCGAGGAAGTGGACGTTATTTTAGAACTTGCTCTTCGGGAAGATATAGGAACCGGGGATGTTACGACACAGAGCATTATCTCAGAAGAAGCTGTTCTTACGGGGGAGATGTGCGCCAAGGGGACCGGGGTGATATCCGGAATTGGGCTTTCCGGTAGGATTTTTCGGAAACTTGATCCGGACTGTAAGTGGAAAGAGATGGTCTGTGACGGAGACAGGGTTGCGCCCGGGGATATGATTGCCCGTGTTGAGGGCAGAAGCAGGGCTATTCTTTCGGCGGAGAGGACCGCTCTTAATATCCTTCAGAAAATGAGTGGTATCTCGACCGTGACGTCTTTTTTCGTCGAGGCTGTTGAGGATTCCCCCGTGAAGATAAAAGATACGAGAAAGACCCTTCCGGGACTCAGGTGGCTTAGCAAATACGCCGTCGCGGCCGGCGGGGGACATAATCACCGCTGCGGACTTTACGACGGAGTGTTAATAAAAGACAATCATATAAAAGCTGCTGGGAGCATAACGGCAGCCGTCCGGAGAGTAAGAGAAAATCTCGCGGCGAAACTTCCCATAGAAGTTGAGACGAAAACTATTGAGCAGGTAGAAGAAGCAGTTTCATGCGCCGTCGACATTATAATGCTTGACAACATGGATGTTCGGAAAATCCGCAAAGCCGTAAAATTAATAGATCATCGTGCTCTTATCGAGGCATCGGGGGGAGTCACTATTGAGAGTGTGGGAAAGATAGCCCGAAGCGGCGTCGATTTCATATCAGTGGGTGTCCTTACTCACTCGGCTCCATGTTTAGATATTTCTTTTGATGTGTTAGAATCATGAGGGTGAATGTACAGTGAATGCTCAGATGTCGAGATGGACAGCCTACATGACATTTCAGAAGAAATAGACAAGCTTAGAAAGGAAAAAAACGCGGTAATTCTGGCCCACAACTACCAGATACCCGAAATTCAGGATCTTGCCGACTATACAGGAGATTCTCTGGGTCTTTCACAACAGGCTTCTGAAACCGACGCAGAAATTATTATCTTTTGCGGAGTTCACTTCATGGCCGAAACCGCATCGATTATTTCTCCTAACAAAAAGGTTCTTATTCCTGACCCCGAGGCGGGCTGCTCACTCGCTGAAACCATAAACCTTGAACAGCTCAGGAAGTGGAAATCGGACCACCCCGAAGCCCTTGTGGTCTCATACGTTAACACATCCGCTGCCGTTAAGTCAGAGACCGACTACTGCGTTACTTCCTCAAATGCAGTCAAGATAGTGGAATCCATTCCCAAGGATAAAGAGATACTTTTTTTGCCAGATATGTTCCTTGGTGCTTTCGTCTCCAAGGTCACAGGCAGGAAAATTAACGTCTGGCCCGGAGAATGCCATGTGCACGCGGGAATACGACGGGAGGACATAAGAAGGATAAAACAATCCTATCCTAAGGCGGAAATGATAGTACACCCCGAGTGTGGATGCACTACGTCTTTTCTCCATTCTGCAGCCGGAGATGACGAACTGGAAAAGGATATAAAGTTTTTCTCGACGGGGAAGATGATTGACTACACGCGGAATTCCGATACTCCCGAATTTGTGGTCGCGACCGAAACCGGAATTCTTCACACGCTTAGAAAACAGAGTCCCGAAAAGCAGTTTTACCCGGCCAAGTCCAATGCAATCTGTGAATACATGAAGATGATAACGGTTGAGAAAGTGCTGAATTCGTTGAGGGAAGAGGTTTATGAGGTAAAGGTTCCGGAAGACATTGCTCGGAAAGCTAAAAAATCAATAGAAAGAATGCTTTACATTTCCGCTCAATAACAATCTCTGTATAGAGTATTTTTGTCCGTTGTCTGAAAATTCTTGCTCCCTAGAACATCACGCTAACTCCCAGACTGAAATCGTGGTCGCGTCTTGATTTGTCGCCGAAGCGCCCTGAATAGCCGGCGAAAGTTTTCGTCCTGCTGCCTATATTGATCGTAAGACCGGCAGCGGTATTTACCCATTGTCTCGACGGTTCAAAGCCCGATAGAGTGAATCGTCCCGACATGGTATTTGAACCCGCGGTAACTGAAACAGGATCATCTTTTAGCTCTCTTTCATAGGCGATGCGTATGTATGGGAGCACTTTTTCACTGAAACCTAGGCTTCTTTTGAACTGATAACCCGTGCGTGCAACTAAAGAGTCGCGTTCGAAATCTGAAAAGTTCATGGAGGTGGATGTGGTGCCGTTTTCACTGTATCCGTCGATTTTCTGATTAATCCATGCGAGCCCGAGAAATAGATTGTGAATGTTCTTTTCGGATGTGCTTAGAGCCCAGCCGAGTTCGACATCAGTCCCGAACTGGCTGGAGTTTGTGGAACCGTATTCTGTGCGTAGCGCCGATCCGATTTGGACTGAACGATTGATGTCAATTGAAGTTGTACCTAAGTTAAAAGCGCTGCTAAGGTAAAAAACGTCGAAGATCCAGGTGGCTTGCAACGAACCGGTTAATACGGAGCTGTTTATACTTGCGCCCGAAACATCGTTGTCGTGGTTTCCCCAGCTAAATGCCGCTCCCAAGTAGAATTTGTCCCATGCATGGTAATTGGTTCCCAAAGTCAGCATCTGCATTTCGGCTTGAGTCTTATCCAGATGGGAGAGGGTATTGAGATTATGTTTTCCTATCTGTCCTCTTAGGTAACTGGAAAATTTTCCGACCGAATAGTCCGATCCTAGAGCCATTATTTGCTCTGCGGACACGGCTTCCCGGTGCGCCCTGGCGACTTCTATTCCTGCCTCCCCCGCAATGGATATCTGAACCGGGGCTGTTATAGACGAGATCACGACATTTGCGGTCAATTCATGAGTTGCTCCGCTGGGATGAGAACCATCCGCAAAAAAGTAATTTTCATCGGTTTTAGGAGCTGCGAGATAACCGGAGTCGGTCGGACCGCACACAAGTGATTCCAGTCCTCCGTTTGGCCTCTGAGGGTTTGAACCAGCGGGACAAGCTGTTTCATCAACATTGGTGAATCCATAGTTCTGAGGATCTTCAATTATTTCATTCATCAGGGCGAAGATGTTTACGGGAATAATTCCATGTTCCTTGGAACTGAGACCTGCGGAAAGCGTTTCGTTGTAGGCTGCGGATAAGGCGGAAAGGGGAGCCTGAGCTCCTGCAAGTCGGGCATTTGGGGTTTTGCCGATGTCGGGCAAATTGAACACTACGATATGACGTGCCCCGGCATCCTGAAGGCTTTGAATCTGATTTAAGTACGCTTCTGCCGCACCGAGGGTACCGTTTAAAATATCGGCTTGGGACTGAGCCGAAGCGACTACGGCGCTTATATCGTTTGCGCCACCGAAGATCATGTAAAGTGTATCCGGGTCGACTACTGTTCCGGATAAGTGCTGATTAATTTGCTGTGCGGTAGTGGGAGTGGGAGTCTCACACGGACCGTCTGGATTTACGCAGGCTCCACCCCAAGCATAATTCATTCCGCCGGAGAGCGAATTGCTCCCTGGTGCTCCAAAGGTTGAGGCTACGATTTCTGCCCAGACGGGGTCGGGGTTTGTGGTGAAGCTAGTACCGGCTGGAAGCCCGCTAATCTGGGCAATGTTTCCGGAGTCGGTCAAGCTATCGCCAAATACTACGACGGAATTGAATGTTTGGGCGTGCGCGCTGACCGCGAGGCTAAGTAGAATTGCAGCTACAGGGACAAAATATAAATGTCGAAACATTAAAGGCCTCCTTAAAACTGGTATCATAAAAATACCATTCATATAGGGTACTTTCAAAATAGGTTCCTAAAATGGATTGAGGGAACTTGTTTTCCTGGTTGCCGGGTGGGACGGACGCATCAGTGTCCTTGCGCCATACCTCCGGGACGTCTGGAGTCGGTTGCTCCGTAAAGGAGTTTGTTTATCATGACTATACTCTGCGTACTTCCTATCGGGGTGGTTATCTTGACCTTGTGCCCTTTTTTTCTCAGCTGACCGGATAGATTTTTCCCCGCTTCTTTTTCCATGTACAGAATGTCGGGGAACCACTGATGATGTATTCTGGAAGCCGAGGTAGCGTCTCTTATATTCATTTTGTGATCAATCACGTTCAGTATGACCTGGAGAACGGAAGTTATTATTCTGCTCCCCCCGGGGCTTCCGGTAGCAAGGAAAAATTGTTTGTCCTTAAGCACTATGACGGGGGTCATGGAACTCAGCATTCTTTTGCCCGGAGCGATGGAATTTTTTTCGCCTCCCATAAGTCCGTATGCATTTGGCGTTCCAGGTTTTGCCGAGAAGTCATCCATTTCGTTATTGAGAAGGATTCCGGTTCCCGGAACGCTTAGCCCCGAGCCGTAAGGAAAATTGAGTGTGTAGGTATTGGAAACTATGTTTCCGTATCTGTCCACAACGGTGAAGTGCGTAGTGTCTGTGCCCGATTCGGCCAACGGATCTCCCGGCCCTATATATTTGCTTGGAGTTGTTTTTTCGAAGTTGATTCGATTTGCAAGACGTTTCGCATACCGTTTTGAGATGAGTTGCTGTGTGGGAACCGTGGAGAAATCTGGGTCACCCAGATGTTTCGATCTGTCTGCGTAGGCGAGTTTCATGGTTTCTGAAAGAATATGGACGTATCGGGTGGAGTTGTGTCCGTATTGCCGGAGCGGGTAGTTTTCAAGAATGTTAAGCATCTGGATGAGGTGCACGCCGCCTGAGCTCGGAGGCGGCATGGAATAAACCTCGTAGCCTCTGTAGTTTCCACTTACCGGTTTTCTTATTACGGCTTTGTAGGACGTAAGGTCCCGTTCGGTTATAAGACCTCCTTCTTTTTTCATGTATACTGCGATTTTCTTCGCTATTGCTCCACCGTAAAACGCTTCCGGGCCGTTTTTGCTTATCTCTTTGAGGCTCCGGGCCAGGTTTCTCTGTCTCAGAATTTCTCCCTCTTTAGGTGGCTCCCCTTTGTTTTTGAAGAAAACCTCCATGCTTTCAGTTGATTTTTCCATGCGTTCTTTTGCATTGAGAAGCGATTTTCTTAGTTCCGCCGATACCTCAAATCCTTCTTCAGCCAGCCTTATCGCAGGCGCAAGAGCCTTTTCAAGGGATATGGTTCCGTATTTCTGAAGGGCGAGAGACAGTCCCGCTACAGTTCCGGGGACCCCGGAGGAATAAATGCTTTTCTGGGCTTTTTCCATATCTACTTCTCCCGCCTGATTGATGAACATGTCTCTTGTGGCTCGGAGAGGAGCTTTTTCCCTGTAGTCTATTGCAAGGGTCTCTCCGGTTTTGGCTAAGTGAACAAGCATGAATCCGCCGCCCCCGAGATTCCCGGCCCTAGGGTAAGTGACCGCTAGCGCAAATCCCATTGCTACCGAGGCGTCGATGGCGTTTCCACCTTGTCTTAGTACGGAGAGACCTACGAGAGTTGCGACCTGCTCTTCGGATACAACCATGCCGTTTCTGGATGAACTGCTTTTTCCGGAGTTTTCTGCGGATAAAGTCTGCGAAGAAGCGGAGATTGTCAGCGCAACGAAAAAGCAGAACGAAGCGATGGACTCAATAACCTTGCTACAGTATGTGTGTTTACGCCGCTTTAGGTGTGGAGACGTATTCAAAAGGAAATTCCATACCTGTAACGCTTCGACATGTTCATTCTGTCTTCGCAGATCTTTATCTTTTTTGAAAAAAAAGCTTTTTCGAAGGATTCTTCGGCGAGACCGATAGCGCGGTTGAAGTTCGATATAGCGTCTTCATACCTGTGCAGTTGAAAATGAAAATTGCCCAGGGTTGAGTACAGCAAAGTGTGCGATGATAGTTCTTCAACTCCCCGTATGCTTCTTACTGCCTCAAGACCTTCCTGCGGTCCCCGCGTTTTTGATATGGCGATAGCTTTTTGAAGCTCGACAAGAGGGCAATGATTGCAGGCTAGGTATTTGTCATAAAGAGAAATTATCCTGTCCCAGTTCGTATCGCCGTATTTTTTAGCTAGGGAGTGAACGGCGTCAATGCCGGCTTTTAAGTGAATTTCTGTAACTTCTCCTCCATCCGCTGAAAGAGCAAGGTGTTCAAATCCTCTTTTGATCATATCCTTGTCCCAGAGGTTTCTGTTATGCTCTTTTATTCCAAGCGGTCTTCCCGCGCTGTCGTTCATGGTTCGAAGCCTTGAAGCGTTCAGCAGCATGAATGATACGAGTGCATGAACCCTGGGTTTTCTGGTTATGGGGGAATCAAGCAGCATTTCACCTAGCCTTATTGCGGAAAAACACAGGGAGGAAACAGGTGGCATTCCTTTGCGGAGACCATTTTGGCCGAGATGGAAAATCTCGTATATGTTCTTGCTCACCATACCGAGATTTTTCTCCGCGTCGTTCGGCGTCAGCCTAACGGTCTCTTCATTTAAGTTCTTTTTTTGCAGGGCGAGTTGCTCCTCAAGAGCTTTTTCGTTCTTCTCAAATATTCTGGCAATAGAGGAACAGGAAAAACCGCAGAGCACGTTCAGTATAAGGTATTTCTGTACGGAACTTTCTATCCGAGACGAACACAACCCGAAAAGTAGTTCCACTTGGTTTTTCGCTACTTTTTCTTTTTCCGGGAATGGAAGGCGAAACTCCGATATGTCAATTCTTTCTCCTGCGCTCGTTACCTTGGAGAGGTAATTTATCTTCCTGCAGAAAAGCTTGTTTGAGTTTTCCGTTATGCTTGCCCACACTGCACCTTGAGGATCATCCGGAATACCTTCTTTTCCCCACTCGGTTCTCATTTTCTCAAAAGAGTTGGCACATACCCTTTGCACATGCTCAAGACTCTCATAGCCGAAAACCTTGGTTAGAGTTGAGACTATCGCTCCATAGTCATTTATAAGCTGTTTTGTAATCTGCCTGTTTACTTCAGGTCTGCTGTACTTTATTCCCAATTGCCGCTTCCTTTCTTAAACCCTCATGTATAGCCGGTCTATGATACATAGAGGAGCATCAAAATAAAGGGAGAATCAGGAGAAACGTACAATTTGAACACTAAACCTCACTTTCTGAAATTCTGGACGTCCAGTACTTAGAAATAAAAATTTATGGTCAAGGCAATCGTTTCTTGGTTCATTCACTTTCTCTGCTTGCCAGTTCCCTGTCGATAATAAGAAGCGCTGCCGCGTTATCCCCGGCTAGTTTTAATTGTTCGACGACTTCTTCTGCGCTTTTTTCTTCCTCAACCTGTTCTTCTATGAACCAGTGAAGCATTACTAAAGTCGCTTGGTCGTTTTTTGAAGTGGCAAGGTCGTAAATGTTGTTTATCATCCCAGTAATTTCTCTTTCGTGTTCCAAGACCTCCTCGAACATTTCAAGGAACGTTCCGAATTCAGAAGGAGGTTGCTCTATTGACTCAAGAACTACTCTGCCTCCTCTGTCTGTCAGGTAATCGAAAAACTTCATTGCATGAACGAGTTCCTCGTCACTTTGATTGCGAAGCCAGCTGGCGAAACCCGGAAAGTTTCTGGATTCGCAGTAGGCGGACATGGAAAGATAAAGATATGATGAATAGTATTCGTTTCTTATCTGGGTGTTTATGGCATCCTGTACATCAGCGTCGATCATTTTAATTTCTCCTTGGTTACGTATTTTTAACCATAATAATAACTTTTTTATTAAAAATTACTACTAAATGGTAATTATTTCCAATAAAATTCTTCCTACTATTACGCTTTCCCGCAGTTCTTCTGATATAGTAAAAGGGACGTAAATATCCAAAAGTATTGTAAATATCTCAATCAGTATTATATACTCTAAATAGCAACAAGCTTGTGTACAGAGGAGGAGAAAATGTCAGATTCCGCAAACGTTAACGAGAAAGTTCTTCCGCTCCTTCCGCTTCGCGATGTAGTTATTTATCCCTACATGCTGGCTCCGCTTTTCGTGGGCAGAGAAAAATCCATAAAAGCTCTTGAGGAGGCGGCCAAGGGAAGCAAGGAAATATTCCTTTCGGCGCAGAAAGACGCCAAGGTAAACGAGCCTGGGAACGATGATATGTACAAGATGGGGACGGTAGGAACCATAGTGCAGATGCTCCGGCTTCCCGATGGTACCGTGAAGGTGCTTGTCGAAGGGAAGAAGAGGGCCTCCATATCGGGTTTTATTTCCCACAAGGACATGTTCGTCGTGAACATAAGAGAGATAGAGGAACCTTCTGGAGAGAGTGTGGAGGTTGAGGCGCTGATGCGTTCTGCGACTAAGCTTTTCGAGGACTACGTGAAGCTCAATACCAAGATTCCTTCGGAGACTCTCGTGACTTTCATGTCCATTGAAGAACCGGGCAAGCTTGGAGATACGATTGCGTCGCATCTCAACATGAAGCTTTCGGACAAACAGGAGATTCTGGAAGTGATCCATCCTCTCGAGAGACTTGAGAAGCTCTGCGAAAAGATGCAGTCGGAACTTGAGATCCTGCAGATGGAAAAACGTATAGGAAAAAGGGTCAAAAAGCAGATGGAAAAGGCCCAGAGGGAATACTACCTGAACGAACAAATGAAGGCCATACAAAAAGAGCTTGGCACGGGGGATGATCTTAAGAGCGAAATAGATGAGTTTGAAGAAAAACTGAAGAAAAAAGAGCTTCCCGAGGATGTGGAGCAGAGGGTTAAAAGGGAGATAAACAAACTTCGCATGATGTCTTCCATGTCGGCTGAGGCGACGGTGGTTAGGAACTATATAGACTGGCTTCTGGATCTGCCGTGGATAAAAGAGAAGACCGAAGATCGTCTGGATCTCAAGGAAGCCGCGGGGATTCTTGATGAAGATCACTATGGACTTGAAAAACCCAAGGAGAGGATACTTGAATATCTTGCGGTGCGGGTTCTCACCGAGAAACTCAAGGGACCCATACTTTGCTTCGTTGGACCTCCTGGGGTCGGAAAGACCTCTCTTGCCAAATCCATAGCCCGCGCCATGGGACGCAAGTTTGTCAGGATGTCTCTCGGTGGAGTACGGGACGAGGCCGAGATAAGGGGACACAGGAGGACCTACATAGGAGCTCTTCCGGGAAAGATCATACAGGGGATGAAGAAAGCCGGAACCGTAAACCCGGTTTTTCTCCTTGATGAAATTGACAAACTGGGGATGGATTTCAGGGGAGATCCGGCTTCCGCGCTTCTTGAAGCCCTTGATCCCGAGCAGAACTCAAATTTTAACGATCATTACATTGAAGCTGATTACGACCTATCAAAAGTAATGTTCATAATGACGGCGAACGTACTGCACACGATTCCCTGGGCGCTTCAGGACCGCATGGAGATAATTCGGTTGCCAGGCTACACTGAGCAGGAAAAACTTCAGATAGCCAGAAAGTTTCTTATAGGGAAGCAGCAGGAGAATCACGGTCTTAAGGACCATAAAGTGTCCATCAAGAATGAGGCGCTTCTGCAGATCATAAGAAGGTACACGAAGGAAAGCGGCGTCAGGAACCTTGAGAGAGAAATCGCGGCGCTTTGCAGAAAAGTTGCAAGAGAGATTGTCGAAAATAAAAAAACAAAAGGGGTCAATATTACCGCCAAGAGCGTTAACAAGTATCTCGGAACTCCAAAGTATGAATACGGAGAGGTTGAGCAAACCAATCAGGTGGGAGCTGCTACGGGTCTTGCGTGGACTGAGCTTGGAGGAGAACTTCTGACGATAGAGGTCTCAATCGTTCCGGGCAAAGGGAACTTCACGGTTACCGGCAAGCTGGGGGAAGTAATGCAGGAGTCTGCGCGCGCGGCAATGAGCTATGTAAGAAGCAGGGCGCAGCACTTGGGACTTGATAGGCTGTTTTACCAGAACGTGGATATACACATTCACGTTCCCGAAGGAGCTACTCCCAAGGACGGGCCAAGCGCCGGCATAGCGATAGCGAGTGCCATAACAAGCGCTATTACCAGAAAACCCATAAACAGGGAAGTTGCCATGACGGGAGAGATCACGCTTCGAGGAAGAGTGCTTACCATAGGAGGGCTCAAGGAGAAGGTCCTTGCGGCCCACAGGGGCAGGGTTAAGGAAGTTTTGATTCCGGTGGATAACAAAAAAGACATTGAGGATATACCGGAGAATGTGAGAAAAGAGGTGAAGGTAACTACCGTGGAACATATGGACGAGGTGATTGAAAAGGTAATTCTCTCAGATGAACCAGTACTCAAGAACTTTGTCGTTCCCAAAACTGGTTATACATTGGAAGCCGACCCGGTGCCTGAGAACATAAACTGAAAATAACCGAGTTTATCAGTATTTTAAAAGCCCCGAGGCTGTGTTGGTACTGCTTCGGGGCTTTTTATTTATAGGGAGATTCAGTAAGTGAAGCCTGTAATAAAAGGGAGGGGGTCCGCGGAGAATCCTGCTGTAAGGTTCGAACGGATCAATTTTGTTGCGGATGACGACTCATCTGTGGATGACGGGGCTCCTGAGACCGTTTACTACGAGGACAAAACCAAAACCATAATCTCTTACAATCAAAGTCCCGATGTCTCGTTTGACGCGAGCATTAATCCCTACAGAGGTTGCGAGCATGGATGCGTTTACTGTTACGCAAGACCTACGCACGAATATCTTGGGCTTTCGGCAGGGCTTGATTTCGAAACGAAGATATTCGTCAAGCGAAACGCTCCAAGACTTTTGAGAAAGGAGCTTGGTTCGGCGAAATGGGTCCCGAAACCAGTAGCCATAAGCGGGGTTACGGACTGTTATCAGCCGGCGGAGAAACATTTCCGGATAACTAGAGAATGTCTTGAAGTTCTAAAGGAATTCAGAAACCCGGTCGGGGTGGTGACGAAAAACTATCTCGTGACCCGAGATCTTGATATTCTCTCCGACATGGCAGAGGTGGATTGCGCTAGCGTGGTCATTTCCGTTACTACTCTTGATGGGGAACTATCAAGGAAAATGGAACCCAGGGCGTCGCAGCCTCAATACAGGCTCAGGGCCATAGCCAAGCTGGCGGCCGCCAACATTCCTGTGACCGTGTTGATAGCTCCGGTTATTCCCGGGCTCACGGATCATGAGATCCCCGCCATAATGAAAGAGGCTTCTGAACGCGGGGCGACAGAAGCGGGTTACGTTATGCTCAGGCTTCCCTACGGCGTGGCCGATCTTTTTTCCACATGGCTTGAACACCATTATCCCCATAGAAAGAAGAAGATTCTCAGGCGGATTGAATCTATGAGGGAAGGGGGTTTTAATTCTTCTCAGTACGGTGTCCGAATGAGAGGCAAGGGGATTTTTGCCGAGCAGATAGAAAAAATTTTTCGTGTTTCTTACGGAAAGTTCGGCTTTTCCAGGAGAAAAACGACTCTTGATACATCTCGTTTCAAAAGAGAAGGGCCCACTCAGCTTGAGCTTTTCCGATAAGACGCTATGAAAGAAGCGGTATTTACCTAGCCTCTTCAAGTCTGGCCAGCAGTTGCTTTATCTCTTTTGATTTTATTCTCATACTTACTTTGTTGACAACGAATTTCGCGCTTATCTCTGCCACTACCTCAACTATAACAAGTTCGTTTTTTCTCAGGGTTTCTCCCGTGGCCGTTAGATCCACTATCGCGTCGCAAAGTCCTATTATGGGTGCCAGTTCAACCGAGCCGTAAAGTTTTATGATTTCCGCGGTTATACCTTTTTTGTTGTAGAAATCACTTGCTATCTTAGGATATTTACTCGCAATCCGCAGAGAAGCTTTACCTTGTTTTTTAAAGCCTTTGGGAGCGGCTACCACCATTTTGCATTTTCCTATTCTTAGATCAAGAGGCTCGTAAAGATTGCAGTTCTGTTCCATCAGAGTGTCCTTGCCGACTATTCCGCAGTCTGCGGCACCGTACTCGACATAGGAGGCGGCGTCAGACGGTCTGACTATAAGAAGCTTGATACCCGCCTCTTTAAACTCGAATATTAGTTTTCTTGAGTCCCCGACTATTTCCGTTATGTCTATTGAGGCTTTTTTGAAAAGTTCTACTGTTTCCTCAAGCAGTCTTCCCCTGGGCGTCGCTATAGTTATCACTCTTTCTCCCTCCATATGCTGGCTCCGACGGAGCGAAGCTTTTCGTCAAGTTTTTCATATCCGCGGTCGAGATGATAGATTCTTGATATTTCTGTTTTGCCAACGCCGCAGAGCCCTGCCAGCACGAGTGAAGCGCTTGCCCGAAGATCGCTTGCCATTATGGGAGCACCTTTTATCTTTTCTACACCTCTTACGACGGCGCTATTTCCGACGAGTTTAATATCCGCATCCATCCTGCGCAGTTCAGCGGTGTGCATGAACCTCTGCGGAAATATGTTCTCAGTTACCACGCTCATTCCGTTTGCTACGCACATGAGTATCATCATCTGGGCCTGCATATCGGTAGGAAATCCCGGGTAGGGGAGTGTGGAGAAGTCTATGCTTTTTATCTCCCCGGTCCCCCGCACCCTTATTGAGCTTCCGTTTTTCTCTATTTTGGTTCCTGTCTGGAGCAGCTTTCCCGTAAGCGCTCCCAGGTGTTCAAACCTGCAATCCCTTATCACTAGATCGCTTTGGTTGAGCGCGCCGGCTATCATGAGAGTTCCGGCCTCTATCCTGTCGGGCATTACCCTGTAGTCTCTAAGCGCCTCTAGCGAATTTACCCCCGTTATTGTTATTATGTCCGTTCCCGCTCCCTTTATTTTTGCTCCCATAAGGTTTAGGGCATTCGCTAGGTCTACAACTTCAGGTTCGCAGGCTGCATTTAAGATTACCGTCTCTCCTTCACAGACGCTGCCAAGTAACATTATGTTTTCGGTTCCCGTAACGGTTGAAAGATCGAAGGGTACGGTTTCTCCCTTGAGCTTTTCCGCTACGGCGCTCACGTAACCGTCTTCAAGTCGCACTGATGTCCCCAGGATGCGAAGTCCCTTTATGTGCTGATCTATCGGCCTCTCCCCTATTGCGCATCCTCCAGGAAGCGAGACCTCCGCTTTTTTAAATCTGGCCACGAGTGGTCCTAGAACGAGAACCGAGGCTCTCATCGTCTTTACCAAGTCGTAGGGAGCTTTATAGCTGTTAACGGTCTTTGAATTAACGAGCAATTCTCCGTCCGCGTATTCGCATTTCGCGCCCAGGGTTTCAAGGAGTTTAATCATAGTCCGGACATCGGCCAGATCAGGAACGTTGGAGATGGTGTTTTCCCCTTCACTGAGTATGCAAGCGGCCATTATGGGAAGTACGGCGTTTTTCGCTCCGCCTACCGTAACTTCTCCCGAAAGCCTTTTCTCGCCTTCTATTACTATTTTTTCCAAGTTGCTTTCACCACTCTTTTCACGCCGTTGTAATCTGTTTCGAAGTGTACGTCTGAAAAACCGTTTTCACAAACTATCTCTTTCACATTCTGCGCCTGTCCGACCCCAGTCTCGAGAAGCAGAAAACCTCCTTTGTGAAGGATCCTGCCCGCTTCGGCCGCTATTTTCCTCATGTATTCGAGCCCGTCCTTTCCTCCAAGAAGAGCGGTGCTGGGCTCATGAAATTTTATCTCTTCTGAAAGCTTTGAGTACTCTGTTTTCGATACATAAGGTGGATTGGAAATTATTATGTCAAACGAAGATTCCGCAAAGCAGCCCAGCAGGTTGGAGTTTATGCAACGTATGCGAGCGTTATTTGCCAAGGCGTTTTTCTCCGCTATTTCAAGTGCGGCGGCTGATATGTCAGAGGCGAAGACTTCGCAGTTTCCCACTTCAACAAAGACGGTTACGGCAATGCATCCGCTTCCCGTTCCGAGGTCCAGAATGCGAGGTTTTTTCATCCGCCTGGCGGTTTTTATGGCAAGCTCCGTGAGTGTTTCGGTCTCTGGTCTCGGTATCAAGACGTCCGGGGTTACGATAAAGGATCTTGAGTAAAATTCCCGCCTGCCAGTTACGTACGCAAGAGGTTCTCCTTTGATGCGTCGACGAAGGAGTTTTTCAAACGCTTTTTTGCTCTCGACGCTCACGCGGCTTTCCGGATATGTGTAAAGTTTCAGTGAATCTACGCCCAGGCTTTTTGAGAGGATAGCCCTTGTTTCGATTCCCGGGCACTCAAAACCGCTCTTCTCAAAGTTTTCTCTGCCTTTCAGATAAAGTTGCTTCAGTTCCATTTGAGCTCAGGGCGATGAGTGTATACGCAGAAACCGCGTTTTCAAGTTTTAGCTTTTCCCCGGAGGGATTTCCAAACAGAAGCTTCATCCTAGACCGTCTTTTCCGATTAAGATGGCAACTGTTCACAATTGGGATGTCTCGACTCTTAAGTAATTGAATCATCTGTGTGCGAAAGTGCCTGTTAAAGGAAAAGCAGGCTTGATTTCGCAAATCAGTGGCTGGAGTAAGAGAAGCTCATTTTTACGGGATATGTGTTGTGTGGGTAAGATGAAATCCTTGATACAGGAGGGATGCATCGGTACATTAAAGCCGAGAGCATGTGGACAAAGCGAGTCAGGGTTCCCTGGTCGTGTCTTGTCGGGTGATAAAGGTTTCTGCGTCAGGGTCGTCGAATATACGCTTTTTTAACTGATTTCCGTGCTCTTGTATATAACTATTGTGGAATCCGGATGAATTTGAAGGATAAAATAGATGGGGTGGAGGAGAGAATCGGGAAGGCGTGCCAAAGGGCTTGCAGGGACCGGGGCGAAGTCCAGCTGGTAGCGGTATCAAAGAAGTTTCCTCTTTCGGTAATTCTTGAAGCTAGCCGACTGGGGCTTCGGAATTTTGGGGAGAATTATGCACAGGAACTCCGCGACAAGCGCAGGGAGACAGAAGATGGTGTTGCCGGCAGGCTTCGCTGGCACTTCATAGGGGCTCTGCAGAGAAACAAGGTGAAGTACGTGGTTGGTAATGTGGACCTTATACATGCTGTTGACAACATTCCTCTTGTTGCGGAACTTGATAAGAAGGCTACAAACGCCGGGACTCGTGTCCGGGCGCTTGTCGAGATAAACAGTGGTGAGGAGAGTAAAAACGGAATCCGAGGAGATGATCTTCGGCAATTTCTTGAGACCGCTTCTGAGTTTCAGAATGTTTCGTTTGAGGGACTTATGATAATGCCCCCTTGTTTTGAGGATACTGAGATGAGCAGGCCGTGGTTTTCCGGACTCAGAAAAATGAGAGATGGAATAGAACGGGAGTTTCCCGGGATGCGGGAGCTTTCAATGGGAATGAGCAACGATTTCGATGTGGCGGTCGAAGAGGGGGCCACTATTTTAAGGATAGGTTCGGCGCTTTTCGGTCCGAGGCCCAGGTGAGTTCAAAGATGAAAAAAACGGGTTTTATAGGGGCGGGGAACATGGCTGAGGCGATGGTGAAGGGACTTATTGCCTCAGGAAGTTTTAAGAAAAAGGAAATAGTCCTTTCAGACGTTGATCCCGCCAGGCTCTCTTACTTGTCATCACAGTACGGAGTAATGACTACCTCTGATAACAAAGAGGTGGTAAGAACGTCCGATATAGTGATTTTCTCTGTAAAGCCACAGACAATCTCTTTTGTCTGCGGGGAAGTGAGAAACGTCGCCACGACCGATAAGCTCTATGTATCGATTGCCGCTGGAGTGAAGCACTCTTCTATAAAAACGCTTATAGGTAGGGAGATAAAGCTAGCTAGGGTTATGCCCAACACTCCCAGTCTCGTGCTTGAAGGAGCTTCATGCATTTATTTCGGGGAGGGATTCTCCGGAGATGAGGAAGATTTGATTCTCAAGATACTGGGGGCTTTGGGGAAAGCCTTTCGTTTAGAGGACGAGGGTATTATGGACGCAGTCACCGCTCTTTGTGGAAGCGGACCGGCGTTTGTGTCGATTTTTATCGAAGCCCTTTGCGATGGTGCGGTTAAAATGGGGCTTTCAAGAAAACTGGCGATTGATCTTGCGGCGCAGACGGTTTTAGGTACCTCGAAAATGATCCAGCAGAGCACCGTACATCCTGCTGAGATAAAGGATATGGTTACGTCTCCCGGAGGCACTACGGCAAGCGGGATTCATTCGCTTGAGCAAGGTGGTTTCCGGGCCACCGTAATATCCGCTATCGAATCTGCGGCCAGACGTTCCGCGGAACTTTCAGCAAGGGAGGACTGACAATGGAAATATTAGGAAGCAATTTTTTAAAGGCTATAGCGGAAGTTGTGGACATACTTCTTAGCGTCTACATATGGCTCATAGTGGGACGGGCGATACTTTCTTGGGTGAACCCCGACCCATACAATCCCATAGTGAGGTTTCTTTACTCGGCCACGGAGCCGGTTCTGGGTTTTGCCAGAAGATACATTCCTCCTCTGGGAGGTTCAATAGACCTCAGTCCCATAGTGGTTCTGCTTCTCATAGTTTTCATAAAGCGTGCCGTTGTTAACTCACTTTTCCAAATTGCGGTCGGTTTGTGACGGACTGATAGCTGGATTTGATATTTCCAACCTAGAGGATGTTCATTCTTGAAAAACACTTTACAGACATATAGGATAAATATCTCGGAAAAATTTGATTCAAGGAGACGTTAAAAATGAAAATTTCACTTCTAGGCGGAACAGGAGACATAGCGGAAGGACTGGTTCTTCGCTGGTCAACGGCGGGACATGAGATATACATAGGTTCGAGAAGCGAGGAAAAAGCGCTCGGAATAGCGGCGGGCCATGAGGAAACTCTTAAGGGACTGGGCGTCGAATCTAACATACACGGAATGGCTAATGCGGATGCCGCCGCAGCTTCTGAGATAATAATAATAAGTATTCCGCCCGAGTACGCTGCGGCTACGGTGGCGGGATGTGGAGACAGCATCACGGACCAGATAGTCGTAACGCCCGTTGTCTCGATGAAAAGGGAAGGCAAGACTTTTCTGTTTGACCCTCCATCCCAGGGCTCTTCAGCTCTTGAGATAAAGGAAGCGCTTCCCGAGACGGCAAGACTCGTGTCGGCCTACCATAACCTTCCCGCGAAAGAACTTGCCAATATCAGCGAGGACCTTGATTACGACGTGGTTATCTGCGGGGATGACGAGGGTGCAAAAGAGGTTGTAAAGAACCTTACAGAGGAAATGAAGAATCTCAGAGTCCTTGATGCGGGTCCGCTTGAGGTCTCTTCGATGATAGAGTCTATGACGCCCCTTATAGTGAATCTGAACGTTAGGTACAAGCCCACGCATTTTTCAGTCAAATTTGTCTAGTACGCATTTCGCAAAAAAGTGCTGAGCGAGAGATTCGAAGCAAGAAAATTGTAAAAAATAAGGGTCGTGCGAGTTCTCACTCCCCGCGGCTGTTTTGTATTATTTTCTGGAGATGCGGAAGGACTTCATGCCTGAAATAGAATTTTCCAGGTACTGTCACCGCGGATTATACGAAAATAGATGAGAAGCTCTGGATAGAGGCTAATTATTCTCCGATAATCTGTATTATGATATTTCTTGTCCGGGGTCGGTTGTCAAAGTCCACAAGCACTATCTGTTGCCAGGTTCCGAGAACGGGAGCACCTTCTGAGAAAGGAACTGTAAGCGAGGGACCGAGTACCGCTGCTCTTACGTGCGAGTGTCCGTTTCCATCGCCCCATCTGGCGTTGTGCGCGTAGTGAATAGCTTCGGGCACCATCCTTTCAAACGCGTCTTTTAAGTCGGACAGAACGCCGCTTTCGTATTCTATTGTTGTAACCGCGCAGGTTGAGCCGGCCACAAAAACCGTCGCAGTTCCCGAAAATATTTCTGCTTGTCCAAGCTTGTTGCTTACTTGAGGGGTTATGTCCACTATGTCGCAGTGGCCCCGAGTGCTTATCGTGAATGATTTCGTCTCGACAGCCATATTTTTCAGAGAAGCGTCAACTGTTTAGGTTCCTTAAGCGCCGTTACGTTCCACCCGTCTTCTTTAAGTTTGTTGGTAAAGCTATCGCTGAAATTTTTCCTGATGATAATGTTTTTGGGTCTTGAAATGTCAAGATACTCTGAAATCTCATCATATCCCCAGTGGTTGCTTAAGGGAAAAGCCACTTCAGCGCGAAAAGCTGATCTTATAAGTGCTCCGTTTTCCATTGAGCGTCCACTGACCACCGCAATTTTTTTTCTCTTGAGGTTTTCCACGACCGCCGAGTTTCTATAGGAAAGAGGCACTATAATTACCTGATTGCTGAAGTGCTTTCTTCTTATGCCTCCGTACGAAGGAATTTTTACGCCCAGTTCCTCGTACAGCCTTAATGTTTTCGCCATTACTGGGTGAAGGCTCATCTCGACGTTCCTTTCCCCGAGGAAAATTATCATATCCTGAGCCTTCCCCATAGGATTTACCAGAATTACCGGTGTTTTGTCTTCAAAAAGGCTCCCGTTTATAAATTCAAATATGGATTCCATTACGGCTTTAGGGTTCGGGAAAATGAATTTCGGCGTTCCGTAGACACAATCTAAAATAAGAGTGTCGCATCTTCTCAGTTCCGCGTAGCCCGCCGTGGCGGTATTCTTAAGCTTGAATCCGCCCACATATATGATTCTCCTGCCGTTTTTTTCGACTACTATCTGTGCCGCTCCGAGCATTTGTCCCGAAGGAATAAACTCAATTGAATAATTGCCTAGCGCAAAGGGTTTTCCGTAAGAGGAATGGAGAACCGCCGGACTTTTAACCTTCTTCCCTAGAAGTTTTAGCGTTTCGGGTGTAGCTATGATCTTTTCGCTTCGGGGAAGCTTGTCGACATTTGCGCTGGAGACAAAAGAGAGCGGTACGGCCCGTCTTGAATCAAAATATATATCGGTACCGGAAAGCTTTATTTCATAGCTAGAACTGATCTCCAGCATACGTGGTAAAATTTACTTTAGTTTTTCCTTCATAACAAGCGATCAAGCCGGACTTTGA
>RKRQ01000009.1 GCA_007571325.1 Candidatus Dadabacteria bacterium
ACAAGGAAAGAAAATGGGTTCAATGTCATTGCATTACGGTGCAAGCGACCTAGGAGGAACTCTCTACGATGAAAATGTCCTTGGGTGTGCTGAGAACAAGATTCGCTCAACTGTGGATGAACTCGTTTACATGATAAAAAGTGCTGGCTTTAACCCCGCGCAGAGAAATACCTATTACGAAATTTTAGAAAGATTTTAGAGACAAGTATAGTACAATTCTCAAAAATGGACCAAAAGCTATAAGTCTCTTGAATATGTAGTTCCAATAATAACTCCTTTATAACGTCAAGTGGACATAATGGAACCACCTCGAAGAATCGTAAATTATGCCAAAACGAAAATTACTATACTATCTCCCGACGGTAAAACTATTGAGGCTGAAATTGTTTATATTGAAGAAATCTCTAACCGACTTCCACTATAAAAATTTCCGATTGATCAGTATTGAGACTTAGGAATATATCCTTATAACCATTCTTAACCCATAACTGCAAGGGCTACTATCCAGCTGTTTCCCGTAAAATCCACATTACAGGAAACTTCTGATGTTTGGGAAAAAACGTAATCGAAAAACTCAAGCGCGCTGCTTGTATGGATTGAGATTCCAACATACTCCTCAAGACCTGCTGTGGCAACGCCCGAGCATTCAAAGGCACAAAGCTCAAAGTCAATTGCCTTCTCTCGATTAATCATTAATTCTCGCTTCAAAAACAAAGCACTTACAAACGAGGTTTCAGGAGCGATTTTCATCTGGACATTAAAGCAGCCATCGAAACGGAAAAAGAATTCGGCAAATATCTCATCTATTGAATCAAGATAAAATTCCGTTGCATGCTGCTTTGTATCCATCTTTATACAGAAAATCTGGAGAACTCCTCTGCCCGTAACTTTATGGACTGATAGTCATCTCCCCCGTCCAAAAGCGCGGTAGATACTCCGGCAAGCGCAGCTCCCGCCGATAGATAATCCAGTATGTTGTGTTTGGTAATTCCCCCAGTGACCATGACATCCATAAATCCCATAGGTTCCTTTATGGCCTTTACGTAACCTGGACCAAAACTTGAAGCGGGAAATATCTTTACGAAATCTGTTCCAAGTTTGCGAGCATTTACCATCTCAGAAGATGTAAACGCCCCTGATATAACCGTAATACCATTTTCCCGACAATAACCTATTATTAAAGGGTCAGTATGCGGAGAAACTATGAAACGGGCCCCGCAATCAAACATTAGCTCGGCAGAGTCACGATCAAGAATCGTACCTGCCCCTACGCATATTCCGGCTGTTGAACCAAGTTCCTGAAGAAGTCTTTGTGAACCGGGAGAAATTGATATGATCTCTATGATTTTTATCCCGCCATCAATACATGCCTTCGCAAATTCAAGAGACTTTTCATAACTTGCAGACCTTATAACGGCCACAACCCTGTTTCTTTTCATAAACTCAATCGTAGTTTCTTCCATGGCGTGTGGTTTGAGACTTAAGTACTTTTAAGGTACATTTGGCAGATATGTTTTAATTTCCTTCAGGGAAAGGATCATGGAAAATCTGGAACTTAGAACTGAAAACAAGATATCGCAATTCATAAAAAGAAGCAAAGAACTAGGTCTTAAGGTAACTCCTCAAAGAGTAGCTATATACAGGGAACTTGTGGGAAGCATGCAACACCCAAGCACCGAAATGATCTACAAAAACATAAAAGATTACTATCCGAACATATCTCTTACCACCGTTTACAGGACGCTGGAAACATTCGAAAAATTGGGGCTCATATCGGTAGTAAACACTCTGTATCATGCCGCTAGGTATGATGCGAATATGGAACCTCATCATCACGTTGTATGTGTAAAATGCAAGAAGATAGAGGACCTCTACGATGATTCCACAACTTATTCGAAGCTTGACCCGCAAATAGACAGCTACAAAATTCTGGGATACTCAGTACTTTTCAGCGGAATCTGCAAGGAATGCAAAGACTCAAAGAACTAGTCCGAGCCAATTCATTTCTTACAAAACCGCCTAAAAGAGCGGAAAAATGAAAATCCCCCAAGGCTTTGAAAAAGCCATAAATTTCAGTCTTCTAGATTCCATATTCTCAAGAAGATCGCGCCGTTTCGGTCTCGGGATGGAAATTCCTGAAGGAAGCTTGGCTTACAGTTCCGCTCACGACCCTGTTCCACTTTCTGAGCTTGAAGAAGCTTTTCTGATCTGGGCGGGCACAGGAACCACAGGACTTTCTCTGGGAGACCTTCCAAGAACCGGCATATCATGGCTTTTCCAGTGGACAGGGAGAAGTTGGCCTTGCTCCTGTAACTCCCATTCAACTGAGCTTTTCTACACTAATGACGAAGGTGTTTACATGGTTCGTCTTTTTGACTTAGTGCCACCAGACACCTCAATCTTCACGTCACTGGAAAGGGAAAAACAACTTGAAAAAATACTTGAGCTTTTCAGGGCAAGCAGAATTACACTTGAGAACCAAAGAGCAAACCTCCCGAAGGGAGAGCCGGGTCTTTTTGACTTTAATTCATGGAATACCAACAAACCGGGTACAACCTTTTTCATCCCAGTAACCAATACCACCGTTGAGTACATGGTACTTTTGTTCATATACTTCGGAGCCAAATACGGTTTCAATATTATTGACGAACTCAATGGGGGAAAATCATGCGGTCTTGATAAGTGGATAGAAAAAGGCTATATAAGAAACGATGTCAGACTTTCTTTATTTGATCTGGAATTAAGGGTGCTGACCACACTTAACGTTGAGCAGGCCTTCATAAGCCAGAATATGAATCTCGCGCTTCAAGCACTTGGTCTTGGGGGCTGGACATTCACTGGACTTCTACCCCATTACGCTCTCGGAATAGACACTAACTACAAGGGCCTTGGTTTTCGATTTGTCCAGACGAAGCAAAGTCTAAGGAGTACAAATCCACCGTATCCCGTTGGAAGGGACGGAGTTTTTGAATCTCTTTGCCCTCCATACGTAGCGGACATGAACGAAGCGGTCGACAAATTTCTCAAAATCAGGGGAGAGTTCTGGAAAGAAGAGAATCCCTTTCCCTACAAAGACCCCGCCTCAGTTTTGCAGGATGAATATTATCCTTCTGAAATCAGAATACAAATAGTAAAAGATTTTTGTACCTATGTTTATGAGAACTATGGAAGATTCCCAGCTTTTCTTGATCCAATGTTCGTGAGATTGGTATTCCAAGCTCACCACCTTGATCTTGAATTTTATGATAAGTATTTTCAGGAAGATTCATACCACGACCTGCACAGAGAACATTTTAGTCTATGGCACCCAGATATTAAAAATCCTTTCAACAAATAAGACAAACCAAAAACTTTCGAGTCACTCGTCAAAAATATTGGGAAAATTCCAGCCAGTACTATCTCCTTGGGTCTTTTTTCAAGTAACTTAAAGGGAATAATAAGTAGGGTGATGGGAAGAACAGGCTTTATTTAAAAGAGCTTGAGTATATCAATCATTTGAACCTGCCATTACGCCGAGAACAATTTACTAGGTTAAATTGCCATTCGCTACCAGCCTTAATCAGACTGTCGGACAGCAATGCACTGTCGCCCGGCCATGCTTAAACAGTGTAAAGCCGCAAGGTTCAAACACCGGTACCCGCCCAGCTAGGTGTCGATACCTGAGAACCAGAGTCTTTCAGACGGGGCCTCCCACCGCCGGCAATCAGGATTTGGTTTCCTCGACATCGCGGCGGCTACGATTAATAGTAAGGACAGTACCCATAAGCATAACTGCACTCTTAGGATACTGTCGCTCCCTTTAGCTTTTTCCTCGTCTTCCTCCCAGTCTCTAGGAGCATGATCAGGCCAAACAGGAAAAGGAGCAAGCCCGCCGTGGCAATGCTACCGTTGCCGGTGTCGCCACCGCCGATGCTGCAGCCACCGCTGCCACCACCATCACTGGTAGGGTCACCACCGTTTCCAGGAGGGTCACCACCGTTTCCAGGAATGTCATCACCTGTAATGTAACGGATGATATGTCTGCTATTGGAACCAGCAGAGTCATCACCGTCTCCAGGAATGTCATCACCATCACCAGTAGAGCCATCACCGTCTCCAGGAGGATCATCACCGTCTCCAGGAGGATCATCACCGTCTCCAGGAGGATCATCACCGTCTCCAGGAGGATCATCACCGTTTCCAATAGGTTCACCATTGACTATGCCTTTTCCGTTGATTATCATCCCGGTATCTGACCCATCCACATTGTAGAGACTCGGTTCGACAATCTCTCCGTCATCGTCTTTGAATCTGCAATTGGCATTTACCAGTACATCTTTGCCGTCGAGCGCGGTAAGTGAACCATCCCCAATGTACGCCCTTTGCCAGTCCGAGTCACTGAACTTCACTTGGCTGGCTGTGATACGACCATAGTCGCCGTCACCAGTCGCGAAGATCAGTCGCGAAGTATCTTTGACGGTAAACCCGCTGGAGCCGATATTAAAATGACCGCTCAGATACAAATCACCTTCCTCAAGTCCCACTACGCTTCCTGAGGATAAGATATCGGACAAGTGCGCGGCACCCGTACCAATCTTGCGGATGCTCTCAAGACCGGTGATCATACTCATGAGTGTAAAGTGTACATCGTTTGTGCTGTCAGTCTGAAAGGTCATGGTATCCATACCCGTACCGAAATCAATATTGCCGGTTATCTCAGTCGTTCCACCTGTTACTTTAAGGTTATCGTTGGCCGAGTCGGTGCGGATTGCCTTGCTACCGGCCTCGATTGTTGCAGACTCAAGTATGATTGTGACCAATGAAGTCGATTTTGAGGAGATGTACAGTGCATTTGCGTCTGATATTAAGTGGCCTCCAACTGTGATATCCACATTACCGCTGCCATCGTGCCATGAATGGACCGTATTAGCGTTGTTGCTTTCGATTTTGGCACCATTTAATAGTTTGAGAACTATATCTCCTGAGCCTATGTGGTCAGCGTAGATACCATAAGAGTTGTTGCCCCCGGTTGTAATGGATGTTTCGGAGTCGTCGTTGGCCACTACTTCAATCTCGATATCCTCGTCATTTTCAGCGATTACCCTAATACCCACGGCGTTAGATCCACTGGTTTCTATCTCCCCGCCGGACATCTTGACCTTGACGGGACCGGTGTCGGACTCGCTCGAAATAACGTTGATGCCATTGGCGTAATTGCCCCCGGTTGTGAGACTGCCGCCTAACATATTGATTGTGAGACTGCCGGTGCCTTCGTATATTACATGGAGAGCGTGATCATAAATCACCGTGGTATCAACGTCAATACCGGCCTGAAGGTTAATGACCCAGTCGAGGTCGCCCTCCAGGGTGTACTGAATGGTACCATTGTGGGAACCACTGCAGTTGATGATGCCATTAGACGGCGGGGAGCCACACTCGTTTTCTGCAATAGCGGGGGAACTTGCAAGAAGGCATATAAGGGCAATGACAAAAATGAAATCAAAGAGACGGAGTTCAGGTGAAAAAAGTCGGCGGCGTGACCGGTGACACCATGTCGATATGTTTGTTACCCATGGAATGGGCGATCCGGCATCCAGCGATTGCACCACACTAATTATCCCACCCCTACGAAAAAACCTCTTAGAAAGCCTCAAAGCTCCAGTCATCTAAAAACCTCCTTTGTTAGGCTAGCAACAACTTAAATCCACAGTTCAAAGCATAAATAAACAAAAACCCTTATAGGATATGATAACATTTTTACCAAAAAAAATCAATATGCACTAGGGCATCTCCTCCCCCCCCCCTTACTTCGACGGTTTAGTTTTGTAATATATTGGCATTATTGGATATTATTTTCTGCTAGTACTGTATTTGCACATATCTTTTTACTAGTATTTTGCTCTTTCGAGATAGTTTCCGTTTCTAGTATCAACCTTTATCATGTCCCCGATATTAATAAAAAGAGGGACGGCTACCACGGCTCCGGTTTCTATGGTAGCTGGTTTCGTAGTACTTGAAACTGTATCTCCTTTTACTCCAGGTTCCGTGTGTGTAACTTCAAAGACAACGGCGGTGGGAAGTTCTATACCTATAAGTTCTCCTTCATACATCTGTACGATAACTTCTTGCTGCTCTTTTAGAAATTCTGCTGTATCCCCTATTATGTCCTCTCTGAAAGAAAACTGATCAAAAGTCTCAGAATCCATGAAGTAAAACATCTCATTATCCTTGTATATATACTGCATCTTCCTTTTATCAATATCAGGAACGTTAAAGGTATCTCCAGCACGAAATTTCATTTCCCTCACAGATCCCGTAGTTATATTCTTAAGTCTTGCGGTAACTATAGGGCTTCTCTGCGCCATCTTAGAATGCTTGTACTCTACTATTTCCCATATCGCCCCTTCGGTTTCAATCTTCATTCCCTTATGAAAACGACTTGTGTCAACAACAGCCATTTCAGATTTGATCCTCCTTCATCATGAAAAAAGTGATTTCTTATGGAAATTCCGTCTCGCAATTATAATGTATCAACCGTATAAAATCAGGTTCTTTTAAACATCTTCTCAAGCATGTTATATGATATACATGTTGCAACAGGCCGTCCATGAGGACAGGAATGTGGATTTTCTGAAGCATCCATATACGCAAAAAGAGTCCGTGCTTCTTGTTCCGAGAGCGTGTAGTTTGCAGTTATAGAACTATGACAGGCCATAGTTGCACATATATTGTCAAGATGTTCATCTAAGCTCTTTGAATCGCCTAAGCCGTCAAGTTCGTCAAACAAGTCGCTAAAAACCCTAGCATAATTAGAATCCCTTAGAAATCCCGGAACGGACTTTATCCTCACCGCGTTTTCTCCGAAAACCTCAAAATCAAAACCAAGCTTTTTCATCTCTTCTGCAAACTGCCGCGCTGTATTGATTTCCCGAACCGTAAGCTCAACCACTTCAGGAATAAGAAGCTCTTGGGAGTAGGAAAAAGTTCCTTCTATATAGGACTTTTTTATTCTCTCGAAGTTGACCCTTTCATGGGCTGCATGCTGGTCAATAAGAATAATCCCGTCTGTACTCTCGCATACAAGATAGAGTTTTCCAATCTGTCCGAGAAACCTCAGGCTTGAATAAAAACCACTAGAAAACATCTCCTTTTCTTTTGCCTGAAAAGACTTTTCCGATACGGAAGAAATATTTTGGGAGGAACGAGGAGATGTTGATTCAAATCCGTGCTGAGCTTGTAAGGAAGCTGTTTTTGCCGAAGTTATCCCTTTAGAATAATCATCTTCTTGGGAAAATCCGGAATTCTTTTGTCTTTCATAAAAATCTCCAAGAGCTCTCTGAGTTCTCTCCTTGTGATTCTTCATCCAAGGCGCATCAGCTAGCATACCTTCTATCGCATGGCGAATACTCTGGCCAACTTCGTACTGACCCTCAAATATCACCTCGCTTTTAGTCGGATGTACGTTCACATCTACCAAAGAAGGGGGCCTTTCGATAAAAATCGCTCCTTGGGGATATTTCCCCTTGTCAAGCATTCTTCCATAGCACTCCATTATAATCCTGTTTATAAAACGATCCCTTACAGGTCTTGAGTTGACATAAGTAAACAGCCTGCGCATTGAGGAGCGGTGGTCTGTGGGACTTCCCAGATATCCACGGAGCATAAGAGTCTCATCTTCAAAACCTATACTGTAGAGCGATGTGCCAGGAATTATCTGCGCTACACGCTGCTCAAGAGATTCAGTCGCACCATAGCGATGGATGTTATTTCCATCTGAGAAAACCTCGAAAGATATTTTGGGCACTGAAAGCGCCTCGCGTTGTATAACCTCAAGAACTCTGCCAAGTTCAGTTTCCGGTTTTTTGAGAAACTTAAGGCGCGGCGGCGTGTTGAAAAACAGATTTTTAACCTCAACGGACGAACCCCCTGGAGACGCAGCCTCCTTCACTTTCCTCACGACTCCGCCTTCAACATAGATTTCGGTGCCGGATTTCGAACCTTCGGTCCCCGTTACTATTCTAAATCTTGAAACGCTAGCTATGCTTGGGAGCGCTTCACCACGAAAACCCAGGGTTTTTATTGAAAAAAGATCATCAATATCTCTTATCTTGCTTGTGGCATGCTGCTCAATACTCATAAGGGCATCGTCACGGGACATTCCGTGACCATTATCAACCACCCTTATGAGCTTTTTTCCCCCAGATTCAAGATATATTGAGATCCTGGTCGCCCCAGCATCAATTGAGTTTTCAATGAGTTCTTTTACTACGGAAGCAGGCCTCTCAACTATTTCTCCGGCAGCAATCTTAGAAACAAGGACATCCGGAAGTGTTCTGATTCTCGCCATTAATATTTCAGAAAAGCTTTAACAGAATAAACAGAATAAGTATAGTTAGAGGTAAAATAACTGCAGCGACCGAAAAAAATGAGAAAATCGAGAGCGTTTTCTTCGCGTGTGTACCAAAAACGTCCCGTGACTGCTCTTCTATTACACCAAAATACTTCTTAAACATTTTTACTTCCCCCAGACAACACAGAAGACATTTTTTCCGTCTTGGTCCTGTTAAGCGACTCTACCAGGGATTCTACCGAAACCGCCGGAAGGGTTACTAACTCGACCGTCCCTCTTGAGCAAAGTTCCACCGAAACCTTTCCTATAGTCTTGTTATCGGGCGCCTCAACTATATTTACAAAATCGTATCTGCCCAGAGTCGCATACTGCTCGATAACCCTAACTCCTATATCTTCAAGTTCCTTGTCAACTTCCTTTATTCTCCCGGGCCTCTCTTTTACGGTTTTCCTGCCCTCGGGTGTAAGCCTGCTAAGCAATATGTAAACTGCCATTGAAAAAAACCTCTTTCCTTGATGGATTGTTGTTAATCAAACGCTGAAAATCTTTCGTTGCCGGTTATTGCCGCTACGGATTACCAATCTAGATTTATAAACTTTTTTAGGAAATATCTCAAGAAAAAAACCTCTTTCAGGAGCTTTCATAATAAAAACTCTGCGTTATACTATGCAAAGTACTTTT
>RKRQ01000053.1 GCA_007571325.1 Candidatus Dadabacteria bacterium
AAAGATGATCTGAGGAAAAAAAGCGTAGATATAGTAAGAGAGGAGCTTAAGAGGTCAAGTGCCCTAGGGGTGAAATACATGATGACCCACATAGGAAGCGCAAAGGGACTGCAAAGAGATATGGCGGTAAGCAACGTTATAGACTCTTTATTTAAAATTCTTGAGGATTATCAAGGTACGACACAACTTCTGCTTGAAAATACAGCGGGGCAGGGAGATACGATCGGAGCAAGTTTTAACGAGATATCTTTCATACTCAGACGTGCGTCATATGACACTCTAGGAGTCTGTATGGATACTGCCCATATGTTTGCCTCCGGGTACGATATAAGGACACCAGAGGGCATAGAGGAATTGGTAGAGAGCATTAATACAACCTTTTCACCGGGAACGGTGAAACTAATTCATGCAAACGATTCCAAAGTCGATTTTAATTCCAGCAAGGACCGCCACGAGCATCTTGGACAGGGGAAGATAGGAACCGACTGCTTCAGGGCGATGATTGAGAACCCGTTTTTCAAAAACCTTGACATGATAGTGGAAATGCCTCCCCCTGAAGTAGCAAAAGACATTGAGCTTCTAAAAAGACTAAGAGACTTATAAATTTCATGGTGAGAGCAGAAAACCGTTTTTTCCTGCTTTTATACTGTCTATATAAATATTGTTTTTCTTATCTATTGCAATTCTTCCATTTGCGATCAAATCGTGAATTAAGAAAGGAAACAATTTCCATTCACCTTCTTGCCTAATCTTTTCTTCCATTAGAGCTTCATCCCCGATATCAAAACCCTCAAGAGATATATCGGCCGACTGAGCCAGCACGGTTCCAAATCTTATTTCTGGGTTGTTTTCAAGATATGTAGTGCATCTTATGGTTTTTTCTCCATTCTCTATAGCCTGGACGCATGCACTTTTACCCTTTATAAGGTAATTCTTGGTCGTATCTCCAGGATAGAGGTTTATGATCTTGTTTGTGAACCTCTCGGTGAAAAGTCGGCTTAATTTTCTTCTGTATCCCGCCAGCACTATAAGATCTGGTTCAAAGAACTTTTCAATAAGTGAAATTACAGCTGAATCGTAAAGTGTTCGTCCGTCTTCATCTGAAGGATGCTTTCCCAGAGCGGTAAAGAAATTTTCAGAACTTATCCAAGAGGTTTTGATGTTAAGTGTCTGGGCTTTCTTGAGAACCACTGCATTGGGATTGTTTGAGAAAACGTGTTCTATAGAACCGAAGTTTTTTTCGGCGCTTTGTTTAAATTCTGCCTGCCTTGAATATATACTCTCGAAATTTGTTCCTCTGCCAGAGGCAAGCACAAAAATTTTCATCGGGCGATTAGTGTCAGAATAAATCGGTGTTATTTGCATTGATCTTCCTATCGTTTAGTTTTTTTATGCGATTTTGAGAAACGGTGGCATGATATGCAAGAGAAAAGGAATCTGATCATAAGAATTGCTACGGCCGTAGTAGCTGTACCTATACTTCTTCTTATATTCTACCACGGTGGAGTTTACTATCTGACGTTTATCTGTCTGATAGGGGTTCTATGTTCCCTTGAGTTTTTTGCACTTGCAGGTTCTTCCATAGGTAAGTGGAGAAGAATTTATATCACAACTATTTCCCTGCTGCTGATAGTGAGCGCGTTTTTTGACTTTATTCTTATGAGTCTTTTCTTCACTTTTCTTATATTTCTTTCCATAATACTTGAATTCCGCAAAAAAGACTTCAGCGATTGCCTTGAAGATCTTGGCATGACTCTTCTACCTCTTATATATTTTGGCTGGATGCTGGCTCATGGAGTGCTGCTGAGAAATATCTCGGTCGAAGTAGATTCAGGGAATTACAGATTCTTTGACCAAGGTCCTGAGGACATTGGTTTTTTTCTCGTTGTACTTGCCGTTTCCTGTACTTTTCTTAACGATGCCGGAGCGTTTTTCTTCGGAAAAAGTTTTGGGAAAAAGAAGCTTGCCCGTCACATAAGTTCAGGCAAGACTGTGGTAGGGCTCGTAGGTGGGTTCTTTGTCTCTGTCTTAAGCGCTGTTATAGTAAATTTTATATTCGACAACGCTCTTCCAGTGGTCTGGGTAGTTATTTACGCGATTATAATAGCTGGGGCCGCAGTTACAGGTGATCTTTTTGAATCCACTATAAAAAGAGGGGCGGGGGTAAAGGATTCTGGCTCCTTGGTCCCGGGGCATGGCGGAGTTCTTGACAGGTTTGATAGCCTTATATTCGTTTTCCCCTGTACTTATTACACTTCTCTGGTTTTTTATCGGTTTGCCGATACGGGGATTGCCATATAAAGGATGAGGTAGTGGAAATATCCATAGTGGATAAAGAGGATTTTCTTGATCTTTCCGGTAAGGAAGAACTGATCTTTATAGTCAAAAAGATACTCAAATACCTTAATCTTTCCACACAAAGCGAGCTTTGCATTTCGTTTGTAAGCGATACATATATGAGGGAGCTTAACCTTCGTTATAGACATATCGACGCGACTACGGATGTTCTCTGCTTTCCTCAGCAAAGTGAGACAGCTCCCAATCTTCTGGGTGACATAGTTATATCCTATCAGACGGCTGTTCGTCATTCCCGAAAATTTGATATTAC
>RKRQ01000062.1 GCA_007571325.1 Candidatus Dadabacteria bacterium
ATAGAGCGGAGGGCGAGGGATTCGAACCCCCAAGTCCTTTCGGACGCCGGTTTTCAAGACCGGTGCAATAGCCGTTCTGCCAGCCCTCCGGCAGAAATCAAATCGTACAAACAAAAAGCGGTCTTCACTTATCTTTCACTATAATAGTTATCTTCTCCGAAAGCACGGGAGGTTTATGGGGTATGTGCAGGTAATTGCCCAGAAGCAACTGCAGTGTATGTTTTCCTGGAGAAAGGGTTATTTCAGTTTCCGTCTGCCCTCCCCCGAAATGCTTTACATTCCCATTGAAAGCAAGAGGTTTTTCCATGTCGGGCAGATTTTCAAGGTTGATTAGAAGATGATGATGACCCGTATTCGGAAGCTTGACTCCAGCCGGAGCAACTCCCATCTTTGACAGCCCGAATCTCACAGTAAAAGTCTTTCCGACAATCTGGCCGTCTTCGGGGGAAATGATATATGCCTTGGCGTCGGGAGGAGATTTGGAAAAATACCCTTCGGCGGAAGCTGCGTTCCATGACATGGCCATTACTATGAAAAACAAAAAAGATATTCTACTCATTCTTATCATATTAAAAACCTCAGTTATAAAAACGCCCACTCCAACCTAAAGTACATGTTTTTTTCAGAATGGTCATTTAGAGGATTCAAAAAGAGATGAGAATTATCCCATCGTATTATAGGGTGCAGTAATTGATATTCTGCAAAGCAGCAAGATTGTTAGTTCCTAAGCATCCATGCTAAAAGATGCTCTCTTTTATAAATTCAGTTCTAAATCCTAAAATTTTTAGTTCCATAAATCAATTATGACTCTACCTACTTGACCGCCTTTTAATATAACGTCTATTTCGGTATCAAGACCTTCAAGAGAGACAGTTCTGCAGATGCTGTCAAGCACATAAGGCTTCCACTCACCAGACATTTTTTCCCACACAAGCTTTCTTCTTTCCATCGGGCAGCTCTGCGAATCTATACCGGCAAGCGTAACCCCCCTCAATATAAACGGATACACATTTATGTTGAGATCATGAGAAGCGACATTGCCGCACGTTGTTACTACGCCTCTCTGCCTCGTGGACTTAATAGCAGTGGCAAGCATCTCTCCGCCCACCGTATCAACAACTCCTGCCCACTGCCCCTTAAGCAAAAGTCTGCCTGAAGAATCGGTCAGGTCTTCTCTTGTTATCACTTCCTCAGCTCCCAAATCCGTCAGGAACTGCTCCTGACCTGTTTTTCCTGTCGAAGCCGTCACTATGTAGCCGGCTTTTTTAAGAATAGCTACGGACATGCTGCCAACTCCTCCTGTCGCTCCGGTTACGAGAATTTTTCCGCCTTGCGGTCTTAGACCACCCTCGATAATTCTCAATACGGATTGAGCAGCGGTAAAACCGGCTGTTCCGTACATCATGGACTCTTTTAACTCAAGTCCCGCTGGCAGGTTAACAACCCAGTCAGCCGGAACTCTCACATATTGTCCGAATCCCCCGGAAGTATCAACTCCCAGGTCATATCCATGCACTATTACTTCATCTCCGGGCTTAAACTTATTGCTTTCTGAACTCTCAACTACACCGGCAGCATCAACACCGGGCGTATGAGGATAATTTTTCGTAACACCCCTGCTTCCTATTGCGGAAAGAGCATCCTTATAGTTAAGAGACGAATACTTCACTCTTAACAATATTTCTCCTTCGGGAAGACTCTCGAGTTTTCTGGTGGTGATTTCCCTGTTAAATTTTCCTTCTTCATCTTTTCTTACAAGCATTGCCTTGAAGCTGTCAGAATTCATTTAAACCTCCTTATAACCGCGTTTTTCATCCCCGCAAAAATCCTCAAGGGCAAGCAGTAGCGCCTGCGTTCCAAGCCTTCCGTGACCGAGGGCACTTGCCCTTTCATAAAGAGATTTAACAAGTTCAAGTCCTGGAAGATCAATTCCCATTCGCCTTGATTCATCAAGGGCGATCTCCATATCCTTTATGAAGTGCTCAACAAAGAAGCCCGGGTTGTAATCCCCCTCCATTATTCTCGGGCCAAGATTGTCAAGAAGCCAGCTTGAGGCAGCGCCACTTCCTACGGAGCGAAGCATGGTATGAAAATCAAGCCCCGCCCTCTTGCAATATATCAAGTTCTCGCAGATCCCTATCATTACTCCCGCCACGGTGATCTGGTTGCACATCTTTGCGTGCTGACCGCAACCCGCTTTTCCCTGATACACAATATTTTTCCCAAAAAGCCCCAAGAGAGGTTTTACCAAATCAAAAATCTCCTTGTCTCCTCCGACCATTATAGAAAGTTCTCCCTTCACGGCTCCAACATCTCCCCCCGAGACTGGCGCATCCAGAGAAAAGCAGTCGCAGGCAAGCGCCTTTTCGTATATCTCTCCCGCAATAGCAGGTTCGGTCGTAGTCATATCGACAAAAATACGGTCCGATACGGGTTCAGCAAAAACACCTTCCTTTCCGAAGTACACTTCTCTTACATCGTCCGGATAACCAACAATCGTAAATACAACATCGGACCGTCTGGCTACTTCAACCGGAGAATCACACCAGTTGGCCCCTTTATTAAGAAGTTCTCCGGCCTTTTCCTTAGTCCTGTTAAATACAAAAACTCTGTATCCGGCACGAATCAGGTGTCCACACATAGGAACTCCCATGATTCCTGTTCCTATCCAGCCTATTGAATTGTGTTCTGGATTAATCTGATCCATTTCCAAAGACGGCTATTGTGAAGCGACGCTCTGTCGCTTCAGCATCGGAAGATACTTTCCGCCGAGGAGGATGTTCCCCTCGCTTGAACCGGCGCGAAGTCTTTGCACTAGGTATTCTCTGTCAGGCCCAAGAACGTTCACGCCATGGTCCGATTCAACAAGACACAAAAGCTTTATGTCACTGCCATTCTTGGTCGCGGTTTCATAAACCGCGGAGTAGTTAAGGAGCGCGGCTTCCACCGTACCGCACGGAAGGGAAGGATTCTGAGCTCCGGCGTGATGTTCGCTAACGCAGAACCAGCACGGGTCAGGATAGCCGTGGAAATGAAGAATGGACATTTCCTCTTCTATAAGATAGGGAGCGTAAAGAGATGAAGAAAGCGCCTGAGAAAGTATTACGTAAGTGTCAAAAGACGGTCTTATATCTTTTCTTCCCAGATTTATTCCTCTTGGTATCTCAAGGTAGAGCTTTCCCTTTACAAGACCAATTCTTACTATGTCCGAATCTGGATTCAGGTTTGTTTTATCGCATCCTGACCTTGAAGTGACAATCCATATGTCCGGAACCTGCTGGTACACGGTCCCTTCACCCAGAACAGTTTTAACATACCATCTGTCGTTTGAAGCCGCTCTTACCTCATCAGGGTTATAATCTGGGATTTCTTGCAGGGAATTCCACACCTTTTCGTCAATGTATTTGTCCCCATCGTATCCGGGAGGTTCGGCAAGAGCTATAAAACCGTATGAGACGCCCGTTCTCCCATCAAGTATCTTGTTTGCTACGTCTCTGTGTGAAAGGCGTTTTATTGCATCTGAAAACTTTGATCCCGCGGGAAAAAGATCAGTACTTCTGAGGTCTTCACCCAGAGTAGATAGCTTCCTGGCATATTCAAATTCCCTTGGATCGTACTCGCCTATGGAGAAACGATTCAGAACAGGTGGTTTTATGGGAGCATATATCTTCGGAATAAGAGAATACAGTACGAAATCATCAAGCTGGCTATGCTTGTATATCGAATCGGAGAGATTCATGTTTATTATAGTGAAATTCCTCTCTGAAACCCCTATGACGATCTCAGACATGTTGGTTACCAGACTTTTAAGACCTATGGATATTTTCTCATCATACGTCGTATCTTCGTTCTCAAACGCAGGGTCAATCGACGTTATAGTTATAACCTGAGTGTTATAAGGGTCTTGAAGGTAGCCCACGGTGAAATCGTCCGCCCAGCCGCTTATTTTGAGTATATTACTGACAGACAGACTGTCTTTTCTTACGAGTCTGTAAATGCTCTCCGCTACTCTGCTAAAAAACCATCTGACCGGAGAAAACGTCTTTTTAACGTCTATTACCGCGTTTACTTTTCTCTTTACCGACCTCAGGTCCATGAACCTTGAGAATATTCCGTAAGACGCGTCTTCGCTCGTTGCATCTTCCCAAGAAATCACATTCACCCCATTATTGAGAAGGGAGTTTCTGAGTCTCTCCCTGTATGCGCTTATCTCGGTCTCTCGGTAATTTTTCGGAAGCGGCTTGAAAGTTACCGTAACCAGCTGCGACATATCTTCAGGGTTTTTGGGATTCACCACGTTCTTCAGCTTCGGCATTCCGGTGAGTGCCACTATAGTTTGCAAACTCAGGTCTGCAATTCCCCGATGATTATTCATAGAGAAGACAACCTCATATAAGCCGTATCAAGAGACAGGTATCGGGACGAATAATAGAGTAAAGAAGAATTCCAACCAAGCCCTAACCGCCTAAAGTCTAACGCTTGCTACGAACTTTTTCAACCTCGCAAAGCATCCTTTCCCGAATTAAACTCTCAAGCTTCTCAATTCCTTCTTTTCCCTTTGGAAAGCTTGAGGGATTTACCGGAGGGAGAATTCTAACTACAATCTCCCTGTCCGTATTAAGTTCGTAGGAACCCTTTTTTGTTATATCTTTGCCTCCCCATATGATCATCGGCACAACAGGCACCCTTGAAAGTGATGCCATAAGAAAACCGCCCTGCTTGAAAGGAAGAAGCTCTCCATCCTCGCTTCTTGTACCTTCAGGCGCCAGAACTACCGAAGGACCTTTCTTTATTTTCCTTATTATCTCTCGGACTTTGTTCGTATCTCCTACCGACCCGTCTCTAGCAACAAAATAATGTCCGCTAAGTGCAGAGACCCAACCTACAAACGGAATCGAGGCGACCTCCCTTTTCATGACGGCTTTCCACTCAAAAGGTAATACCGCGGAAAAAACAGGTATATCAAAAGAACTCTGGTGGTTAAACATCACTATGAAAGGAGCGTCAGGAAAATTTTCAGTTCCGTTTACGTTAAGCCGCACCCCACAGGCCCAGAGAACTGTTTTTCCCCAAGGTCTCACCGATAATTTTATAATATGCCCCCTGGCAAAAAGGGATGCGATTACTCCTACAGAACCCCAGAATGCCGTAAAAAAAGATAAACCTATAATAGCTAAAATACTTCTTACTTTATTCATAAGCACTGCCCTGCTGCGTAACGGAAACAGCTTCTGTATGCCTGAACTATGCGGGAACTATAATGTTCACCTCTTGTTCCCCAATCCGTATAGAGTGTCGTCCTGAATGAAGGATGAATGTTTCTCCGTCCATATGTGCCGGGAGATCCGTAAAGGTTTCAAACAAAAGCTGCTTTGCTCTAACAATATTGACTTCCCGAAGTTTCTCGTGACGACCCTCAAGCACCTTTTGTATTTTAAAAAGCCTTTCAAGCGGTTTCATGTCACTTATTATATGTATATCAAGATATCCGTCGAATATATCAGCATCAGGAGCTAGATTAAACCTTCCCCCCTGAAAAGGGCCGTTTGAAGCCCCAAAAAGAAGCAGTTTCCCGTCCGCCGCCGCAGCTTTTCCAACTTCACCGTCTATTTCGGAGAAGAATCCCTGAAATCTAAACGCTTCTATTACTGCCCCGACTACATAACCGAAAGACCCTAAACGCCTGAGTCTCAACTCTCCGAAATCATGCGCTACGGCCCCGTCCATACCAACCCCGAAACCATTTATAAAGCATCTTTCGTCAACAAAAGCCACGTCGGCTTTTCTCCGGCAGCCCGAAAAAATATTGTCCACAGCAGCCTGTGTATCGATTGGAATACCAGCAGCTTTGGAAAAATCGTTTCCACTACCCCCAGGAACAACCGCGAAAACAGCTTCTGAACCGTGAATCGAACTCACGATCTCACTTGACGTACCATCTCCTCCCAAAGAAATTATGTGGGTAAATCCTTCACAAAGCCCTTCTGCGGCAATCTTTGAGGCATGCCCCGGAAATTGCGTAATTCTTACCTCGTAAACGACTTTTCTTGCTTCAAGAGCATGTCGAACTCGCTCAAGCGTTCCGCCAAACGCTTTTGTGCCCGCCTTGGGATTTGCTATTACAAGATATTTCACTCTATCTCCTTACTGTTGAAAGCGTCAGAACTGTTGGACATTATGATACCTAACAACTTGATTAATGATCGCTTTTCTGGTATTAAAAGCACTTTTGTAAAAGGAATTCGGAGGATATTTAATGACAGAAGAAGCTACAGCTACTGAAAAACTCAGCATGAAAAGCCTGCTTGAAGCAGGGGTGCATTTCGGGCACCAGAAAAGCCACTGGAATCCGAAGATGAAATCTTTCATATTTGGAGCAAGAAATGGTATTCACATAATTGATCTTCAACAAACAGTCACTCTTTTTAACAGAGCATTTAATTTCGTGAGAAACACCGTTGCTGATGGAGGAACCGTTCTGCTTGTAGGAACCAAGAAACAAGCCCGGGGAATAATTGAGGAAGAATCGCTCCGATGCGACATGCCTTATATAAATACGCGTTGGCTGGGAGGGACGCTTACGAACTTCAATACCATACGTTCAAGGGTTGATTATCTGCTGGAGCTAAAAAGACTTGAAGAAGAAGGACAGATGGAACTGCTTCCCAAAAAAGAAGCAAAAAACCTCAGAAGGGAGATAGTGAAACTTGAGGGAATTGTTGGTGGGATAGTAAGCATGAAGCAGATTCCCGATGCCATTTTCGTCGTAGACACTAAAAAAGAACATATAGCAATAAAGGAAGCGAGAAATCTATCAATACCGATTATAGCGATCGTGGACACAAATTGCGACCCCGCAAATGCGGACTATCCGATTCCGAGCAACGACGATGCCATAAGAGCTATAAAGCTGTTTGCTTCAAAAATAGCGGATGCCTGCATCGAAGGAACTCATATATATCAGGAAAAGCTGGTAAGCGGAGAAGTTGAAGAGGTAAAGCAAGACAGTCTCGATGGAGTAGTGGTAGAGAGGAAGGTGTTTGTTTTCAAGGAAGCTGAATCTGACAACGAAACCAAAGATTTTGTTTCGGTGGCTATTTCAGAATCCTCGGAAAGTGAAAATGCCCAGGCACAGAAGGAAATCTCAGAAAATACGGAAAATAAAAAAGAGGATTAAAGATGGCTGAAATCAAAGCGACAATGGTAAAGAATTTAAGAGAAAAGACAGGAGCTCCCTTCCTCGACTGCAAAAACGCTCTTGTGGAGACTGATGGGGATTCCGAAAAAGCAGCTGAAATCCTAAGAATAAAGGGTGTAGCAAAAGCATCCAAAAAGGCTACTAGAAAAACCGACCAGGGGATTATATCTTCATATGTACATGCTGGCGGTAAGATCGGAGTGATGCTCGAGGTTAACTGTGAAACGGATTTTGTGGCCAGAAATGATGAGTTTCAGAATCTCTGCAGAGAGGTCGCGATGCAAATAGCGGCAAACCATCCAATTTACGTAAGAAAGGAAGAAGTTTCGGAAGAGGAGGTAGAAAACGAAAAACGTATTCTCAAGGCGGAAGCTATGGAATCGGGAAAACCCGAGAAGATAGCGGAAAAAATTGTTGAGGGAAGAGTAAACAAGTTTTTCGAGGAAATATGCCTTCTTGAGCAACCCTACATAAGGGACCCAAAAATAAAAGTCATAGACCTAGTGAACAACCTTATAGCAAAAATCGGCGAGAACATAGTCGTAAAAAGGTTTGTAAGATACCAATTAGGCGAATGAAAAAACTGAACGATGGGATCTTCTGAGAAAATCATCCCGAAATATAAAAGAGTCCTGCTGAAACTCAGCGGAGAAGCTCTTCAGGGTCCCAAACAGTTTGGTATCAGTTCCAGCGTAATCGAATACGTCTCCGAAGAGATAAAAACCCTGCACTCACTCGGAGTGGAAACAGCCATAGTAATAGGTGGAGGAAATATTTTCAGAGGCGTTTCCAGTTCCTCGGAGGGAATGGACCGTTCTACGGCCGATTACATGGGGATGCTTGCGACTGTTATAAATGCACTTGCCCTCCAGGATTTTCTCGAAAGAAAGGGGCTTTCAACACGTATACAGACTGCACTGGAGATAAAACAGGTGGCAGAGCCCTTTATCAAAAGAAAAGCCATACGTCACCTTGAGAAGGGAAGAATAGTAATATTCGCCTCAGGTACCGGAAATCCGTTTTTTACAACTGACACGGCCGCAACTCTGAGAGCACTGCAGATGGGGGCGGATGTTATAATGAAAGCGACCAAGGTCGACGGCATTTATGATAAGGATCCGGTTAAAAACAAAGACGCTTCTAAGTTCACCGAACTGACCTATATGGAGATTCTAAAAAAAGGATTGAAAGTTATGGATGCAACTTCAATTTCCCTCTGCATGGAAGGGAATATTCCCATAGTGGTGTTCAATCTTTCTGAAAAAGGAAGTATAGAAAAGATCATGCGGGGAGAGAAAGTAGGTACTATTGTAAGGAGCGGTACAGAGCAATGAGTGAAGAGCTATCAGTTGAAGAACTCTGCATTGAAGCAGAAGACAGAATGGATAAGACAGTAAGCGTTTTTGAACAGGAACTCTCCAAAATAAGAACAGGCAGGGCGTCAACGGCTTTAGTCGATACAATGAGGGTTTCCTATTTCGGCGCGCAAACCCCGGTCAACCAACTCGCCAACGTATCGGTACCTGACAGTTCAACCATTCTCATACAGGCTTGGGACCCGGGTGCGGTCGAGGGAATTCAAAAGGCAATCGCGCAGTCTGAACTCGGAATAACCCCTTCAATTGACGGAAACACTATCAGACTTCTTATACCTCCCCTTAC
>RKRQ01000070.1 GCA_007571325.1 Candidatus Dadabacteria bacterium
GGCGCCAATTCGCTGATTGTAAACATACCTATAATGTTTAAGGCTCTGGAGCACTGATAAGAAGATGCGTCCACAGGCTTTTCTATCTCGACTATGGAGAGATGAACACTCCCGGGCTGTCATAGTCCAAATCGTTGCGGTCGTTCTGCTGTTCGCGGCCGCGGCGTATCTAGTAAGAAACGCCATAGTCAACTTGGAAGCTATAGGGAAAGGGTTCAGTTTCGCTTATCTATGGGAACCTGCAAGCTACGACATAAATCAGCATCTCATAGAATACTCCTCCCGTTCCACTCACTTCCGCGCGATGCTGGTGGGAATATTGAACACCCTTCTTGTGGCTGTAAGCGGAATAGTTCTGGCAACGGTTCTGGGTTTTCTGCTGGGTGTCCTGCGTCTCTCAAAAAATCTGCTCGCAAACAAACTAGCCCAAGTTTATATAGATTTCGTAAGAAACGTCCCCGTGCTGCTACACATACTTTTTGTGTATGGAATCATAATAAATACTTTCCCCACGACCAGAGAAGCGATGAGCCTCGGCAACATGGCATTTCTTACAAACCGCGGATTCTTCGTCCCGAAACCATTTTTCGAACCTATATTCATGGTGGTGCTGGGAATACTAGCTGCGGGAGTTGTATTCGCAATATGGTTCCGCAGATACGCATCTAAAATACAGAAAGAAACGGGAAAACAGTATCCTGTATTTTGGATATTGCTGGGAGCAATACTGGGCGTTCCGCTTGTTTGCTTTTTTCTCCTGGGTGCCCCTATCACTTTTGAAGTACCGGAATTTGCGGGGTTTAATTTTACGGGGGGTATGGTAGTGCGCCCGGAATTCACCGCACTCTGGCTAGCACTGTCCCTTTACACCGCAGCTTTTATAGCCGAAATAGTAAGAGCAGGAATACTTGCCGTTAACTACGGACAAACCGAAGCATCTCTTTCACTCGGTATAAACCGTGGCAAGACGCTTGATCTGATAGTAATTCCGCAGGCGCTTCGCGTTATAGTGCCGCCCCTTACCTCCCAGTACCTTAATCTCACCAAGAACTCATCCCTGGCCATTGCCGTCGGGTACATGGACATAGTCGCCACCATAGGAGGCATATCCCTCAACCAGACTGGCAGGGAAATGGAGTGCATGACCATAGTGCTGATACTTTATCTTCTGTTATCACTATTCATCTCCGTCTTAATGAACCTGTACAACAAACGCATCAGGATGGTTGAACGCTAAGAGAGGAAACAGTTATAAACGAGCAAACCTACAAAATCGGAGAGCATCCGGATCTTCCACCTCCTCCCAGCATGGTAGGACCATGGGCATGGATAAGGAAAAATTTCCTGTCAAACACTACAAACGTCATAATAACTCTTCTTGCTTGTTGGTTTATTATCGAAACCGTCCCCATGCTTCTGGACTGGTTATTTTTCGATGCGGCGTGGACAGCCGAGAACCGAGATGAGTGTCGTGCCAAGGCAAGCGGAGCGTGCTGGGCAGTAATAGGCGAACGTTTCAGCCTGTTTACCTACGGCTTTTATCCAATCGCCGAGCGCTGGAGAGTTAATCTCTCGTTCGTATTGATGGTCTTTGCGCTGATTCCCATACTTTTTGACAGAGCACCCCTGCACAAATACGCCCTTTATATCGCTACCGCGCTTCCCTTGGTTGCCGGCTGGCTTCTGGTCGGAGGACTAGGTCTTACGCCTGTAGAGACCGACCAGTTTGGTGGCTTCATGCTGACACTCGTAATTGGTATAACCGGTATCGGGTTCTCGCTTCCACTCGGGCTCTTGCTGGCTTTGGGGCGCCAGTCAAATCTCCGCATCATTCAGATATTTTCAATAGGATTTATCGAGTTTATCCGAGGAGTTCCCCTTATCACCCTTCTCTTCGTAGCTTCTACTATGCTCAATTATTTTCTTCCCCCGGGAATAACTTTCGATCTTCTGTTTCGCGTGCTGATAATGGTCACGCTGTTCGCGTCGGCATATATGGCGGAGGTCATACGAGGAGGATTGCAGGCAATACCGAAAGGACAGTTTGAGGCCGCAGACTCAATGGGACTTCACTACTGGTCCTCAATGAGGCTGATCATACTGCCACAGGCGCTTAAGATCTCCATACCGGGCATAGTGAACACTTATATATCCCTGTATAAGGATACAACGCTCGTAATTATCATCGGACTTCTCGACCCCTTGGGAATAGGCAGGGCATCTCTGGCAGATACAAGATGGACAGGTCTTTCAAACGAGGTTTACCTGTTTGTCGCCATATTCTTTTTTATCTCTTGTTTCGCCATGGCAAGGTATTCTCTCTATCTTGAAAACAAACTCAAAACCGATTACAGAAGATAAGAATTAATAAGCATGACGCAAAAATCCAAACTAAAAGATGAAAAAATGAGCTCAGACTCAGCGGAATACTCCGTTATAATGCGCGGAGTGCATAAATGGTACGGACAATTCCACGCGCTAAAAAACATCAATCTCAACGTCAGAAGCGCAGAGAAAATCGTCATATGCGGTCCTTCCGGATCGGGCAAGTCGACCCTGATCAGATGTATCAACCGGCTTGAAGAACACCAAAAGGGAGAAATAATTGTCGACGGAATAGAGATTTCCCGCGACCTGAAAAACATTGAAACTGTCCGACGCGAAGTGGGAATGGTATTTCAACATTTTAACCTGTTTCCCCACCTGACCGTGCTTGAAAACTGTACCCTGGCTCCAATATGGGTACGCAAGATGCCTCTGGCAGAGGCAAACGAGATGGCAATGAAGTACCTTGAAAGAGTCAAGATACCGGAACAGGCAAACAAGTACCCGGGTCAACTCTCGGGTGGCCAGCAACAACGCGTGGCAATAGCGAGAAGTCTATGTATGAAACCCAGGATAATGCTGTTTGACGAACCCACATCGGCCCTTGATCCCGAAATGATAAAAGAAGTTCTTGAAGTAATGATACAACTCGCGGGCGAGGGAATCACCATGATATGCGTTACCCATGAAATGGGATTCGCAAGAACTGTGGCCGACCGCGTCATCTTCATGGATGGCGGAGAGATTGTCGAGCACAACAACCCCGATGAGTTCTTCCGCAACCCGCAACATGAAAGAACGAAACTGTTTTTAAGCCAGATATTGAATCACTGAACCTCCCCCACCTCACTTAGAGAACCTTTGCCGGGAAGCGAGATTATAGTACAGAAAGCTATTCTAAGTTAGAATGTATCGAGACGACCGACCGGATAAACGCGGTACGAACAACACAAGGAGGAATATTCTATTGGCAACGAAAACCGCTAAGAAGAAAGAAGACCTTAGAAAATACTCTTCCATATACGTAGAAGGGTCGCATAGGGCCCCAAGCCGTTCCATGCTGAGAGCCGTGGGTTTTACCGACAGGGATTTTAAGAAACCCGTAGTAGGTATAGCATCGACATGGAGTATGGTAACGCCCTGCAACATGCATATAGACCAGCTAGCAAGACATGGAGCCGCAGGGGCAAATAAGGCCGGGGGCAAATCCATAATCTTCAACACCATTACCGTATCCGATGGAATATCCATGGGAACTCCGGGAATGAGGTACTCTCTTGTATCCAGGGAAGTCATCGCCGACTCAATCGAAACGGTAGCCGCGGGAGAGGGGTTTGACGGCATGGTAACCATAGGGGGATGCGACAAGAACATGCCGGGATGCCTGATGGCCATGGCAAGGCTCAACAGGCCTTCTGTGTTTGTCTACGGCGGAACGATACTTCCGGGCAACTACAGAGGAAAAGACGTGGACATAGTCTCGGTATTCGAAGCCGTAGGGGCGCACTCAAACAGCGATATAACCGATTCGGAACTCAAGGAAATAGAATCCTGCGCCATTCCCGGACCCGGGTCATGCGGAGGAATGTACACAGCAAACACTATGGCTTCCGCAATAGAAGCTCTTGGGATGAGTCTTCCGAACAGTTCGGCTCAAGCGGCTGTTTCAAAAGACAAAGTGCAGGACTGCAAAAACGCCGGGGCGGCGGTTGTGAATCTCATAAAGGAAAATATAACGCCACGGGACATCATGACGAAAAAAGCTTTTCTAAACGCCATAACCGTAGTTATAGCTCTCGGAGGCTCAACAAACTCGGTCCTTCACCTGCTCGCCATGGCAAATGCCGCCAATGTAAAACTCTCAATAGACGATTTCACGAGAATAGGGAAAAAGGCACCTGTCCTCGCTGATCTAAAACCCAGCGGACAGTACATGATGTCTGACTTCTGCAGAATAGGAGGATTGACTCCGCTGTTAAGAATCCTGCTCGACGAAGGTCTTCTCTACGGCGACTGCATGACAGTGACCGGAAAGACAATAAAACAGAACTTGCGGGGAGTAAAAAGATATCCCAGAGGACAAAAGATAGTCCACCCGGTAAAAAATCCCATAAAGGAATCGGCCCACATAGTCATTCTCAAGGGTAACATCGCGCCGGAAGGAGCGGTAGCGAAGATCACCGGCAAGGAAGGAAACTCCTTTACCGGAAAAGCCATAGTGTTTAACTCAGAGGAGCAAAGCCTCAAGGCAATCCTCAGCGGCAGAGTGAAAAAAGGACATGTGATAGTGGTCAGATACGAGGGTCCGAAAGGTGGACCTGGAATGAGAGAAATGCTTGCTCCCACCGCGGCCGTAATGGGCAAAGGACTTGGGGGAGACGTGGCGCTTATCACAGACGGGCGTTTCTCCGGGGGAACGCACGGTTTTGTCGTCGGACACATAACGCCCGAGGCGGTTGACGGAGGCGCTCTGGCACTAATAAAAAACGGAGACGAAATCACCATTGACGCAGAAAGCAGGGAAATAAACCTCAAGGTGTCAAAGGAAGAACTTAAAAAAAGAAAGGCTGCCTGGAAAAAACCGACTGCGAAGGAAAAAACCGGCGTGCTGGCAAAATACTCAAGGCTTGTCTCATCAGCTTCCCAAGGTGCCGTAACAGACAGGGTATAAAGCCGAATTTCGTCGCTGCGCCCTGTGTATTGCCTATTTATGCGGCGAGAATATACTTTATTTCATGGAATCGGTTCATGGAAAAAACGTGGTGGTGGGAATAACGGGCGGCATCGCCGCCTACAAATCCTGCGAACTTGTCAGGTCTCTCGTTAGAGACGGAGCGATAGTAAGATGCGTAATGACAAAAAACGCCACGCGTTTCATAACCCCTCTCACCCTGCAGACTCTCTCTGGAAACAAGGTCGCCTTAAATCTGTTTGACCTGACTTCCGAATCTGAAATCGGTCACATAAAAACCGCTGATGAAGCCGACGTGGTAGTCGTCGCACCCACAAGCGCTTCTTTCATAGGAAAGATAGCTTCGGGTATAGCGGACAATCTGCTTACAACCGTCATACTGGCAACCAAAGCTCCAGTAATTATCTGCCCGGCCATGAACTCGAACATGTACTCAAACTCCATAGTACGGGAAAACATGGAAAAACTGAGACGGCACGGATTCACCATGGTGGAACCCGGCGAGGGAAATCTTGCCTGCGGATGGACAGGCAGGGGAAGACTTGCCGAAACAGACGTTATAGCCCTTGAGGTCCATAAGGCCGTCACGCCTCAGGATTACGCGGGAAAAAACATACTGATAAGCGCCGGGGCGACCAGAGAACATATAGACCCAGTAAGATTCATATCCAATCCCTCAACCGGCAAGATGGGATACTCCATAGCCCGGGCGGGATGGTTGCGCGGAGCCCGAACAACTCTGGTTTCAGGATACTCTTCTCTGCCGGTTCCTCACGGAGTTGAAGTGGTGCGGACGATGAATTGCGATGAAATGTACGAAAAAATCCACGAGCTCTTTGAGTGGTCAAACATAGTTATAAAATCAGCTGCAGTGAGTGATTATTCACCATGCGAAAAATCTGAACACAAAATAAAAAAATCTGAAAAAGAGCTTTTAATTCCCCTTAAGAAAACCCGGGACATCCTGAAATCGCTCGGGGAGCATAAGAAAAACAAATTGCTGGTGGGATTTGCTGCCGAGACGGAAAACCTCGTCGATAACTCAAAAAAGAAGCTTGAGGAAAAAAATCTAGACCTAGTAGTGGCAAACGACGTGACGGCCCCACAGGCGGGCTTTGGGGAAGATACAAATATTGCGTGGCTGGTGGATGCTGAGAAAACAGAAGAACTTCCACTTATGAGCAAGTTTGAACTGGCAAACAGAATCCTCGACAGGATAAAGGAAATAGAAAAAAGACCGTAATACTGGTCTTAAAAGAACTTCATGGTCAGTACAAGGCATCACATACCTTACGACCTTGGCAGTTCATCCACACTCTCCTGAGGAGTGTTAAGTTACGAAATCGTCAAGCAGGTCTTAATATGTTCAGGGAGCAATTATGATTTTTAGGTTTTCCTCAGAACTTTCCGCAAGAGTAAAACCCTTTTGAATATCCTCCAGCGAAAATCTGTGCGTAATCATCTTCTGAACATCCACCGCCCCTTTTTCTATAAGAAAAAGAGCATCCTCTAGATCCCTTGGAGCCGCAGCGTATGAACTTACAACCCTGACCCCAGACCACCAATATTCGTTAAATGGCATATCGAGAGTAAATTCCGGGTCGGAAGGAGCGAAAAACAGGATCTTCCCCGAGGGAGCGACAAGTTCAAAGGCGCTTTTTACCGCCGCCCGCGCTCCGGTACAGACTATTACCATGTCAGATAGGTAGCCCCCGTTGTTTTCTCTTATAAAAGAAGAAACATCTTCCCGTGAACTGAACGAACAAGTGGCACCAAACTCCATGGCCTTTTTGAGCTTAAGTTCGTTTGAGTCGGTTGCGAAAACCTGCCCCGCGCCAAGATGAAGAACATATTGAAGGCACAAAAGGCCTGCGGTACCGCTTCCAAGAATAGTTACGCTCTCTCCGCGTTCTAATCCCGCCGCCCGCACAGCTCTTGTGACGCAGCCCAGGGGTTCAGTGAAAGATGCTTCCTCAAACGAAACATTTTCCGGGAGACAAAAAACGCCATCCCTGACATTCGGTGCCGCAACGCAGACATATTCTGAAAAACCACCCGGACTAAAACCCGATTTTCTTATCATGGGACAATTCGTGTGTCTTTGGGTAAGACAGTAACGACACTCTCCACAGGGAACATGATGGGTAGCCACTACCCTGTCACCTACTTGAAACCGTTGCACCCCGGGTCCTGTTTCTACCACCTCCCCGGCAACTTCATGACCTAGTACCAGAGGAGCTTTCGGCGCTCTGTACCACTCCATAAGATCGCTTCCGCAAATTCCGCTTGCCCTGATTCTGATCAGTATCTCCCCCTCGCCCGGCTTGGGAAGAGGAAATTCCTCAATCCTTATGTCACTGTTGTTGTGGTAGACTGCGGCAAGCATGCTAGGAACTTTTTTCTTTTAGTTCCATGAAAAGTTCGTGGGACTGTTTCGGGGTCATGTTCTCATGAACAATACCTCGTATTGCCCTTATAATAGCTACGGGGTTGTCTCGCTGCCAAATGTTTCTTCCCATATCCACTCCGGCTGCACCTTTGGAGATAGCTTCGTAAGTCATATTGAAAACATCCATCTCGGTGTCAAGTTTCGGACCACCCGCAATTACGATGGGAACAGGGCAACTTCGGGTCACTTTCTCGAAATCCTCGCAGTAATATGTCTTTACAATACGTGCTCCAAGTTCTGCGCAAATTCTACAGCAGAGCGCCAGGTATCTGGAATCTCTTTTTTCAAGTTCCTTACCAACAGCTGTTATGCCGAGAACCGGAATGCCGTACTTTTCCCCCTGGTTGACAAGTTCGGAGAGCCCCAGAAGCGTCTGTCTTTCAAACTCGGTCCCGACAAAAACGGAAAGCCCTACCCCAGCCACGTTAAGCCTTATGGCTTCTTCGAAATCTGTCGTAAGACCTTCGTTCTCAAGATGTGGACCCGCAATGCTTGTTCCACCGGAAACCCTCAGTACCACATTAGCTCCCGAATCTGGAGAAACCGAAGTTCTCAGCACCCCTCTAGTCAACATTATAGTATCTGCGTAAGGAAGAAGAGGAGTTATGGTTTCTGAGGGAACCTCAAGCCTGTGTGTAGGACCAAGAAAATAACCGTGGTCAAGAGCCAGCATAACAGCCCTTCCCGTATCCGGCCTTATAATACGAGCCATCCTATTTTTCATTCCCCAGTCCATAAAATGTGCATCTTCCCTTTGCAGTTTTGCTAAACTCTAGAGCAATACTCGCTACATGTCAAACACGGAACGCTATCGTAGTAGTGGTAACAAAAAGACCAGAGGTGGACCCCAAAACTCTAGGGCATGTGGCCATAGTGAATTCTCAACAAGAACTGAAACTACCTAAAATAAAGAGATTACTGAATCCTGAGACTAGATTCTGTATACCGATGGTTCAGACATTGACACTTGTGCTGCTCCCCAAATGAATCGTAAAAATATAAACGCAAGAGCAAAATCCCATAGAAACTATCCCTACTCATATACATACTCACAGTTAAAATCAACGGACTTTGTTTATTTTGGGCTATTCTAAGCCCGTTCTATCCTATGGTAAAGTATAGCAACCTAAATTAAAGGAGAAAACATGAAATATACAATTGCTATAATAGGACTTAGACCCCGCACCAGAACCAGAACACAACACGGAACTAATAAACAAAAACGCCGAGCAAGTATGGAAAGAATGTGGAAAAGAAGACCCTATAGAAGGCTTTAACCTATGTGCAGT
>RKRQ01000051.1 GCA_007571325.1 Candidatus Dadabacteria bacterium
AATGCCGCAAGCGTTGCGGGTCTTCTGCTTACCACCGAGGCGCTTGTCGTCGATATTCCTAAAGAGGAAGGCGGTGGTGCCGGTGCTGGAATGCCTCCAGGCGGACCGATGGGCGGAATGGGCGGCATGATGTAAAAATAAAACTCTCTGGTTTTTCCAGAGTGAAATGTAAAGTAAAAGAAGCGGATACGGTGCTAAGGTGCCCTGTCCGCTTTTTTTTGGCTTTTATTTTTGGGGGATCGTCACAAGGAGTTATTTAGTTCAGATATATATGGATGCTAGATTGAATACAATTTCTTAATGCACTGTATTATAGTTGAGGGGATTTTCCCATTGAAAATATCTTTTCCATATATGGCCCTACCTGAACCGAATACTCCTGCATAAGCCAGTTCACTTTTTATATCTATACTGAAGGAAAATGTTCCTTTATCTTTTCGGTACCACTCAAACCCTATGTCGCCGTTTGGTTCCGAAATTACATCAGGAGGTGGAAAATTTAATGATACTAATATACCAGAAAGAATATTTATTAATTTTTCGGCTTATTTGTAAGTATCTTCAGCAATGGGTTCAGCCCCGTATCCATCATATATCTCGTTTCTATGTGATACTTTCGACATCCATTATTTCAATCCGAGCGAGAGTAAATTGTCCAAAAGAATTTCATCGCTTTTCTCCACCGACCTCTCAATACGGTCCGTTTTTTTGCGGTTCACCTGCCGTGCCGTCAGTTCTCCGGCGCGGCGAAGTTGATTAAGAATTCTGTCTTCGTCCCACTCTTTTGCACAAAGCATATCAAGAAGGCTGGACTCTCCTTCGGCAAGCGGAAGGGTTGTGAAACGATGATGCAAAGGCCGTCTTTGTTCAGCAGGAATCTTTGCTATCAGATGCGCAAGTTTTGATAGCCGTCCTGAGGTTTCATCTCTGACATTGTCTCCCTTGACCCAGTCGTAGATTTCCTGTCGTGGCACGCCTAATACTTCCTCCAGTTGCTTCTTGGTAAACCCGAGCGAATGTACTACCAGCTCTATCTGGGTCCTGGTCGACACTGCTTCATGTCTATCGCCCCCTGATGTGTCGGGCACTGAGTATCCAGTTGCTGTGCCGGTGGCTCCGTAATTAGTGCCGCCAGCGATTTCAATGCCTTTACCTATGGCGCGAAGTGATTTATCACCAACCTTGTTGTTCGCATCATTGTTGTTTTCCATAGCGTAATATCACTTTATGCATTTTAGGTTGATGGACATTCCCAAACCGTTGTAGCTAGGATGTAAAAACTCTATGATTTCCTCAAGAGTAAAATGTAGAGTACATGGCGCTGATATGTCCTATCCGTCTTTAATATTTTAACTTTTTTTGAAAATTTATAGAAAGAGAAATTTATCGACGGTTCCTTATAATTATCTGTTTTTTTAATTTTCTCTTGACAGTTTAAGTAAATTACTTATATTTACAACATTGGTTAAAGAAACATTGATCAATACTCATCCTTCATCCTCCTTTTTGTACATACAGAGCGTCTCATCCCCCTGAGACGCTCTTTTTTTGTCTAATTAAAATGGTGGTGTATATTTTCTCTCCGAACGCGTTTCGGAGTTCTGTGAAATGAGAAGATATTTTCTGCCTTCAGTCGCTTTATTATCGCTCGCCGTAGTGTGGCTTGTGGTCTGGGGTTTTCTGCGCACAGACAAAGAGCGTTTCTACGGGGATGAGTTTCGCCGTCCCGCATTTGATTTTTCGCTTACCGATCACGCAAACCGTGAGTTTGCTCTTTCCGACCACAAAGGCAAGGTAATACTGCTTAACTTCGGCTTTACGAACTGCCCTGACATCTGTCCCATTACCTTGGGGATGCTGGGCGAGGTGCTTGATATTGTGAAAGACGACAGGGTCTTGGCGCTTTTTATAACCGTTGACCCAGAGCGCGACACTGTGGCGAAGTTAGGTGAATACATTCCGTTTTTTCACGACCACATAGTCGGCCTTACGGGTTCGCAACGGGAAATAAAGCGTGTAAACGACGCATGCGGAACCTTTTATTCAAAGGAGAAGGAAGTCTCAGAGGACGATTACGTGGTGAGCCACTCGCCTGCGGTTTATCTTATAGGCCCGGGAGGGGAGATGACGCTTCGCTATCCAAAGGACAAACTTGACCCGAAAAGAATCGCCGAGGACGTAAAAAGCCTTCTTCTGTGAATATACCATGATTGCGAAAAAGACCCTGCTTGCGCTCCTGATTTTATTTCTTACGCCCTGCTTCGCCCGGGGCGAAGAGAAAATATCGGTAAAGGATCCGTGGGTGAGACAAAATCCCCCGGGAACTTCCGTAACCGCGGCTTACATGGTTATGGAGAACCTCACGGCCTCGGCCGAAGAGCTCGTGCGGGTGAGCTGCAGCTGCTCCAGCGAAGCGTCGCTTCACCTGACCGAAACAAGAGACGGCTCCATGACGATGAAGAAAGTCGCATCGATCGAGATACCCCCGGGCGCTTCTTTGGCCCTTGCCCCCGGAGGTTACCATGTGATGCTGACGGGACTGTCGGATGATATTGGCAAAACCGCCGTTTTGGAATTGCAGTTCCGCTCGGGAATGCGTATATCGGTCAAGGCTTCCGTTCTCGGTCCTCAGGACGCAAAGAAACGCGAGAGTCACCACCACTGAACCGCTAGGATGGCTGTTGGGAATCTGATTCGTTCGGCAAGAGGTCGCTTGACTCCGGCTTTTCGGGGTCTTTCATTTCACACTTGGCTTTCATGATGCATCCGGACTCGCTTATAAGGGTCTCCACCAGAACTTCTCCCTTTATTTTGCCGGTACTTTTGATCTCGAGCGTTCCGGCGTTTATTCTTCCGTTCACTTCGCCGAATACGATTACCTCCGCAGCGTTAATCTCCCCGGTGATTGAGCCGCTGAGGCCGACTACGACGGTGTGACCAACATTAATGTCTCCGTTAAGCAGTCCGTCTATTTTTACCGATCCTTCGCCCGAGACATTTCCCTGGAACAGCATCCCATCGCCTAAAATCGTTCCTACTGTGTTGAAATTCTTTTCGCTTTTTTTCTTATACATACGGTTTTGTGCTTTACCTTACGTATTTTATGGGATTGATTCTTTTTCCATTCTTTTTTATTTCGTAGTGAAGATGCGGCCCGGTTGAGCGACCGGTAGACCCGATTTCCCCTATTTTCTCTCCCGCAGCGACCCGTTGACCTTTGGTGACTTCTATCTTGGAGAGATGAGCGTATAGAGTCTTGTAACCCTTTTTGTGTTTGATGATTATATATTTTCCATAGTCGCTCACGCTAGCGGCGTTCTCCACGACACCGTCCGCCGTGGCAACTACCTCTTCACCTATTTTCCCCCTGAAATCGATTCCGCCGTGAAATTCCCTGGTATGCTTTGAAAAAGGAGAATTCCTGTAGCCGTAACGCGAAGTGATTCTTCCCGCGGCGGGTTTCCCCACGGGGATTATGGCTATGGTGTCGGCGAGGCGGTCTATGTCTTTTTCAACCGCGTCGAAATAATCATTATTGATGTCGGTCGCCCGGAACCCGCGGCCTCCAATCGAGAGTTTTCTTTTCCGCTTTTTGGAGGAGAGTTTTTTCTCCATGGCGCTTAGTCTCTTTTCAAGTTTAAGGACCCTTTTCGCGAATTTCTTGTCAAGATTGTTCTCGATGATTATTTCATTCGGAATGGAATTTACTGTATTGAGAAGCTCGTTTATTTCCGCTTCTTTTTCCGCCCGAAGCGCTTCAGCTTCTCCATAGAATTTGTATGAAAAGAAATAGGAACCCAACGTACCCAGCGCAAAGATTCCAGCAATGACGAGGATAAGCTGAAACCGGTCCCTTCCGATGTTCCAAGATCTGGTCCAGCCGAACTTATTGCAAGATACTATGAATGATAATCCGTTGTTTCTTTTTTTCATATTGTTTTACCTGAATGTTTTTTTGGCGATATCCTGTAATTCATGCTTGTCAGACGAAAATGAAAAAGTGGTTAAAGAGTAATTAAGAGAAGGTCACTTGTCAAAGAACCGCAAGTGATAGCAGTGATTTAGAGCGGCATGCGGAAGTTATCGTTTTCCCGAATAGCCCGATATTTCCCCGAGCTGTTCAAGCGTCTTCATACCCCGGTACAACTTTCCCTCGATTTCCCAGGTGGGGTAGCTTTTTATGCTCTTTGTTTTGCAGAGTGCGGGGTCGGGGTCGGGCCCTCTGCGGTTGCATTCGACGTAGGGAATGTAGGCGAACGCTCCTCCGAAGAGCTTTTTCTGCTTATCGCAGTGAGCGCAGGTGTAGGAACCGTACATGGTCGCTCCATGCTGCGAGAGATATTTCGCGAGGCCCACCTGGTAAAAACTGGCGGTTGAGGGGAAATCTTTTTCGGGGGAAGGGGAGTGAACGGAGTAGGAAACGGCGTACACGACGACGAGCAGGGCCGCGGCTCCACCTAGGGACTTGAGGGCGGAAGCTCCCCCGTCCATTTTTTTTCTAAGAGCGGCGATCAGAAACAACACTATGGTGATTGCGGCCGAGGCGACGCACCAGGAGCAAAGCGCCTCTATTATGAAAAGCTCAAGGTACGTAAGGTAGGCTGAAAAACCCACGGCGGCGGCCGAGAAAGCGAAAAGCAAATTCCATTTCGTCTTTCGCCCAAGCGGCAAAATCAAGGCGACGGCCACGGAAGCGTATCCCAGAAGACCCAAAAGAGAAACAGGGATTCCTCCCATGCTCGAGTACCTGCTGTTTCTCACCGCATCGCAGCCCTCGCCCGTCAGGCAGAATTCGGCGCCTCCGAGCAAAAAATCCGCCGTAAGCAGATAAGCGGAGATAAGCGTTCCCAGCGCGCAGAGAACAACCGCGCCGACCGCGGCGCCGTCGTTGAAAAAAACGTTCTTCCCTTTTGGCATCATCCACCCGACAAGACAGTAGTATACAGATTATCCTCAGGTTTTAGAAACCTTCCCGCCCGGCAAATTCAAGGCGGTGTTAACCTTTTTTAAAAAAGCGATTAAAAAAGTGGAAATCTTCCGTTTCTTACTTGTTTTTTCCGCTACATGATGTTTATATTTGATGTAATTAAACTTAAACTCAAGAGAAGATGATCAACAACGACAAGGCAGTTTACAAGGTTCCGTTTCCCCGCTCTTCTGAGGGCGGCAGGATTTCGGGGGCGGCGAATCTTATCTCCACGCTTTTTTCGCCGGCGCTCGTGGTTTTTTACGCCGTAATTCTCTGCTCGTACTCTATCGACCACTCTTCCAAGTTTCTCTGGACTTCTGTTTTCGCGCTTCTTTTCGTGCTGGTTCCCACCGCCTACATATTCCATCTGATCGGACGGGGGAAGGTGACGGATTTTCACATGAGCGTGAGGGAAGAGCGCATAAAGCCTCTCTGCGTTATTTTCGTCTACTCGGTTTTCTCGCTTCTGTTGTACAGTTTCGCGGGGGGACCTTCCGCTCTGGTCATGCTCGGTTATTCATGCCTGGCTCTCACCGGCCTCTGGATACTGGTTTCGCTTTACTGGAAAATAAGCGGTCACTGCGCCGCCATGGGAGCGGTCACCGCCGTGGCGTTCGTTTACCCGAGCGATAACTTGGCGTTTATTCTCTTGCCCCTCGCCCTTCTGGTCGCGTGGTCGAGGATAAGGCTCGGGTGCCACAACTTGGCCCAGACGCTTGCGGGATTTGCGCTGGGAGCAGCGGTTTTCCTGTTTTTCTTCTCCTGAATTTTTCCGGCTCGGATTCTGGATTCAGACAAAAAGGTCGAGCAGCCCTTTTTTCTCGGCGTCTTCGATCGGGGACCCTACGGGGTGCCTGAATTCCTCCTGGTCTCCGTAACGCTCGGCCAGGGCGAGTATGGTTTCCGATATCTCGGGAACGACGTCGCCGTAGGATTCGGGCTTTGCCGGGGGAAGGTTAACCCACTTCTCAAGCGTCTTGTCGAAGTCCTTTTCCACTTTGTGCGTCACCTCAAGCCCCATCTGCTCGAGAGCCGCGGCGTTGCACTCCTGTTCGTACTGCCCCTTCATCGGTATGGCGAGCAGCTTCTTGCCGAGAAAAAGGGCCTCGGACGGAGTTTCGAAGCCGGCGTTTGCCAGTATTCCCTCGCTTCCCGTCAGGCTTTCTATGAATCTTTCGTAGCTTACCGGGTAAACGCTTACGTTTCCCTCGGTATAGGGCTCCCCTTTGTGGTGCTTGGAGAAAAGCTCCCAGCGCACGTCGATTTTCTTGAGGTGCCGAATCAGGTTCTGTTCGTAGAAACTCGGAAGATACACGGTGTAGTGACCGTTTTGGCGTACGTCGTAGTTTCTGAGCTCCTTTCTTATTATGGGAGTTTTTATGAAATTGTCGTATTCGCGGAAATGGAGCCCCAAAGGTATGCATACGGGGGCGTACCATTTTATTATGAACTCCATTATCTTGTTGTGCTTTTCGGGTCTGGGACTTTTGGGAGAGACAAAAGATGTCTGGTGAGACAGGGACACGCAGGGCTTTTTCTTGAGACGGCAGGCCCATGAAGATATGGGCTCGAAGTCGCTTACCACCATGTCGTAGTCCGTTACCGGAAGATCGTTGATATCTCCGAGCAGCTTGTCGAATCGGGCTTTCTTCAGGGAAGCGTAGTAGTCGATTCCTCCGTTCCTGCCGAAGACAAAACCCAGTCCCCGAAGGTTGTACTTAACCTCGAATCCGAGATTTATCTCGTGCTGACGCTCGCTTACCAGCAGATCGACCTCGGCGGATTTTCTAAGCTCGGCTATTACGTCCCTCGAGCGGCTTATATGACCGTTTCCGGTTCCCTGCACCGCGTAAAGTATCTTCAAACCAGTTCTCCTCGAGTGAAAAACTATATTGTAGTCTTTTTTGCGGGCGTTGTTAAACGCCACCCCGACATTATGTTTATTTCCTCTCTTTGCCAAGCGCCGGCGAACATTGCGTCAAGAAGAGTTTAAGGTCTTTTTCCAAAGCCGGTTCCGGCTTGCCCATTTCACTTCGTTAAGTTAACCTAAACCCCTGTTGTAACCCATCCTGTTTTCCGGGGAGGACATTGCATGCGGATAAAATGGGCAAAGAGAATCGAGGAACTTCCCCCTTATCTTTTCGCCGAGATCGACAGGAAAAAGAACGAGCTTGTCGAGAAGGGGGTTGACGTTATCGACCTCGGGGTCGGCGATCCGGACATACCGACGCCCGATCACATAGTGGAGTCGCTTCGCAAAGCCTGCGGAGACCCGGAGAATCACCGTTACCCGTCTTATGTAGGCATGCTTTCTTTTCGGGAAGCCGCGGCCGAGTGGTACGCCGAGCGTTTCGGGGTAAGTCTTGATCCCGCAAGGCAGGTGGTCACTCTGATAGGATCGAAGGAAGGAATAGCGCACGCGCCTCTGGCGTTTGTCGATCCGGGTGACATAGCTCTTGTGCCCGACCCGGGATACCCCGTGTATCCGGTTTCGACCACGTTTGCGGGAGGAGTTCCCTACGCCATGCCGCTTCTTAAGGAAAACGGCTTTTTCCCCGACCTCGACGCGATTCCGGGTTCGGTGGCGAAGAAAGCCGCGATGATGTTTCTTAACTATCCCAACAATCCGACCACGGTTCTGGCGAATGAAGGATTTTTCAAAGAGGTGGTGGATTTCGCTCGGAAAAACGACATCCTGGTCTGCCACGACGCCGCTTACACCGAAATAGCGTTTTACGGAAAAAACCCGCTTAGCTTTCTTGAGATACCGGGCGCCATGGATGTCGGCGTGGAATTTCATTCCCTGTCCAAGACCTTCAGCATGACGGGCTGGCGTCTTGCGTTCGCGGCGGGCAACGAAAGGGCCGTAGCGGGGCTCGGGAAAATAAAGACGAACATAGACTCCGGGGTTTTCCAGGCGGTTCAGGTTGCGGGAATAACGGCGCTTAAGAACAGTTCTGTGGGGCTTGAGGATAGAAAGGAGGTTTACAGGGAGCGCCTCGAGATATTCTGCCGGGGGCTTGAGGAAGCGGGCATAGAGTATACGCGCCCCGAAGCCACTTTCTACGTGTGGTTCGAGGTTCCGGAAGGGATGACGTCTTCTGAGTTTTCGGCCAGAATGCTTTCGGAAGCCGGGGTGGTCGTCACTCCCGGAAACGGCTTCGGGGACTTCGGAGAAGGATACGCGAGGGTGTCTGTGACGTTCGATACGGCGAGGATAGAGCAGGCTGCCGAGAGGATAGCCGACTTCAAGCCTTAGGACCGGTGGACTTTAACTTGTTTTGGAGGGGGGGGGGAGTTGTTCGTTTTTGATTTTCTAAAGTACTTTTGCACTCTTCTTTACGTAATCTCTTCTCTTTTTCTCTGCATATTCGGCCTTCATCGCTACTACCTGGTGCGCCTCTACTCAAAAGTAAAGACGCAAGGGGGCAGAGACTCAGAAGATTACCGATTCACCCCGCCCGTTACCGTACAGCTTCCCGTCTACAACGAGATGCACGTGACGGAAAGGCTCATAAGGGCGGTCTGCGATATCGACTATCCGAAAGAGCTTCTGGAAGTGCAGGTGCTTGACGACTCGACGGACGATACGAGCCTCATAGCCGAGCGGTGCGCCGCCGAGCTGCGGGAAGCAGGTTTTGACATAAAGCACATACGCAGAGAAACCAGGGAAGGGTACAAGGCCGGTGCGCTTGCCGTGGGCTGCGCTCGGGCAAGCGGGGAGTTCCTCGCGATTTTCGATGCGGATTTTGTTCCTCCCGGAGATTTTCTGCGAAGAACCGT
>RKRQ01000085.1 GCA_007571325.1 Candidatus Dadabacteria bacterium
ATCAAGCCTATAGCTAGAAACCATTTTTGCAGGGGTACTCTGGTCTTCTGGAAAATTGTACCGGAAAGAACATTGAAACTGGACTTGCAAGCGTGGCAATTCCAGCGCCCTATGCGGTCGGTATCTGCTTTCCTTGCTACATGCGTGCTTCCGCAATGTGGGCAACAAGGGTCATCTCCGAAGCGGATTCTTTCAAGATGTTCAATACATGCTTCCTGGTCAGGAAAACGAGTGAAGATTCTAAGTAAATTCATAACCTTACCTCCTAATATGATAAGATTATAAACGAATGGAATCAGAAGTCAAGCCCATAACTTAGCATTCCGAATTTTTTTTAGTAAGTACTGTTGCATTTGTAAAAACTGTTTCTATAATCTATGTAAATTTTTTTAGGGGGGAAAGAATGACTAAGAGAAGGAATGAGAGAAAAGTTAGAGATCTTGTGGAAATGATGCAGGATCCCGACAGTTCCGGTTACATTGGAAGCGACTGTGATACCATGGAGCTTTATGAGCAGGAGCTTGAAGAGATGGAGGAAGCCGACAGTTTTTATGACGGGGAGCTTGATTTCAACTGAATTTCTCGCTCCGGTCCCCGTGTTTTTTTGATATGCACAAGAAGCACGGATATAGCGGCGGGTGTTATACCTGAAACGCGGCTTGCCTGTCCTATCGATTCGGGTTTTATTCTTGACAGCTTCTGAATGATTTCGTTTGAAAGTCCAGGGATATCGCCGTATTTGAATGTGAGTGGGATTTTCATATTTTCAAGTTTTTGCAATCTTCCGATTTCTTCTTTCTGCCTTTTTATGTAGCCTTCGTACTTTACTTCCATTTCTATCTGCGCTCCCAGTTTCGTGGAGATATGCGGATTTGCAGCAGAGTCTATAAAGCCCAGCATTTCATATGTGAAGCCGGGTCGTCTGAGTATTTCTTTTAGGCTCTGGGGTTTTCTGATTTTTTGAGAGCCGAGATCTTCAAGAAGCCTGTTTGTTTTTTCGTTAGGGAACACTTTTTCGTTCTCCAGCCTCTCAAGTTCGTTTTCAAGCGCGGTTTTTCTGACACGGAGTTCCTCAATACGCTCATCGCTCACAAGTCCTATGGAGTGACCTAACTCCCCGAGCCTCAAGTCGGCATTATCTTCTCTCAGAATAAGTCTGTATTCGGCTCTGGAAGTGAACATCCTGTAGGGTTCATCAATTCCTTTTGTAACTAGATCATCAATCAGGATTCCTATGTAAGCCTCGGAGCGCTCGAGCATGAAAGAATCCTTTCCCTTTACACGAAGCGCTGCGTTTATGCCTGCTACCAGTCCCTGACTCGCCGCCTCCTCATAACCCGTGGTTCCGTTTACCTGTCCAGCGAAGAATATGTTTGCTAGAAGTTTTGATTCGAGTGTACCGCCGAGCTGGGTGGGGTCGAGAAAATCGTATTCAACCGCATATCCAGGCCTCATTATTTCAACGTTGTGAAGTCCTTCCATGGTTCTTGAAAATTCGTACTGAACTTCTATGGGAAGACTGGTTGAAATTCCATTGGGATAGATTTCACAGGTGTTTTTTCCCTCTGGTTCAAGAAATATCTGGTGACGGTTCCGGTCAGGAAACTTTACCACCTTGTCTTCTATCGAAGGGCAGTACCTCGGTCCTATTCCCTGTATTAGACCCGAGTAGAGAGGAGACTTGTCCATATTTTCGTTTATAACGCGGTGGGTTTTTTCGTTTGTATAAGTTATGTAACATGGCATCTGTTCAGTTGTAATTTTTTCTGCGGAGAAGGAAAAAGGCATGGGGTCTTCATCTCCATCTTGCCTTTCAAGTTTGCTCCAGTCTATCGTCCTTCCGTCAAAACGTGGAGGAGTGCCCGTTTTTAGCCTGCCCGTTGTGAACCCCAGATCCTCAAAAGAATTTGATATGGCCCCTGCGGCGGCTTCTCCCGCCCGCCCCGATGAAACCCGGGTAAGGCCTATGTGTATCAAGCCCCCTGGAAATGTTCCAGGGGTTACTACGACGGTATCTGAGAAGAACCTCTCTCCAAGGGAAGTTTTGACTCCTGCGACTTTTTTGCCGTCGACCAGAAATTCCTCGACCATCGCCTGTTTTATTTCTATGTTGGTTTCACTCTCGAGAGCCCTTTTCATGTAGGTTCTGTAGTTTTGGCGGTCGGCTTGTATTCTGGTCGCTTGAACAGCTGCTCCTTTCCTCGTATTAAGCCTTCTGAACTGTATGGCTGCGGTATCCGCGGCCTTTCCCATTTCTCCCCCTAACGCGTCTATCTCTTTTACCAGATGTCCTTTTCCGACGCCTCCTATTGAAGGATTGCATGACATGAGACCAATGGTATCTATGTTCGCCGTAAGAACCAAGGTTCTGCAGCCCATCCGGGCCGCGGCGAGTGCCGCTTCACAGCCGGCGTGACCGGCTCCAATGACTAATACTTCGTATTTTTTTGAACCTGAAAGAGACATTTTTTCTAATTATCCGATAAACTTGAGTGCCAAGTATAACCGTCAAAACCCTCCGGATAAACGGAAGATGATTTTGAAGATTCTTCTGTATAGTTTGGAAATGAATCCTTTCCGTTGAATTTATTTCCTGTGATATTATTATATCTTTGTCAAGGAGAAATAATTGTCTTCCTTGAGATTTGGAAAATCTTTTCGGAGGCGTTTTTAGAAAATGAACACCCTTAAAAGTCTTTTTCTGTTAGCTTTTCTTTCCGCCATTCTGGTTTGGGTAGGAGGTATGATCGGGGGCAAAAACGGTGCCATGTTGGCGCTTTTTCTTGCGGGAGTTATGAATTTCGCAAGTTACTGGTGGAGTGATAAGATCGTTCTTAGAATGTACCGTGCAAGTGAAGTAGGAAGGGACGACGCTTCCGAACTCTATTCCGATGTTGAAGAACTTGCCCAAATAGCCGGACTTCCCATGCCCCGAGTCTACATAATACCAGAGCAGGCTCCAAACGCCTTTGCCACTGGGCGGGACCCGCATCATTCGGCTGTTGCCTTCACTCAGGGAATCATGCGTCTTTTAAGCAGAAACGAACTTAAAGGGGTAATAGCTCACGAGCTCGCCCATATAAAGAACAGAGACATATTGATAGGTTCTATAGCGGCGATGATTGCGGGAGCCATCAGTTACCTTGCCTATATGGCGCAGTTCGCGGCGTTTTTTGGGGGTGGAGGAAGAGATAACGGAAGAGGAGGAATGCTGGGTCTTCTTGCCATGGCTATTATAGCCCCAATGGCAGCCATGATCGTCAGAATGGCTATATCAAGAACTAGAGAGTTTGGAGCTGATAAGACCGGGGCTCAGATATGCGGCAATCCTCTATATCTAGCCGACGCGCTAAGGAAACTTCAGGCGGGAGCATCCAGAGTTCCATTGCAGGTAAGTGAACAGGCGGCTGAAAGTACGGCCCATATGATGATAGTGAGTCCAATGATCGGGGGGAGTTTCGCAAAACTTTTCAGTACTCATCCTCCAACGGAAGAGAGAGTTGCCAAGCTGGAAGCCATGATCGGTGGCGCATCACTTTAAGCCTAGAAGAAATTCTTCAGAAAAAGTGTATGAAAGTACGACCGCTTATTGGCATCACCACCGACCTTGATGATAAATCCAATCTTATAGAATCTGCCTACTCAAGGGCTGTTGAGTTCTACGGCGGCGCACCGGTTCTTATTCCAACTGTCGCACAAGCCACAAGCTCGGATTTTTTGCTCAATATAGTTTCTGCAATCGATGGTCTCTTGATACCGGGTTCAAGAGACATGGACCCGAAATTCTACGGTGAACCTCCACACCCGGCCATAAAACCCATGAGTCCGGAGAGAACGGAAACGGAATTCAGTATCCTACGCATTGCGCTTAAAAGAGATATGCCGGTTCTCGGCATATGCGGGGGTATGCAGTTTATAAATGTTTTTCACGGGGGTTCAATATATCAGGACATAGAAGCACTTCTACCCGACGCGCTTTGTCACGAAAGGGGTGAGGCTCATGGAGTCAAGGTCCTTGCAGATACAGTTTTCGGTGGTTTTACCAAAGAAAAGGAATTTGAAGTAAAAAGCTATCATCATCAAGCAATAAACCGGGTGGGAGAAGGTCTTCGGGTGAGTGCCGTAGCCCCGGATGGAATCATTGAGGGTTTTGAATCCGGTGACGGCCGTATAATGGGTTTTCAATGGCATCCCGAGCTTGATAAGACTTGGCTCTCTCAGCAGATTTTCACCCGGTTTCTTTCCGAGGCTGCTCAGACTAGGGACGGTTCCCCGAGTATCGGGTAATTTTATCTTCGTATTCTGTCCCGGAGAGCCTCAAGGTTGAAATTCATAAGTGTAGTAGGTGCGCGAGAGCACAATCTCAAGAACATAGACGTCAAGATACCGAGGCGTAGTTTTACCGTTGTTACGGGAGTAAGCGGCTCGGGAAAATCTTCTCTAGTTTTCGACATAGTTTTTGCCGAGGCGCAGAGAAGATTCATGGAATCACTTTCCTCCTATGTAAGGCAGTTTGTTGAGAAACTTGACAAACCGGATGTTGATTTCGTGGAAGGTCTCTCTCCCTCTGTTTCAGTAGACCAGAAGACCTTCCACAGAAATCCGCGCTCAACTGTCGGAACGATAACAGAGATATATGATTACATGCGCGTGCTTTTTTCCGTGGTTGGAGAGTTGCGCTGCTATAAGTGTGGTGAAGAAATATCTTCTCAGACCTCCTCAAGCATGATAGAAAAAATTCGTAAAGAGGCAGGAAAAAAATCTGTGTTCGTGTATTCTCCGGTAGTTCAGGGAAGGAAAGGAGTATATAGAAAAGAGCTTGAGGATATGAGGAGAGAAGGATTCGTTAGGGTGAGGATTGATGGAGAGACTTATGATCTTGAAGATGAAATAGAGCTTTCCCGCAATAAGAAGCACACTATAGAACTTCTGGTGGACAGTATTGTTTTACGCGGAGAAAATTCCCAGAAAAGGTTGACCGAAGCGGTTTCTATGGCGCTTAAAAGGTCAGGCGGGTTTTTGAAGTGCGAAATTGAAAATGGAAAGACTCTTACTTTTAGTGAGCATTTTTCCTGTCCCGGTTGCTCGATAAACTATCCAGAGATCTCTCCCAGGCTCTTTTCATTTAACAGTCCTTATGGAGCATGCTCAAATTGCCAGGGACTTGGGTCCGAGTCTTTTTTTGATCCCGAACTTATAGTGGAGGATGCTGAAAAATCACTTTCCGAAGGAGCAATCAAACCATTTGAGGATTCAAAATACATCGCCCGGATACTTAAGGGGCTGTCTGAGCATTATGGATTTTCACTTAACGTGCCTTTTTCACAACTTTCCCCTAGTGATAAAGAAAAAATACTGTACGGCTCAAAGACAGAAAATATAAGTTTCAGGAAAATGAGAAAGGGGAGACTCAGGGAATACACCGCGACTTTTCCGGGAATCGTAGGCATACTCACTGAATGGCATTCGGATACCAAGTCGGAAGAAATTCGGGAAAAACTCTCAAGATACATGAGGATAATTCCGTGCAGGACATGTGACGGAGCTAGGCTGAACAAGATTGCTCTTTCAGTGATTTTCAGAGAAAAAACCATATCGGATCTTGCGGGAATGCCGGTTTGCGACCTTATTGCTTACTTCGGGTCGTTAAAACTTTCCGATAGGGAGAGGAAAATCGCTGGGGAAATAATAAAGGAGATATCTTCGCGACTTGGTTTTCTCGGAGATATAGGTCTTGGCTACGTAAGCCTTGACCGTATGGCCCCAACTCTTTCAGGAGGAGAGGCTCAGAGAGTAAGACTTGCGACTCAAGTAGGTTCAAAGCTTACGGGAATAACCTATGTGCTTGATGAACCCTCTATAGGACTTCACCCCAAGGATAACAAGAAGCTTGTGGAAATGCTCAAGAGCATAAGAGACATGGGAAATACGGTAGTGGTTGTTGAGCATGACGAGGAAACCATAAAGAGCGCGGATTTTGTACTAGATATTGGCCCGGGAGCCGGAGAACTTGGGGGTGAGGTGGTGTGCTCTGGAAGCGTTGGGAAGATTACCCGTTGCGCCGGCTCTGTCACTGGAAACTATATTTCGGGAAAAAAGAAAATTCCGGTGCCTGCCTCTAGAAGATTTTCCGATATTCGGTTGGGAATACGGGGAGCTTTTGGGAATAATCTAAGGAAGCTCAACGTTGATTTTCCTCTCGGAACATTTATATGCGTCACGGGAGTTTCAGGTTCGGGGAAAAGCACTCTTGTTGTCGACACTCTTTACAGAGGCCTCTCAAGAAAACTTAATAGAAGTCGAGACCGCGTTGCTCCTCACAGAGAAATCATTGGCACTAAAAATCTGGATAAGGTAATCAAGGTTGATCAGAGTCCGATAGGGAGAACTCCGAGATCAAATCCCGCAACCTACACTGGGGTGCTTAGCGAGATAAGAAAAATTTTCTCCATGCTTCCCGAGTCAAAGGTGATGGGATATGGTCCGGACAGGTTCAGTTTTAACCTCTCTCAGGGAAACTGTGCAGGATGCGGTGGAAGTGGGACAGTTAAAATTGAGATGCATTTCCTTCCCGATGTTTACGTTACATGCGAGGTATGCGAAGGTAAAAGATACAACGATGAAACCTTGATGATCAGGTACAAAGGTAAGAACATATCAGATGTTCTTGAGATGACGATAAAGAAGGCGGCGGTTTTTTTTGAGAACATCCCGAAGATTTCAGGAAAACTTAAGGTGCTAAACGAAATTGGTCTTGCTTACTTAAGGCTGGGCCAGCAGGTGACGACTCTTTCCGGAGGGGAGGCGCAACGTATAAAGCTTTCTAGAGAGCTTGGAAAACGAACCTCTGGAAAGACTCTATATATACTTGATGAACCGTCGGTCGGGCTTCATTTTGATGACATACGGAAGCTTGTTCTGATAATACAAAGGTTAGTGGACCTAGGAAATACGGTAGTTGTTATAGAACACAATCTGGACATCATAAAGTGTGCAGACCATGTAATTGATCTTGGTCCCGGAGGTGGAGAGTCTGGAGGAGAACTCGTGGCGTGCGGTACACCGGAACAGATATGTGAAGTAAGCGCTTCTCACACGGCTTTTTACCTTAAAGGAGTTTTAGGAATAAAATAGCGGGGAGTGAAAGATTGGAAATAGTGCAATCGATGATCCTTGGTTTTATACAGGGAATAACCGAGTTTTTCCCTGTAAGCAGCACTGCGCACTTGTTTCTGGTTCCATGGTTTTTTTCTTGGAAAGATCAAGGTCTGCCTTTTGCTGTTGCGCTTCATGTAGGAAGCCTGCTAGCGATTCTATACTGTTTCAGACGGGAACTGATTCTTATCGTAGGGGATTTTTTCGGTGGCCTGAGATCTTTTTCGTTTGACGGCCGAGAGAGTGGAAAAACAGGGATCTATCTCATAATTGCTACCTTGCCTGCGGTCGCCGCTGGTTTTTTGTTTGAGAGCTATGCATCAGGAGTGTTTCGAGACCCTGTGCTGGTCGCCATGTTCCTTTCGGGTTTCGGGTTGCTTCTTTACGTCTCCGACAAGAAAACTGCTAAGAGCAAAACTCTTCGGGACATGGACCTTGTAGATGCACTTTTTTTTGGTGTGGCTCAGGCTTTTGCTATTCTGCCTGGAGCCTCAAGAGCGGGAGTTACGATTACAGGTGGGCTTTTTAGAAACTATAAAAGAGAAGAAGCCACACGGTTTTCGTTTCTCTTGGCCATACCTATTATAGTGGCAGCTGGAATTTTTGAAATAAGACATTTCGAATACGCAGAGATATTCCGATGGTCTTTTGCTCTGGGAGTCGCAACTTCTTTTATCTCAGCTCTTTTAGCTATCCGGTTTCTTATGGGCTACGTTAAGACAAGGTCATTCACTCCTTTTGTAGTTTACAGAGTTGTTCTTTCCATTGTGATAATTGTATTATATTTACGTTTTTAAACTCAATTTTATCGGATAAATAGTAGCAGGTTGTTCCACAAGCTATTGAAACAACAGAACAATAGTTGAATAAAAAGTCAAGTAACCCTTTACTACATATAATTTTGTGCTGGATTTGAACTTTGAGAAAGGTACTGGGTAGAGAAACCGGCTCCATAAATCTCACTTCTCTCACCAAGAATGAAGTTGGCCATTATGGTCTTGGAGTAACCGGTCAAGGACGTGGAACAACCCCAGAGTCAAGCCCTTTTGGGTTGCCCCAGCGTATCTTGATTTTCTAGGCAAAAAAGTTATCATCCTACCGTAACGATGTTTATATACGCTTTGACCTGTAGATTTAAGTTGTTGCTGGTCTAACGAAGGAGGTTGTAAGATGACTGGGATTCTGAGACTTTTTAAGCTTTTAGAAAGGTACTGGGGGGGGGTAATTGGCGCTGTAGAATCGCCGGATGCCGTATCGCCCTTTCCATGGGTAAAAAACATATCGATATGGCGTCACCAGCCACGCCTCCGACTTAGATCACCTGAATCCCGTCTTTTTAGCTTCACCTACGGTCTCTCTCTTGTCATTGCCTTGACCTGCCTTCTTGCAGGCTCCGCGGCTCTTGCGGACGACGAGTGCGGGCCCGCATCTAGTGATGGCACCATCACCTGTAGTGGTACCTTCACTACTGGCATTGCGTACAACCTAGGGGGCTCCACCAACTGGACCATCAACCTTGAGGCCGATCTTGATGTTGATACCACAGATGGA
>RKRQ01000004.1 GCA_007571325.1 Candidatus Dadabacteria bacterium
GTTCAAATGATTGATTGATACGCTCAATCCCCTTTAAATAAAGACTATTGTCCCCCTCAACATCCTTAAAATCCCCGTGAAGTTCCGTTTAGATAAAAATCTATCTCAAGTAGCAATTGACCCGTCTTGGGAATATAACTCCTTAAAGTATTGGAATGCTTTTCTTCATTTTCATCTTGCTAGGATTCGTATTCTCTAACTACTGTTTTTTTTCCATTCATAAAATTCTGTCCGGTTTCTTGGCACCCGCTTCTGTTTGAAAATTGCCGGAACTGAATGTAATCTAGTAAAATATTATGCGGTAGTATTTCGTTCTTTCCTCTCCCGCTTCCAGCGGGTATTTATTTTTTATGATTCTGGTTCTCGGAAAACATGAAAATTATTATTGATCCCAAACGGCCTCTTGATTTCCCTGTCTCCTCGGGCATTGGAAATTTTGACGGTATTCATCTTGGACACAAAAAGATAATAAACGCCGTGAAACAATGCTCGCGGGAAAATTCCACGCATTCCTGTATAATCACTTTTGACCCTCATCCACAGAAAGTTCTTGGCAGAAAGGAAATCCCCCTGATCTTTCCGCTAAGACAAAGGTTTAAAATTCTCGAATCCACGGGCATTGATCTAGTTATCTGTTTTAACTTCAATTCTGAGCTCTCAAGAGTAAGCGCGGAAGATTTCGTAAAAAACATTCTTCTTGACCGACTGAAGATAAAAAACGTGGTAGTAGGACCGGGATTTTCTTTCGGGCACAAAAGAAAGGGAAACGTTGATCTTCTGCGGTCCATGGGAAAGACCCATGGTTTTAACACTTTGGTTGCCGAAGCGGTGAGGGTGGATGATCGGGTAGTGAGCAGCAGTGCTATCAGGGATCTGATAAAAGCAGGGGAAATCCGCGAAGCGAACCGGTTTTTTGGTTACGATTACTACATAGAAGGTATTGTAGTGAAAGGGGAGAAAAGGGGCAGGAAACTGGGCTTTCCTACAATTAACCTTGATGCCGAATGGGAGATTCTTCCCCAGCCGGGAGTATATGCTACCTATGTTAGACTATCTGACGGTTTCCACGAAAGTATTACCAACATAGGGGTCCGTCCAACATTCGAGGAGAACAAGCTTACGGTTGAGACCCACATCTTTGATTTCGATGAAAATCTTTACGGAAAGGAAATAAGGGTTAATTTTGTCGAAAGATTAAGAGATGAAAAGCGTTTTGAAAATGTGGATAAGCTTGTGGAACAGATAAATTACGATATTTCTGCGGTACGGGAAATTCTTTGCGACTACCCGAAGGACGAGCGGATTTGGAGATAAAAGCCAAAACTCGGATATACGGCATTTTTGGTCACCCTATATTTCAGAGCTTGTCTCCGGCTATGCACAATGCGGCATTTGAGCACCTGGGACTTGATTGCGTTTACTTGGCCTTTGATGTGGACCCTAAGGATATAACAGGGGCTGTAAGTTCCATAAGAGACCTCGGTCTTTGCGGAATTAACGTCACTATTCCGCATAAGCAATCCGTTATGGAGGGTCTTGATGAGATTGCTCAAGAAGCTTCAATAGTCGGAGCGGTAAACACCATAGTTAACCGGAATGGAAAGCTAAAAGGTTATAACACTGATGTTTCCGGAGTGCTTAGAGCGCTTGATTCTGAGCTTGAATTTGTCCCACGCGATAAAAATGTTTTTATTGTGGGAGCCGGTGGAGCTTCAAGGGCCGTCATAGTTGCTATGTGTATGGGTGGAGCTAAAAGCGTTGCGGTTGCAAACAGAACCCACTTGAAAGCACAAAAGCTTGCAGAGGAATTCTCTGCTCACTTTAGCGCTGTTAAATTTTCTTCATCACCGCTTGATGAAACCGACAAAATAGCGGAACTGATGGTACAGGCAGATATTGTGATTAACTGTTCCTCTGCCGGTATGGGCGATATTGAACCGCTCTGCCTTCCGCTTGATCTAATTAATAGAAACTGCGTTGTATACGACCTTGTTTATAAGCCTCTGGTTACTCCGCTTGTAAGGGACTCAAGGGCTCTGGGGTTGAAAGCGGAATCCGGGCTTGGAATGCTTCTTTACCAGGGGGTTGACGCTTTTGAGATCTGGACTGCCAAAGACGCTCCGGTTGAAATTATGAGGGAGGCTCTTGGTGCTTCTGGGTGACGGTTCCAGGCCTTTGGTATAATGAACACAGAACTTTTTAATTGTTCACGGGAGAATCTTAATGAAAGTAACTAGTCCAGCAGGGGATTTTGAGATAACGGTGAAGGAATCATCTATTGAGGGTGATTTTATAGTAGTAAGCGGGCAGATGGGGGTGTGGGATTCACATATTTATATGAAACCCTCTGATCTTTTGAATTTTGCGGGGGTTCTGTTGAATTTTCAAGTTGTTTTATTCCTGGTAAAACAACCGTTCAAATGCATCTTCGGCAGAAAAGACAATTAATCTTCAATAGGATTTCTGCAAAAAGCCGTACATAGCCTGCATTTTTCACCCACAAAACACCTCAATATTTTTCTCTGTGAGAAATGCGGGCTAGAAAC
>RKRQ01000032.1 GCA_007571325.1 Candidatus Dadabacteria bacterium
TATATAAGGACATGATTAAGCGGTGACCTAGCTGTCAGTTTTCACCTCTTTATGTTTTGTTCTCTGCAATTCAACAACGTCTTTAATCTGCTCGTGTACAAGCAGTACAAGCAAACCTTTCGCTCTAGACATTGATACATACAGAAGAGACTTATCACGTTCAAGCAGACTTTTAATATCAATTATAATTATGACCCTGCTCTCAAGTCCCTTAAAGGAATGAATAGTAGAGAATTTTATAATTCTGCTTTTCCTTACGATTTCCAAGCGGCTAGAACAATCTTCAATAGGATATCCACATATTTTTTCCACCTTTGAAAGACTTGAAAATTCCAAGCTATTAGGAGAAAGAACTACTATGTCCTCAACAGAGATTTCCTCCTTAAGCAAATTATTTATTTTTCTTTCGAGAAGATTTACTAAGGCCTCAGGATTCTTCCAATACTCGTATTGAACAGGTAGTCCCTCTTCCTTTCCTAATATGTATGGTTCCTTCTTAAATCCTGAAAGACGGTAAGTTTGTTCTGCGATATTTCTGGTGTTTCTACAGTTGTACATTAATGGGGCTTCTCTGAAGTTCTCACAGTAATTGCGTAGAACATTGATAGCATCAATGGAGCCCTTACCATAGATGTTTTGATGGGAGAAATCGCCGAAAATTGCCCAGTTGCCCTTAGACAATCCTCCATGTATTGCAAGATTTAGAAAATCTAGTATAGGTTCTTTTAAAAGATCCTGTGCTTCATCCACAACTAGCAGGTTAAACTGTGGTCCAAGTTCCTCAAGGACCATCTGTCCATAGAGTGGATATTCCTCACTATACAATTTGTTCTCGTTTTCTTTAAAAAGTTTTCGGTTCTTTTCTGCAAGAAGTTTTTCCCTCTTCTCAAAAAATTTCTCCCTGCATTTACTGTTTCTTATCAGGTCTTCTGCCACACCGTGAAATGTGCCTGTTGTAATGCTAGTGCCTTCTGTACATTCCTTCAGCCATTGGCTTAAAAGACGGTTATAGCAGATGAAAAGCACCTTTTTCCCTTCTCTGCAAGAACGCTTTGAAAACTCAATGGAAATCATGGTTTTCCCTGTACCTGCCGCTCCTTCACAAAGGAAACGAGGATTGTCCTCTAAGAAGTCTATCACTTTATATTGTTCCTCAGTTAACCTGAGCATCTCCTGTTCTCCGTCTTCAAGCAGGAGGTTTTTTGCTGGCACGTGCTCAAAATCCGGTCGTAGAAACTTGATGATTTCCCTCGCCTCAGAAGACGTGGGAATATTTTTCCCGCTCCGCGAAAATCTTCGCAACCTCTCCTGCACGAACTTCATTATAGAGAAATATATAGAGCGACTATCGATGTCACCTCTATCAATCACTTCCCAGCGCTTAAATTCCGTTGTGACAGGGGGACAAAGAGCATCTGGGAAACCAACCATGTAGCCAATCGGGCACTGCGGTATACGCAGATCTTTTTCGAAATGTTCTTTTATAGAATCTCTAAGAGCAAACATCGAGTCTTTTGCTTGATCAAAGGGGCTTTGCTTTAGTACGATTGTTTTACCATTACGATTTGTTGTTTTCCATTCCCCATCCTTGCAGGAAATCCCGCCACCCTTTATTTCAAGACAGACTATTCCCTCTTTGGGAATAATCATAACAAAGTCTATTTCACCGTACGGTTTTCTCTCTCCCCTTCCCGCAAGCCCTAAGGAATGAAGAACTGTCCAGCCTTCTGTATCTGGATTTTCTTTTAACAACTTAAAAATCTTGCGCTCCGCCGGACTTACCTTGTCATCAACTATAAAATTCGGAATCATCTTGGCCATCTTGTCATTTTATCACTTCCAAAAAAATATGACTACTCAGTCTATTCTAATTGTGAAGTTGTAAAAGAGAACCTGTATATCAGGTTTCATTAGTCTTTCTTTAATATGCAATGATGCTTTTTGCTTACTTTATGAGAGACTCAGTTTTAGCCCACATTTCTCAAAAACGTAGGGAGTCATAGGATGTGTTCTATGTAGAAAACTTTTCTGTATCCCTTTTCGCAAATTCTCTCTCACGAGATTCATGAACTATCTGCTCAGGTGGAAGATCATCCAAAAAGATCGATTGATCGCAAGAGTAACTGAGATAAAGCAGGTTCTTAGCACGGGTAATTGCAACATAGAAAAGTCTTCTCTCCTCTTCAAGCCCCTCTGGTGTAGACATGGATCTTTGGTGCGGAAACTGACCCTTATTGATCCCAATCATAAATACAACAGGAAACTCAAGACCTTTAGCAGCGTGAACTGTCATGAGAGAAACTTCCTCCTCTACAGAATCCTCCCTATCCTCATTGGTTGCGAGCAACACAAAGTTGAGAAAATCAGAAAGAGTTCTATCGCCGTAGACTTCAGCGATATTTAGAAATTCCTTGACGCTTTCCACCTTTTCATCATCTTTCCCCAAATAATCCAAGTAACTAGTACGTTCAAAAAGAGCTTGAATCACGTAATATGCTGGCTTATCTTCTGCAGTTGAGCGAAGTTCCTTTATAATGGTGAGCAA
>RKRQ01000038.1 GCA_007571325.1 Candidatus Dadabacteria bacterium
CAGAGGAAGATACGAGCATACTATGACCAAGACTGGGAGGGTCAGTATTCCTTCAAAGTTCAGAGAGGTCTGCAGGGAAAAATATTCTGATGAGACTTTCGTAATCACGAACTTTGATCGTTACCTCATCGCCTACCCGATGAGGGAGTGGAACGATCTTGAAAAAAAACTCTCCAAGATATCCATAACCGACAGCAAAGTGACCTCATCAATACGCTATCTTATGGGAAATGCGGTTGACTGTCCCGTAGATAATCAGGGAAGAGTGCTGATTCCTCATTCGTTGCGCTCATCTGCTGAAATCGAAACTGAAGTCGTTTTGGTTGGCATGCTGAAGAAAATAGAACTCTGGTCAAAAAAAAGGTGGGAAGAAGAAAACGGCTCCGGGGCATTTGATACCTTCATACAAAGCAGGGAGGTGCTAGCCGGATATGGACTCTAATGGAATACAAGCCGCTACGATAAGTTCTGAGTCGCAGGAACGATTCCACTTACCAGTTATGTCCAAAGAAGTGGTTGATCACCTTGATTTGCCCGAGGATGCTGTTGTCGTTGACGCGACTATCGGTCTTGGCGGACATTCTGAACAACTTCTCAGGGAATACCCCTCAATATCAAAGCTCATAGGAATGGATGTTGACCATGCCGCCACATCTCTTGCAAAAGGCAGGCTTTCCGCAAGCGGGGAAAAAGTAGAGATAGTGAACAGGAACTTCATACACATAAAAAACATAGTCAACTCAATGGGAATAGACTATGTGGACGGAATTGTTGCCGATCTGGGAATCTCCTCTTTCCAGCTTGAACGTAGTGGCAAAGGATTTAGTTTCAAGAAAAAAGAATTCCTGGATATGAGAATGGACGCAGGTCTTCAGTTCTCTGCTTACGATCTAGTAAACGATATGAAAGTCGAAGAACTTGAATACATAATAAAAGAATACGGTGAAGAGAAGTTTGCACGTAAAATAGCAAAATCCATAGTAAAAAGCAGAGCCAAAAAACCCATACAAACTTCCCTAGATCTTGCCTCCATAATCTCAAACTCTATCCCAAAAAAGTTTCACCCAAAAAAAACTCACCCAGCAACCAAAACTTTTCAGGCACTCCGCATCTCAATCAACAACGAACTCGACAATTTAGCGATCTTTATTAAAGAAGCCGTAAAAATTCTCAATACCGGGGCAAGACTGGCAATAATCTCTTTTCACTCGCTTGAAGACAGAATTGTTAAAAATATGTTCAGAAAACTTGACTCTCCATGTATTTGTCCTTCGGACCTTCCCGTATGCGCATGTGGAAAAGTTCAACAGGCAACAAGGATTGCCCGCTCGGTCGTAAAGCCGCGAAAAAGCGAGGTGTTGGCAAATCCTAGAGCGAGAAGTGCAAAAATGAGAGTAATAGAGGGGATATAACCACAATGAGAAAAAAAATTATTGATAGGGGAAAAAAGAAAAGATTTTCTCTGCGCACGTCAATCATACTCGTGGTCTTGTTTGCAACGGCTCTTTGCTTCCTGCGCGTCAAGATTGAAAACACGAGAACCGGTTACGAGATCTCAAGAAATAAGGACATTGAGAATCAACTTATGAAGGAAGGACAGATTCTCAATTACGAGCTTTCGAAGCTCAAGTCCCCGGAGTTTCTGGAACCTGTGGCAAAGCAAATGGGTTTCAGGTTCGTCACTTCTAAAGACATCGTTTTCATTGAAGACGTAGTTCTCGCCGGGAGGGAAGAATGAAGAAGTCAAGAAAAGAGAAAATAAAAGGAAGATGGAAATTCTATTTCACCACGATTTTTATTACCAGCCTCTTTGTAGCTTTAGGATACAGGTCTTTTGAACTTCAGGTAGTTCAGAGCGACAAATTTTCTGCAGGTGCGAAAAAACAGCATACCAAAATTTACAAAATACCTCCGGTACGGGGGAATTTATATGACCGAAACAAAAGACCTCTGGCCACAAGCGTCTCTGCAACTTCAATATATTTGAATCCAAATGAAGTAAAAAACCCAGGCAAGCTCGTGCCGACTATATCGAAACCTCTTGATCTCTCTCGCAGAGAACTGTTAAGTCTTGCACACTCTAAAAAACCGTTTGTATGGATTAAAAGAGGAGAAGACCCCGAAACCGCAAAAAAGATAAAGTCGATGAATCTCTCTGGAGTTGGCTTCATTGAAGAACCAAAAAGGATATATCCTAATGGCTCCCTGCTCGGACAGGCACTTGGATTCACCAACATTGATCTTAAGGGAGTGGAAGGCCTGGAATATGGATTCGAGAAAATCCTTGCCGGTAAACCCGCTACGGCAAAAATCAAAACCGATGGCAAGGGAAACCGTATATCCGATGTACCGTCCGATGTGAAAGAACAGTCAACAAAAGGAAACAACATATTTCTTACGGTGGATTCCAACATACAACATATAACGGAAATCGCACTTGAAGAAGGAATAAAGAAATCGAATGCGGATAGGGGAGCCGCTCTTCTTATGAATCCCCAGACCGGCGAAATACTTTCCATGGCTTCCTATCCGTTCTTCGATCCAAACCGCTTCAGTGATTTCTCTCAGAAAACGAGAAAAAATCTGCCCGTATGGATGTCCTTCGAGCCTGGTTCCACATTGAAGGTGTTTCTGGCAGCGACGCTGCTTGAAGAAAAAATGGGGAATGAGAATACCGAGTACGACTGCGAGAACGGGAGGCAGAAAGTTGGTCCAAAAGTAATAAAAGACGTTCATAGCCACGGAATTTTAACAGTATCTGAGACAATAACGTACTCAAGCAACATATGCGCCTGGAAAATGGGGAGAACCCTGGGAAAGAAAAAACTTTATGATTCGCTTAGAAATTTCGGTTTTGGAAAAAAAGCTGGAATTGACCTCCCGGGAGAAGCAAGCGGAAGAATACAGAACCTGAGGAACTGGGGAGACCTGGAGCTGGCGACAATATCGTTTGGACAGGGGATATCGGTAACCGCGATTCAGTTGGCAAATGCACTCTCAAGCATCGCAAACGGCGGATACCTCATGAAACCTTATATAGTGAAAAAAATTGTTTCTCCAGAAGGAAAGATCCTTATGGAAAAAAATCCGGAAGTGCTTAAAAGGGTCATCTCTTACGATACGGCTTCAAAAGTCACTAAAATTCTTGAACAGGTGGTGGAAAACGGTACTGGAAAGAATGCCGGGATTCCTGGCCATAAAGTCGCCGGAAAAACAGGCACGGCGCAGATGCCAAACCCGGAAACCGGCACTTATTATGAAAACAGATATCTTTCCTCGTTCATAGGATTCGCTCCTGCTGATGAACCCCGACTTGTTCTCGTCGTTATTGTCGAGAATCCGAGAAAACAGATTTACGGAGGATTGGTTGCAGCCCCTGTTTTCAAGTCTATAACCGAAAAAGTTCTGTTCTACATGAATATATCTCCTCGCCAAGAAAGGTTTGAGGAAACCGTCATGCCGGACATGGTGAACAAAAGTGCAAGAACCGTAATGAGATGGGCGGAGAAAGAGGAAGTTTCAGTCAAGTTAATAGGAAGCGGTTATGTGGTCAGCCAGCATCCGCCCTCGGGAGAAAAGATAAGAAAGGGAATGGACTGCACTTTTACCCTGAAACAGAACATATGAAATTAGCCGATGCTCTGAAAAATGCAGGTATTGAAACATTAACTGGACCGAAGAATCCCGGAGATACGGAAATTACAGAAATAACTCTCAACTCGCAGAATGTGAAACCAGGTTCCCTTTTTATAGCGATTGAAGGAAATGTAACCGACGGACACATGTACGCCGCCTCTGCGGTAAAAAAAGGAGCGGCGGCGCTTCTGCTTGAAAAAATCTCAGAAGAAATAGAACACCTAGGAGTTCCCGTAGCGAAAACAGCTGACTCAAGGTACGCAGCTTCTATTGTTGCCTCCAACTTTCACAATCACCCTTCCCTCTCAATGAAGGTCGTGGGTGTAACTGGTACAAATGGAAAAACCACCGTGGCTCACATGATTGAAGCCGGCTGGAAAACTGATGAAATAAACACGGGGCTTTTAGGAACCATAGAGAACAGATATATGGGGACAACAGAAGCTTCTTCCCTAACAACACCCGATCCCATAGATTTCACGCGCATGCTGCGAAAAATGAAAGACGCCGGAGTGACAAACGTAGCGCTTGAGGTATCATCGCACGCACTCGATCTTAGGAGAGTCGACGGATGCCATTTTGATGCGGCCATATTTACGAATCTCACACAAGATCACCTAGATTACCATAAGACGCTCGAAGAGTATTTTCGGGCCAAAGAAAGGCTTTTCTCAGAAATTCTTGAGAGAAGCGCAAAAAAAGAACTGTTCTCGATAATAAACGTGGATGACCCGTTAGCAGACAAGATATCCGTTCCGAAAAGAAGTCAGAAAGTAACGTTTTCCACGAAAAAAAAAGACTCTGTAGTGTTCGCACAAGATTTTATACTTGATTCTTCAGGTATAAAAGCCACGCTGGCAACCCCTTGGGGCAAGGTGGAACTTGACTCGAAAGTTATGGGGGAACACAACCTCTATAACATGATGGCGGCAACCGGAACACTTCTTTGTCTTGGTTCATCCACCGAGACAACAGGAAGAGCGCTGAGTAAACTCACGCGCATACCAGGAAGGCTTGAGAAAATCGAAAATCCCCTGGATATAGATGTTTTCGTGGATTACGCCCACACTCCCGACGCACTTGAAAACGTGCTTAAGTGTCTAAAACCCTTCTGCACTGAGAAGCTCATCACTATTGTGGGCTGCGGGGGAGACAGAGACAGGGGAAAACGACCCCTTATGGCCACTGTCGGTCTCAGATATTCGGACATGCTGATAGTTACCTCGGACAATCCCAGAACAGAAGACCCGGAAAGAATAATTGAGGATATGACGGAAGGAATAGACCTACGGGACCCAGGGGTCATGGTGATAACAGATAGAGAAGAAGCAATAAAACACGCTGTGGACATGGCAGAATGTGCAGACACGATCCTTATAGCTGGAAAAGGGCATGAGGACTATCAGATAATAGGCACCGAAAAAATTCATTTTGATGACAGGAAAACCGCAGAAAAATACCTTAAAGCCAGATACGGGAGAGAACTTTGAGTTTCAGTCTTGATTTTTTGCTAAATTCCACTGGAGGCAACCTTATCGGTGGCAAGATGCCAATAGGAGCTACAGGAATATCCATTGATTCAAGAAAAATTAAAAAAAATCAGCTTTTCATCGCGATAAAGGGCCCTAATTTTGACGGCCACGATTACGTAGCCGAAGCTTTTGAAAAAGGCGCGGCGGGAGCGATAGTGGAAGAGTATCGGCAGATACATACGACAAAGCATAACTGCGGTGCGATAATAAAGGTCAAATCCACGCAGAAAGCTCTGCTCGAGATGTCAAGACACTGGAGGAATTCGTTCCCAGACCTGCGTGTTGCCGCCATTACCGGTTCCAACGGTAAAACCACCACAAAGAATATGACTCATAGCATACTGTCCATATCGGGCAACGTACTCAGCACATATGGCAACTATAACAACCAGATAGGTCTTCCACTTAACCTGCTAAAGCTGGAAAAAGAACATGATTTCTGCGTGCTTGAGATGGGAATGAACTCTTTTGGAGAAATAAGAACCCTTGCGGAAGTAGCTTCACCTCATGTGGGAACGATAACAACTATAGGCAAAGCCCATCTGCAAGAGATAGGAGGCCTAGAAGGAGTCGCAACAGCAAAAGGAGAACTGGTCGAGAACTTTGGAGAGGAAAACACTTTCTGCGTAAACATTGATGATCCATGGGTGGTGAAAATAGCCGACCAAGTGAATTGCCGGAAAATTACGTACGGAATCAACTCCCCGAAGGCGTTCATAAGTGCAAAAGACATTAAGTATGAGGGAATGGAATCCGTTGAGTTCACTATAAACATTGACGGACAGTCCGATAAAACAAGAATAAAGGGAATAGGAAAACATAACGTTTTAAACGCTCTCTCCTCCTCCGCCCTTGCGCACTCGCTTGGATGCGGAATGAATGAGATACTGGCTGGTCTTGAAAAATATATCCCCTCTGCGATGCGTCTTGAAGTTATAAACACTCAGTTCGGCTTCAGAATCATAAACGACTCATATAATGCAAATCCCGACTCAATGCGTGCAGCGCTTAACGAACTCGCAAGCCACCGTCGCTGTAATGCAAAAGTGATAGCGGTTCTGGGAGACATGCTGGAGCTAGGCGAAAGCAGCGAAAGAGAACACAAACTAATAGGGGAACATATCTCGGAACTTGGCCTAGATATGGTAGTAGCCATGGGAGAATTCTCCCAGTCGCTTGTATCCGCAGTACAAGGAAAAACAGTTTGTCACGTGACGCAAAATCCCGAGCAAGCAGCCGATTTGCTTCTTGAGGCCTGTACAGAGGATGACATAGTGCTTGTAAAAGGGTCTCGGGGAATGAAGATGGAAACGGTCATACAAACGCTTTATAAGAAATAAGCCATGCTTTACTTTCTGCATCTTTTAAAAGAAGACTTTATTTTCCTTAATGTTTTCAAGTATATAACCTTCCGGTCGTTTGGGGCAGGACTAACTTCCTTTCTTATCTGCGTTTTCCTCGGGAAAAAGCTCATTAACATGTTGAAAGCGGCCCAGTTCCAAGAAACCATACGCGAAGACGGACCCAAAAGTCACGGCAAAAAAGCCGGTACCCCGACTATGGGAGGAATATTCATTATACTCGCCATAGCAATCTCATCCCTTCTCTGGACAAATTTTCTTGTAGACAAGGTCTTGCTGGTGCTTTTGTTCACGGTAAGCTTCGCCATTCTGGGATTTTTCGACGATTTTATAAAGGTAAAGAAAGGGAAAGGGATAAGTGCGAGAGTAAAGTTTCTCTACCAAACACTTATTGCGGCAATATTCGTGGTTATTCTCTGCATGAGCGAAAACGGAGGTTTTTCGATGTCGATGAGAGCAGGCGAAAGCAGTCTGTATTCCGCGACTTCCATAGTTTTTCCTTTTATAAAGCAGGCTGTAGTGGACCTTGGATATCTCTACATATTTTTTGCGCTCTTAGTAACAGTTGGTTCTTCAAATGCGGTGAATCTGACTGATGGTCTTGATGGTCTAGCCATAGGTTCTATCACTATCTTAATAACTACTTACATAATCTTTGCCTATTTGGCCGGAAACCTGCAGTTTGCAAGCTACCTGCAGATCCCGCATGTGCAGGGAGCCGGAGAACTGGCCATCTTCCTCGCGGCGGTTGGAGGTGCATGCCTGGGATTTCTCTGGTACAACTCCCACCCGGCACAAGTTTTCATGGGAGATGTAGGTTCTCTTTCTTTGGGAGCGGCAATAGGGTTCAGCGCCGTCGCTATAAAACAGGAAATACTTTTGATAGTGGCAGGGGGAATATTTTTCGTGGAAACCCTCTCGGTAATAATCCAAGTGATCTCGTTCCGTCTTACAGGAAAAAGAGTTTTCAGAATGACGCCTCTTCATCATCATTTCGAACTTGCTGGATGGGCCGAATCAAAAATAGTGGTGCGTTTCTGGATAATATGCGTGGTTCTTTCTATTCTCGCTCTTTCAAGTCTGAAAATAAGGTAACCAGATGCAACTTACGGAAAACAGATTCTTAGTCGTTGGTCTTGGGATAACAGGAGTAGAGACCTTGAAATTTTTAAACTCCAAAGCAACGTCTGTAAAAGCAACTGACTCCAGGGAAGCTCAAGAACTGGGACCTGCAGTTAAAGAACTTGAGGAAAGAGGAGTAGAGATACTGTGCGGAACTCACGCGCCGGAGCTTTTCGAATGGGCCGACACAATAGTACTCAGCCCGGGGGTAAAGTTTGACCTTCCTCAAGTCATGGACGCCCAAGCGGCTGGCAAAACTGTAATAAGCGAAATCGAACTAGCGTGGAATTTTGTATCAAAGCCTATAATAGGCATAACGGGAACAAACGGCAAAACAACGACCACTTCTCTCCTTTCCGATATGCTCAAACAAAGCGGCTTGAAAATTTTTACCGGGGGAAACATAGGAACTCCCCTTATATCAATAGCAGAAAAAGATGACGAATACGATTTCCTACTGCTTGAACTCAGCAGTTTTCAACTTCAGGGAATAATAAATTTTACTCCGCATATAGCCGTTATCCTCAACATATCACCAGATCATCTTGACCATCATTCAAGCATGGAAGAATACAAAGCGGCAAAATTCAGCCTTTTCGCAAACCAGACGGAAGAGGATTGGGCTGTGTTCAATGTGGACGATCAAGAGGTGTCAAAAGGCGCGAGAGCATTCAGGGCAAAAAAAATATCTTTCGGAACACGGAATGGAAATACCGACGTTTACTGTGCGGAGGGAAAAATAGCGTTTGAAGAACTCTCTTTTAGTATCCAAGACTCCGCACTGTTCGGAGAACACAACAAGGAGAATATAATGGCTGCGGTAGCCGTCGCGTGCGTATTGGGCTGTGAGCGCGATTCGGTGCAGAAAAGCATCAACGAATTTCGCCCGCTTCCCCACAGAATGGAATTTGTACTGACGGTAAAGGGAGTAAAAGTTTACAACGACTCAAAATCCACAACTCCTTTTTCTACCTTAAGAGCAATTGAGAGCCTGCCTTCTCCGATCATACT
>RKRQ01000035.1 GCA_007571325.1 Candidatus Dadabacteria bacterium
ACGAAATGATGGCGCGCCCGAGAGGATTCGAACCTCTGACCTACGGATTAGAAGTCCGTTGCTCTATCCTGCTGAGCTACGGGCGCGGAAAAATACCGGACATAAACAAATTGCAAAAATGGTCGGGGTGAGAGGGCTCGAACCTCCGACCTCAGCATCCCAAATGCTGCGCGCTTCCAACTGCGCCACACCCCGATTTAAAAAGCCCATAAATATAACGACAGCGACTGAAGAAAACAAAACCGTAATACAAAGAAAAACTCAGGAATCCGAAAGTTTATATTTCTTCCAATATCTTATAAGACCACCGGCATTCATATGATAGGGAGCCATCAGATCGTACTTACGATAAATCTCCTCGCTTGTACCTTCGCGTTCAAATATTTCCCTGAAATAGCTGCCGAACTCTTCTGTTACTTCCTCATCGCTTTTTCCGGATGATAATCTCTGGCCTATCCACTCTGACCACTCCTGCAGTTTTTCCCATGCGGCATCAATCAGGACATCCACGTCCGTGTATCCACCAAAATGTGTGAGATAAATCATATCGGGAGATATCTCCTTCATCCTTTCAATGGAAGCATTCCACTTTTCAAGATGTATTTCGGGAGGAGGGGTAGCAGGAATCATAGGACCGCCTGCCATAAGACATCCCGCTGTATCTCCGGTAAAAAGGGCGTTTTCAACAAGATAGCAGTAATGATGTCCGGCATGTCCGCTGGTCTCAATAGCCTTTATTTCAACGCCTCCTATTCTGACGCTCTGGTTATCTTCAAGGGTAGCAACTCTACTTTGATCCATTCCTCTAACCTCACCCCACAGTTCTTCCATTTTATCCCCATATATCCTTTTGGCAGACTTCATTAGCTTTTCAGGGTCGACAAGATGCGGGGCCCCTACAGGATGAACGTATATCGTGGAACCCGCCTCGGCGAAACGCCAGGCAGCTCCAGAATGGTCAAGGTGAATATGGGTAACAAACACGTGTTTTACGTCAGATAGTGCATAGCCCAAGTCTGAAAGACCGCTTTTAAGATTTCCAAACGAGGTGTCGGGACCTGTCTCTATGAGGATTGGTCCTTCGCCAGTCTCAATAACGTAAGATGCTATTGTCTCTTTGGTAAAGAAATTGACGTCAATGATCTTTAGATCCATTCGGTTTTTCTCCTCCTAAGAACTGTATTTGCTGTTTTTTAGAATCTGAAGCTTGAACCTGGCTCTGCCGCAAATTTACCATTAAAAACAGCTTAATTTCTTTATTGTTTTTTATTAGATTTTTTAATTAGGGGCTTTATTTTCCTCAACCGATTATTCAACTACAATAATCTCTTTAGATGTTTTTGGCAACTATCCCGGCTTTTCAAAAAAGCGATTAGCCACGGACTCAAGCACCAACTCTTATCCTACCGGAGTCAATGAGAAACGAGTGAAATTCCCCCAGGCGGGGTATCTCGTTTTTATCGGTTGAAGTAACAAACACCTGACCGGTGAATTCCGAAAGCGTTTTGAAAAGAAAACTCCTACGCTTTATGTCAAGTTCGCTCGTTATGTCATCAAGAAGAAGTATGGGGTTAGTCCCCGTATGTTCCTTAAAAAGCCTTATCTCGGAGGCCTTTAAAGCCAGAATCAGGTTTTTTGACTGTCCCTGAGAAGCGAAACGCGAAGCGTCTTTTCCATTGAGCATAAAACCAACCCGGTCCCTGTGAGGACCGACAGTCGTATGGCCCTTTTTTCTGTCCAAAGGGAAATTCTTTGAAAGCGCCTCGCTTATGCTCTCGGCTATATCGGTTTTGCATTCATAGGAAAACCCGTAGCTAACTCTTGCCGAGGCATCTGACTCTCCATGCTCCCCGTAAACCTCGACAAGCTTGTGGTTAAAGCTTTTTATCATCTCAATGCGCCTGATTACGATATTGGCCCCAATTTCCGCTATCTGTCTGTCCCAAAGTTCCATGGAGAGCTGAGACACTTTTTCTCTTGAGGCAAGCACGTAGTTTCTCTGGCTTACAGCCCTTTGGTAGTCGCGAATCTGCTTTATGTGAACTGAGTGAATGGCACTTATGACGGAGTCTAGGTAATTTCTCCTTACCTGAAGCCCTCCCTTCACTATCTCTATATCCGAAGGAAGAAACAGAACGACTTTGAAACGACCGAAATGTTGACTTATACTCCTTACGGTCTTTGAGTTAAGACGCGTGTGCCTCCCCTCTTTTTTCACGGTTATATGCACTTCGTTTAGGCCATTTTTTGAAAGAATCTCCCCTTTTAGAAGCGAAGATTCGCGACCAAAGCGTATAAGTTCTATGTTTTTTGCGCCTGAGAAAGGCCGCAACCCACAAACTAGATAGATGGCTTCTAGAAGGTTGGTTTTTCCTTGGGCGTTTCGGCCATGGATAACGTTTAGCCCAGGATAGAACATTAGAGAGAGGTTCTCATAATTTCTGTAGTTTCTCAGACTCAGATGTTTTAGTTCCACTTGATTTGTCGTCCACTTTTTTTCTGAGAAGAACCACTTCCCTGCTTATCCAGGTGCTTTCTTGACCATAAAATTTTAAGCGTTAATATCTTTTTTGAAAGGTACGACTAATGATATCGCTTAAAATATCGGAAATCCACTCAAGAGACTGGGGAAAAGGTTACGCGAGAATCAGCAACTTGGACATGAAAGAACTTGGCCTTGCGTCCTGGGATCTCATACAGATAGACGGAAGAAAGAAAACCGTCGTCAGAGCTATGCCGCTTGACACGGATGAGCGGGAAGCGGAATCCGTAATAGAGATAGATACGGTAACGAGAGAGAACGCGGGAGTTGAGATTGACGACATAGTAATAGTAACAAAAGTCGATGTTGAAAAAGCAAGCAGGATAACCCTGTGTCCAAGAGACAAAGCATTTCTCTATGACTCCTCCAAAAGCAAGCGTCTTTGCAATAGACTCGAAGGGCTTGCCGTTACTGTCGGAGACAAAGTATCGGTCAGAATGTCCTCCGCCAAGGTTGAAGACTTTGATGTGCTTACTACAATGCCGGGACACTCAGTTGTAATAAACCAGAAAACCCGCATGGATGTTATACAGAGACCCAGAACTAAAGTAGATACGGATAGAATCTCATACGCGGATATAGGAGGTCTATCAAACCAGATAAAAAGAATAAAAGAAATTCTTGAATTTCCTATAAGTTTTCCCTTGCTTTTCGAAAAGCTTGGAGTTCAACCACCCAGAGGAATTCTTCTTACCGGACCCCCGGGAAGTGGGAAAACTCTTCTTGCAAAGGCGATAGCATTTGAAACCAATTCGAATTTTCAGGTAATAAATGGCCCCGAAGTAATTCATAGATTTTATGGAGAAAGCGAAGCCAAGCTGCGTCAGATATTTGAGGAAGCCACGAAAAACCAGCCGTCCATAATATTCCTTGACGAACTAGACGCGATAGCCTCTCGCCGTGACAAGGTGGCTGGAGATGTGGAAAAAAGAGTAGTGGCGCAGCTTCTCTCTCTGATGGACGGTCTTATGGACAGGGGAAACGTTACAGTTATCGGAGCGACGAACCTTCCCGATATGATTGATCCCGCACTGCGTCGCCCGGGCAGATTTGACAGGGAAATTCACCTTCCGGTTCCTGATACAAAAGCCCGTCTTGAGATATTTCAGGTTCACTCAAGAAGCATGCCGCTTTCAAATGACGTCGACCTGCAAAGGCTTTCAGAGCTTTCAAGCGGGTACATGGGAGCCGACATAGAAAACCTCTGCAGGGAGGCAGCCATAAATTCTCTTACGAACATACTGCCCGACATGGAAGTGGATACGGGTTCATATGTTGGACATAACTTTCCGATTGAAGTTGCCATGGAAGACTTCCTTGAGGCGCTTAAAAATATCCATCCCTCGGCAATAAGGCAGATAGTGGTTGAGGTACCGAAAACCTCATGGGATGATGTGGGAGGTCTTGAGGACGTAAAAAACGACCTTATAGAATCGGTAATATGGCCAATGAAACACAGAAATTTCTATGAAGCTCTGGATGTCGCTTCCCCCAAAGGAATACTGCTTCATGGCCCTCCTGGTACTGGAAAGACCCTTCTTGCGAAAGCGCTTGCCAATAGAACGGAAGTTAACTTCATTTCAATAAAGGGAGCAGAGCTTCTTTCCAAATATGTAGGCGAATCGGAGCAAGCAGTGAGAGAAATTTTCAGGAAAGCGAAACAGGTGTCCCCCTGCATAGTGTTTTTTGACGAAATTGACGCTCTTTGTCCCAAACGCTCCGAATCAAGTTCTACGCGCGTGAGTGAAAGGGTTGTAAGTCAGCTCCTTGTAGAAATTGACGGGGTTGAAGAACTTTCGGACGTACTTGTGCTGGCTGCGACAAACAGGATTGATATGATTGAGCCGGCTCTTTTAAGACCCGGGAGATTCGATCTGGTGGTTGAAATTCCGACTCCATCGAAAAAGGAAATTCTAGAGATACTGAAGATTCACACCCGCAAAAAACCTCTGGGAACCGATATGAAGATCTCTGTGCTTGCAGAACAGTTGGAGGGAAGGAGCGGGGCGGACGTAAAGCTTCTATGCAACAGAGCTTCCCTGCACGCTATAAAAGAACACTTGGGGAAAAACAGAAAAGTTATAAAACTCTGCAAAAGACATTTTGACTTGGCGCTAGAGGAACTCCGAAAAAGAAGCGTCTAAAAAAGCAGTGACCAGAGCGGGAGTTTCCTTGGAAAATCTTTTTTTCTTTCTTAACAACATCGTTTCTGCAATATGGTTTTTCATTCTGGGAGCTTCGCTCGGGAGCTTCGCTAACGTCTGCGCAAGAAGAATTCCCGCCGGGATATCCATAATCTCCCCCCGTTCCCGTTGTACCAACTGTAAAACTCCCATCCGGGCCTATTACAATATCCCAATTCTAAGCTGGATTTTTCTAAAAGGCAGATGCGCTTACTGCAAAGGGGATATATCGGTTGAGTATCCAGTCGTGGAATTTCTGTGCGCGGTGCTCGTGCTCCTTCTTTATAGAGAGTTTGGAGCGACGTATGATTTGTTTTTCTACACCGCTCTGTGCATAGCGCTTGTTGTTATAACCCTAATAGATATAAGACATATGATTATTCCCGATGTTATAACACTGCCGGGAATAGTGGCGGGGGTTGTATTTAACGCTTTTAGGACCGACTGGAGAGAAGCAACAGAGGCGGTTTTTTCATCCGGTATGGTGAGCTTTCCGCAAGCGGCGGATATCGCGATTTTTAATTCAATAGGGGGAATCCTGCTTGGAGGGGGAACTTTTTTACTGATAGCTATGGTTTACAGAGCCATAAGAAAAAAAGAAGGGATGGGAATGGGCGACGTTAAGCTTGTTTCCATGCTGGGAGCTTTTTTTGGGATGTGGGGAGTGCTGGTTGTAATATTTCTAAGCTCAATTCTAGGGACCCTTATTGGTCTCCTTGTTATAATATTGCGAAAGAAAGATCCTGGATACGCTATTGCTTACGGTCCCTTTCTTTCGCTAGCGGCTATTTTATATCTGCTTGGAAACGATCTTTTACTTGTCGCCGGAATAAACATCGGGCTATTTGGGTAGAGGTATGAACAGAATAATTAAAAATCTTTTTCTTGTAATAGTAATAGTTATCGCAGCTAAGTTCTTGCTCGCCGTATTTGCAAAGGACCTTCCAACAGTACACGCGGAAAAAATAGTACTTGCTGACTGGACGGAACAGAGCATTGAATCCCTTGTAAAACAGGCGGGCTTAAAAGATGGTTCCGGAGCGAAGATAGAATTTCTCTCAAAAAGCTTTCTGGAAACTCCTTACGCTCTTGATACCCTTGGGGGAAAAGATACCGAGAAGGAGAAACTTACTATCGACCTATCGGGAGTCGATTGTTTTACTTACATAGACTATGTGGAGTCGTTGAGACGATCAGAAAATTTCGGGGAATTCAAAGAGAAGCTTGCAGAAATCAGATATAAGGGCGGTAAGGTGCTGTGGAAGAAAAGAAGACATTTTTTCTCAGATTGGGTGAACGGAAACGATAGGAACGCCCGAGATGTTACCAGGCAAATTGGAGGTAATGCCGCCGTGACGCAAACCAAGGAATTAAACAGAAGAGCGGACGGCTCTCTTTGGCTCCCGGGCCTTACAGTACAAAAAAGGGATATAATCTACATTCCGTCCCACAAGATCAGTACGCAGATACTTAAGAATATAAAAACAGGAGACTATATTGGAGTTTACTCGGATAAAGATGGCCTTGACGTATCTCACACCGGAATCGCGGTGAGAAAAGACACGGGGGTCTATATTCGCCACGCTTCTTCAATACACAAAAAAGTGCTGGATGAAGAACTTAAAGCCTATATGAAAAACAAACCCGGACTTTTGGTATACAGGGTAAATTAATCAATAATGTGATAGAATCAGAACTGTCCCCAAACAGGGCATGATCGCTATCAAGGAGGCCGATTTAATGTCTTTAGACCCAAAGGAACTTACAAAATGTCTTAAGGAAGTGAAAAAAGCGCAGGACTCTCTCGACAATCTTCTGGACTTCGTAGATTTGATGAAAAACATAAAGGAATCGTTCCCAGGAGATGTCGTAACTCCGGCCGAGAAAATCAAGGAAATTTCAAACACCATAGCGCCCTACATAAAGGAAATAAAGGCCGTTTTTGATGCAGAACTCAACAAGGTTCCGATAAATGATGAAGAGGTTGCCGACGCTGCGAAAAAACTGGTTCTTTATCACGGAGATCACATGCAGGTTCTTATCTGGGCCGAACAGCAAAAGGCTAACCACGAACCTGATTCCTACTGGTGGAAGTACTGGGATGGAATAACCGGAAATGTAAAAGAAGATATGGCGCAACACCAAAAACAGCTTTGAGATTTCATCCGGAGGGCGTGGTGGTTTGAAAAGCCATCTGGATATGAACATATACGATACAGAAGTTCCAGCGGTATGATAGGCGCCCTCTCAAGCCAAAATGCAATTCATAGACGAGGCGAAAATAACCGTTATATCAGGTAACGGGGGTGATGGATGCGTCAGTTTCAGAAGGGAGAAGTTTGTCCCCAAGGGAGGTCCAAACGGCGGTGACGGCGGCAAGGGGGGAGACGTGGTAGTGATTACCGTCGCAAATATGTCTTCCCTTCTTGATTACAGATATAAAAAGGAATACAGAGCCCCAAATGGGCAACCTGGAAGGGGAAAAGGTCAGCATGGAAAATCAGGTTCCGATCTCGTCATTCCCGTTCCTTTGGGTACCGTTGTAATGTCCTGTGAAAGCGGGGAAACGCTTGCCGACCTTACTGAAAATGGTCAGCGCTTTACTGTAGTCGGGGGAGGAAGAGGAGGCAGGGGAAACTCAAGATTTGTATCACCTACTAACCGGGCTCCGAGGGAAGCGGAGGCAGGACGCAGCGGACTGCAAAGGGAAGTTAAACTTGAGCTCAAAGTGCTTGCAGATGTTGGTATACTTGGATTTCCAAATGTTGGAAAATCAACCCTTATTTCCAGAATCTCAGCCGCAAAACCCAAAATTTCAAACTATCCGTTTACCACTCTTGTTCCCAACCTCGGAGTTGTAAGCTATGGGGACCACCAGTCTTTTGTGATAGCGGACATCCCTGGGATTATCGAAGGTGCGCATAAAGGGTTGGGGTTGGGTGTTCAGTTTCTAAAGCATGTGGAGAGAACACGCCTTCTGGTTCACATGCTGGACCTTGACCCCATGTCGGGGAGAGATCCAGTAGAAGATTTTGACAAGATCAACTCTGAACTCAGCGAATACTCAGAGAGTTTAGCGAAAAAGCCCCAGCTGGTTGTGCTCAACAAAATTGACATCGCCGAAGCTAGGGAAAAAAGCGTTAAGATAGCCAATCAGCTAAAAGAAAGAAATATCGATACTTTCAACATGTCAGCTGTGACTGGAGAAGGTTCCAGACAGCTAGTCCACTCAATAGCGGAAAAACTCAATATTATTACTGAAGACTCTCATAATCAATCTCCTTACGCGGAATAGGCATCAAGGAAGCATGATGAAGGGCCATTTTCCATTCACCATCTTCAAGCTCAAAGATGTTGGTTGCCTGAGCAAGTACGACAACCCTACGATTATCTATTGAGTAAGTCGCTCTCTCAACACAGTTAAGCCAGGCGGTATTTTCCTTTACTTCGACAAAAAAATCCGAAACATCGACATGGTTAAATCCACCCGTCTCAAAAATAGTCTTCCAGCTTTCCTTTATTGCTCTCCATCCAAAAATTATCGGCCAGCCCGCATGGACGCACTTAGCGCGACCATCCGCAAGCCATATCTGCTCTATCAAGTCAATATCATAGAGATTGCGGGCATCGTAAAATTTCTTGTTTGCCTTTATTATTTCTTCTTTATCGTAACTCATAGAAAACGGGTCTCAGTTCCTCATAGAATCAAAAGCATAGTAAATTTCTTCTAGCACTTCTTCGTCAGTTTCGGTCTTAAGCAGACGCTCAAGCTTAGCCAGGGAGTCTTCACCCTCAAGTTTGTAC
>RKRQ01000095.1 GCA_007571325.1 Candidatus Dadabacteria bacterium
ATATTCCTTGTCTTACCTTGGATGATTTCTATAATACGATGACCGAATGGGTGGACTTACTTCCTTGGTTGCTAATGATCTCCTTGGGGTTTCTATTGCTAAATTATTTGTAAATGGGCTTCTGATTCCCTAAACTAATAGTGTCCGATAGTGTTTTCGTCAAAGGGGTTTTTGCTGATGAATTCTTCCCGAAAAAAGGAGAAAGTACCTACTGAATCCGTAATAACAAGAGATCCTTTCCCAAACTCAAAAAAGATATATGTAAAAGGAAAAATCCACGATATAAAAGTGGCCATGAGAGAGGTTAAGACCGACGATCATCTCTCAGATGTTCAGGATGCGGAGAAGTTTAGGATAACCCTTTACGACACAAGTGGTCCCTATACTGACCCTGATATTGACATTGATGTTCACAGAGGTCTTTTGCCTCTCCGCGAAAAGTGGATAAGGGAAAGGGGTGATATTGTGGAACTTTCCGATTTTTCCTCGGAATTCGCTAAAAGAAGATTTGAGAGAGCAAATGGAATAACCTTCGGAAACATAAGAAAGCCCCTTCGCGCAGCACCATATCAAAACGTTACCCAGATGCATTACGCAAAAAAGGGAATCATAACGCCTGAGATGGAGTATATAGCTATAAGGGAGAACCAGAGAATTGATGAATTAAGAGAACTCTACGGACAGCTTGCTGCTTACCACGAGGGAGTCGATTTCGATGCGCGCATTCAAACCGGCCATATTACTCCGGAGTTTGTAAGAGGGGAGGTTGCTTCTGGACGCGCAATAATTCCGAACAACATAAACCATCCCGAAAGCGAGCCCATGATAATAGGGCGTAACTTTCTCGTAAAAATAAACGCAAATATCGGAAATTCCGCCGTTACCTCAAGTATTGAAGAGGAGGTTGAAAAAGCGGTCTGGGCTTGTCGGTGGGGAGCTGACACCATAATGGATCTTTCAACCGGAGACAACATACATGAAACTAGGGAATGGATAATAAGAAATTCTCCTGTTCCCGTGGGAACCGTCCCCATTTACCAAGCTCTCGAGAAGGTTAACGGAAAACCTGAGGAACTTACTTGGGAAATCTACAGGGATACGCTTGTAGAGCAGGCTGAGCAAGGAGTTGACTACTTCACAATACACGCCGGGGTACTCCTTCGTTATATTCCGCTTACGGTAGAGAGGGTTACGGGAATAGTTTCAAGAGGTGGATCCATAATGGCCAAGTGGTGTCTTGCGCATCACAGAGAAAGCTTTCTCTATACTAATTTTGAAGAGATCTGCGAGATAATGAAGGCTTACGACATAGCGTTTTCTCTGGGCGACGGCCTAAGGCCAGGTTCAATAGCGGATGCCAATGACGCCGCGCAATTCGCTGAACTTGACACGCTTGGGGAGCTTACCAAGATAGCCTGGAAGCACGATGTTCAGGTTATGATAGAAGGTCCGGGACACATTCCGATGCAGATGATAAGGGAAAATGTAACCAAACAGCTTGAAATATGCGGAGAGGCTCCCTTCTATACTCTGGGTCCTTTGACTACTGATATAGCGCCTGGGTACGACCACATAACCTCTGCCATAGGAGCGGCTATGATAGGTTGGTACGGAACTGCAATGCTCTGTTACGTTACACCGAAAGAACATCTCGGTCTTCCAAACAAAAAAGATGTTAAGGATGGGGTTATAACCTATAAAATCGCGGCGCATGCCGCGGATCTTGCAAAAGGTTGTCCGACCGCGCAGCTTCGCGATAACGTGCTTAGCAAAGCTAGGTTTGAATTTCGCTGGAATGATCAGTTCAATCTTTCTCTTGATCCGGATACCGCCCGTGGGTTTCATGATGAAACTCTCCCTGCCGTAGGGGCCAAGGTTGCACACTTTTGTTCCATGTGCGGTCCGAAATTTTGCTCAATGAAAATTACGCAGGATATAAGGGATTATGCAAAAAATCATGGTCTTTCAGATATGGACGCGGTCCAAAAAGGACTTGACTCCAAGGCGAAGGAGTTTGTTGAGAAGGGAAGAGAGATATACGTTGAGCACCCCGATTAGGTCTGTTTTCAGTAACATAATATAGTTCTCAAAATTCCGTAAAACCTTCAATATCAGGCAGTGTTATCAATTTGGAACCCTTGTTCATTTACCAAAGCAACTGCTTCTAAATGCGCATGTATTGTGAAGCTAAATATGCTTTTATATTGATTGCGTAGTAAGAAGACTAATAACGTAGGGATATAAGAGAGAAGAAGGGTTTTTATATTGCTTGTCTATGCGTTATTGAGTATATATTTGCAGTTTTTTACAAGTTTTTCCGTTCCATGTCCAAGCGAACTGACATAGAAACCATAATGGTTATCGGCTCCGGTCCGATAGTTATAGGGCAAGCCTGCGAATTTGATTATTCGGGAACCCAGGCGTGCAAGGTACTGAAAGAAGAAGGTTATAGAGTGGTTCTGGTGAACAGCAATCCGGCCACCATAATGACCGATCCTGACTTTGCCGACAGAACTTACGTGGAACCGCTCGTTCCTGAAATACTGGAAAAAATAATAGAAAAGGAAAAACCCGATTCACTTTTACCTACAATAGGTGGGCAAACGGCCCTTAACCTTGCCGTTTCTCTTGCCGAATCGGGTGTGCTCAAAAGTCATGGAGTGGAACTGATAGGTGCGAAACTCCCTGCGATAAAAAAAGCGGAAAACAGGGATCTTTTCAAAAAAGCTATGACGGACATAGGTCTTGAGGTACCAAAAAGCGGTATCGCGCACAATATGAAAGAGGCGTGGGGAGTTGTGGAGTCTATAGGGTTTCCGGTCATCATACGACCTTCTTTTACCCTTGGTGGAACCGGAGGAAGCGTTGCTTACAACAAAGAGGAATTCGATGAATTTGCCAAGTCGGGAATCGAAAGTTCTCCCTCAAGCGAGATACTCATAGAAAAATCTATAGTGGGGTGGAAGGAATTTGAGTACGAAGTCATGAGAGACCACATGGATAACGTAGTCATAATCTGTTCCATAGAGAATTTTGACGCCATGGGTGTTCATACCGGAGACAGCATAACCGTCGCTCCCGCGCAAACCCTTACGGACAAGGAATACCAGAAGATGCGTGATGCTTCCATTGCTATAATAAGGGAAATCGGCGTTGATACAGGGGGTTCCAATATCCAGTTCGCCGTTAACCCTAAAGACGGGCAGATGATGGTGATAGAGATGAATCCAAGAGTTTCCCGGAGTTCCGCTCTTGCTTCCAAAGCCACCGGATTCCCGATAGCCAAGATAGCCGCAAAGCTTGCGGTTGGCTATTCGCTTGATGAAATCCCCAATGATATAACAAAATACACCCCGGCGTCTTTTGAGCCGACAATAGATTATGTTGTGGTGAAAATACCCAGATTCGCGTTTGAAAAATTCCCGCAGACAACCCCGAATCTCACTACGCAGATGAAATCCGTGGGAGAGGCCATGTCCATTGGAAGGACTTTCAAGGAGTCCTTGCAGAAGGCAATAAGATCTCTTGAGATAGATTCTTATGGTTTTGAGACGATGTCGGATGACCTGGAAGTTGTAAGGGAGAAACTCAGAGTTCCATCTCCTCGTCGGCTCTGGTATATAGCTGACGCATTTCGTCTGGGAATGGACTTAGAGGAAATTTATTCAATTTCTCATGTGGACCCATGGTTCCTCAGAAACATTAAGCAGATTGTCGATTTCGAGTCGCATCTTTTGGAAAATGGACTTAAACATGAAGTCATTTCTCAGGCCAAGCATTATGGTTTTTCCGATATTGAAATTGCAAAGACCCTTTGCATTGAGGAAGGCGAAGTGAGAGATTTTCGTTTCCGCGAAGGAATTGAACCTTCTTTTAAGATGGTTGATACCTGTGCAGCAGAATTTGAAGCCTACACTCCTTATCTCTATTCAACTTTCGATAGTGAAAGTGAAGCGCTTCCCACCGACAGAAAAAAAGTTGTAATACTCGGTGGGGGACCGAACCGCATAGGACAGGGTATAGAATTTGATTACTGCTGTGTGCACGCGTCTTTTGCGCTTCGGGAAGAAGGATATGAATCAATTATGGTTAACTGTAATCCCGAGACTGTAAGCACGGATTACGATACTTCGGACAGGCTTTATTTTGAACCGCTTACTCTCGAAAATACCTTGGCTCTTATAAAAAGGGAAAATCCTTGGGGAGTTATAGTTCACTTGGGAGGACAGACCCCGCTTCGCCTCGCCCTAGCACTTGAGAGCCATGGGGTGAGAATAATAGGTACTTCTCCTGAGAGCATTGATCTCGCGGAAGACAGAGACAGGTTCAGAAAGCTCGTTTCTGAGCTGGGTCTGCTACAGCCGCAGAGCGATACGGCGAGAAGCGAAGAACAGGCTCTTTCCATAGCTGGTCAGATAGGATATCCGGTAATGGTCCGACCATCTTATGTTCTGGGTGGTCGCGCCATGGAAATAGTTTACGATGAAGAATCTCTAAGAACTTATATACGTGAAGCGGCAAGCGTGTCGCCGAACCATCCCATACTTATAGACCATTTCCTAAAAGACGCAAAGGAAGTTGATGTGGATGCAGTTTGTGATGGTAATACGGTTGTTGTAGGTGGGGTGCTTGAGCATATTGAGGAGGCTGGTGTTCATTCGGGAGACAGCGCGGCGATTTTACCCCCGTTTTCAATGGAAACCGAAATTGTTGATGAAATAAAATCTCAGACAAAAAAGCTTGCGCTTGCTTTGAAGGTAAAAGGGCTTGTCAACATTCAGTTTGCCGTAAAAGACGGCAGGGTTTACATAATTGAGGTAAATCCAAGAGCCAGTCGAACCATTCCTTTCGTAAGCAAGGCAATAGGGGTTCAACTGGCCAAGATCGGGACCAAAGTGATGATAGGAAAATCTCTGGAGGAACTTGGATACACAGAAGAAATAGTTCCAAATCACTATTGCGTTAAAGAATCAGTTTTTCCTTTCGTCAAATTTCCGGAAGTTGACACGATTCTTGGTCCGGAGATGAAGTCCACCGGCGAGGTTATGGGAATTGCTCCTGACCTTGATCAGGCGTTTGCTAAATCCCAGATTGCAGCCGGTAACAACCTTCCGTTAGGAGGAGTGGCCTTCATAAGCGTAAAAAATGAGGACAAATCTGCAAAGATGCTTGATATAGCTCAGAGGTTAAGTGATTCGGGTTTCGATATAATGGCTACCGGAGGCACATCGGAATTTCTCAATAAAAATGGTATATTTTCCCAAACTGTAAAAAAGGTTAAGCAAGGCCGCCCTCATATAGTGGATCACCTTAAAAATGGTGATGTACAGTTGGTTATAAACACCACTTTCGGGAAAAAAGAGATTGCGCAGTCCTACTCAATTAGAAGGACAGCTCTTATGAACAGCGTTCCTTATTTCACTACCCTGGCTGGCGCTATTGCCGGGGTTAGCGCTATTGAGGCTCTTTTGAGAAGCCATCTGGAAGTAAAAGCTTTGCAGAGTTACTATTAATAAATATGTGGGGATGATTGAGGTAATAGAGATGAGTGTTCAAAGAGTTTTAATTACTCCTGATGGTTGGAAAAAGCTTCGGGAAGAACTCCACAGATTAAAGACCGTTGAGAGACAGGAAGTTATCAGACTGATAGAATATGCGAGGTCTCTCGGGGATCTTTCCGAAAACGCAGAGTATGAAACAGCCAAGCAGAAACAGTCATTTATAGAGGGGAAGATACAGGAAATAGAGGGTCGCCTTAGCCGCGCAGAAGTAATCGACCCCGAGAAAATCACCGCACGCGATAGAGTTGTTTTCGGTCTTACGGTTACGGTGGAGGATGTTGATTCGGGCGATATAAAAAAATACAGGCTTGTTGGAGAAGATGAATCCGAACCGGATAGAGGTTTTATATCCGTTACTTCTCCTGTCGGTAGCGCGCTTATTGGGAAGAGGGTCGACGATGAAATACAGGTCAGGGTTCCTGGAGGAATTAAAGAGTTTCTGATTATTAATATAGAGTAATATGTTGGTATGGGTGGGTCAGTTGACAATTTCAGGAAATTCATACTATTTTCAATTGTTTTCCATGTTTTTATCTCTCTTGCTTGGGGACAGATTGTTGTTCAGAAAAGCCTTCCCGTATACGGCGATCACATAGAGGTTTCCCTGAGGCAATATGAATTCAAAAAACCTGCGCCCGTAAAAAAAGTTCTAAAGAAAAAAAAGGTTGTCGAGAAAAAAAAGAAAAAAGTTCCAAAAAAAGTGGAAAAGCGGGATGATTCCTTGGCGCTTAAAAAGTCAAAAAACCCCGCGCCTGCCGAGGAGGAACAACCTGAAGAATCTTATGTCACAAATGCAAAACCATCTTACGGCTTTACTCCCAGACCCTCCTACCCAGCTGTTGCTATAAGACGTGGTTATGAGGGCAAAGTAGTACTTAACGTTCGGGTGCTTCCAAACGGGAAGCCCGAGGAAATAGCCATCTACAAATCCTCTGGTTACAAGGTTCTTGATAAAGCTGCTTTGAAAGCGGTAAAAAAGTGGAAATTCGTCCCGGCGCAAAGAGGTTTCACGGCAGTCGCAAGCTGGGTCAGAGTTCCTATAGAGTTTCAATTGAAGTAAGACAGAACTTCAGGACAAGAGTTTGTAGATTTTCTTTTCGGTAGGGGGTTCTTATCTTTTTCATGAGAAATTATTTGAGCGTATTCGTTATATCTTTTTTGGTCGTGTCGCTTGACCAGCTAACCAAGTGGCTTGTTAAGACTCATGTCCCATTTCTCTCTAGGATAAATGTGTTTTCTTGGTTTGATATAACGCATTTACAAAACCCGGGAATAGCTTTTGGTATGTTAAAGGACATGCCTGAGAACATAAGATATTACTTCTATATTATCGTCTTTATTCTCGTGCTTGTAGTAATCTTTTTATTTTTTCGCAGATTGAGCGAAGAGCAGAAAATCTTTCGTTATGCCTTGGCTCTTGTGCTTGGGGGAGCAATTGGGAACTCAATAGACAGATTTAGCTTCGGATATGTAACTGATTTTATCGCGGTCTACTTGCCTGGGAGTCCTGATCTTGTATGGCCTCCTTTTAACGTTGCTGATTCCGCAATTACTGTTGGAGCCATCTTGATCCTGGTTTTAGGAACCGTGGGATGGAACAAGGAGAACTAGATGTTTAGTGGAATAGTAGAAGACATGGGAACGGTCAGGGCGTTTGAGAAAAAGGATAAAGGTATTCTTCTAAGGATTGAGGTTCAGAAGATTGATGCCGGAAAACTGATTCTGGGGGAGAGCGTTGCCGTAAACGGCGTGTGCCTCACAGTGGTTTCAGTAGGAGATGGAAGTTTTTCCATTGATGCATCTTCTGAAACTCTTTCCAGAACAAATCTTTCTGGACTTCGTGTGGGGAGCAAAGTAAATCTTGAAAGATCTCTTAGAGTCGGAGACAGGATGGGTGGACATATTGTAATGGGTCATGTGGATGGGGTCGGGGTTGTTCAGTCCATTGCTCCTGCAGGAGAATCCCGGGTTTTTTCTTTCTCGATTCCTCCACAGCTTGCAAAATATATGGTTGAAAAGGGATCAGTTGCCGTTGATGGAGTAAGTCTCACGCTTAACTCGGTAAAGGGGGCGGAGTTTTCAGTAAATATAATTCCCTACACGCTTCGCGAAACTACCTTTTCTGAATTTCGCCGGGGTCGAGAAGTTAACATAGAGTGCGATGTGATAGGTAAGTACGTGGAGAAGATGTTGTTTAGTGCAAATAACCCCGACGATAGTTCCCCTGTTGTCAGAAAACTATAAAGCGGCGTGAAAGAAAAACGGCACATTTTCCTTACGGGATTTATGGGAGCGGGTAAGACCACCGTGGGCAGGGAGCTTTCCAGAAAGCTGAGAATGAATTTCTATGATCTTGATATCGAGATAGAACGCGTCCAGAAACTTTCAATAACAGACATATTCAAATCTTGTGGAGAAGAAAGTTTCAGACAAAAGGAAACCGAAATGCTTTTGACTCTCTCGCAGAAAGCTTCTCCGGCTGTATTCTCAACGGGAGGAGGGGTAGTTCTAAGAGGACAAAACCGTGACATAATGGATGCCTCGGGCAAGGTTTTTTATCTGAAGGCGAATGTCGATACACTGTGGAACAGAGTAAAGAATAAGGCGGGGAGGCCTCTTCTTGACATTGAAAACCCTCGTGCCAAGTTCCGGGAACTTTTCATTAAGAGAAAAGATATTTATGAACTTTCCCCGCAAATTGTTTTTACGGATGATATGAGTATTTCCGAAGTTGCTGATAGTATAGTCGAGATGCTGAAATGAAATTGGAGGCTTTAACTATGAAAAAATCTATCTTCCTGTTTTTTATCGCTGGTTTTCTGCTTGTGGGTTCTTTTTCATGTGCGAAGA